>DATEML010000108.1:0-27033 GCA_035275585.1 Steroidobacteraceae bacterium | reverse complement strand
CGGAGAACCAGATTCCCGAGCTGAGAGTGCCGTTGCGCGTTGGCCTGGCATTCCTGCCGACGCAGAACGGCGCCGGGCCGACCGCAGCCCAGCGCGACGAATTGCTGGAGCGCATCCGCCAGCGCTTCGCGGACCGCAAGTTCGTCACCGAGATCGTCACGATCCCGGACTACTACCTGCGCAACAGCCGCGGCTTCGAGGGGCTGCAGGGCGTGCAGCGCCTGTACTCGGTCGACGTCATGGCGCTGGTGTCGTACGACCAGGTCGAGCACATGGACGAGAACGAATGGTCGCTCGGCTACCTGACGATCGTCGGTGCGTACGTGCTCAAGGGCAATCATCACGACGTTGCGACGCTCGTCGACCTCGCGGTCGTCGATCCCGTGACGCAGTCGCTGATCCTGCGTGCGGGCGGCACGGACAGCCGCGCACGCAACTCGACGCTCGTCGATCAGCCGCGCGAAGCGCGCGAGTCGAGCGCCGCGAGCTTCGCGGGCGCCACGACGCAGATGATCGACAACTTCGACGGCGCGTTGACGAAGTTCGAAGCCGACGTGCGCGCGGGCAAAGCCAACGTCCGCGTTGCGAAGCGCGAGGGCGGCCGCGCGGGCGGCGGCGGCAGCTTCGCGCCGCTAGCGCTCGGCGTCCTTATGATCCTGGCTGGTGCTCGCCATCGCGCCGTGAAGCACGTCGCCTAGTTCCGCGCGAGCCTGCAGCAGGTAGGGATGCTCCGCGTCGATCGTGTTGGAGAGATGCGTAATGGCCGTTTCGAGCGCGTTACGCCCTGCAACACGGTCGCCGGAGCGCAGCAGAGCACGGCCGAGCCACAGCGAGGCGAGCCCGGTCTGAGCGGAATGCGGCACGTCACCCTGCAACGCTGCAGCGATGCGCAAGGCGCGGCGTCCGGCCTCGACCGCGCCGTCCGGATCGTTCGCAGCGAGTGCGGTCATCGACTTGCCCACGTTGGCGTGCATGCTCGTCGGATCCTGGCCATCCGTGACGAGCGCACGCTCGAAATTGGCGCGGGCTTCGGCGAGCTTGCCGCGCGCCAGGTCGAGCCGGCCCTGCAACACCGCCCGGACGCGCACCGGCGGACTGACCGCCGGCAGCGCAGACTTGTCGATCAGCTGGCCGAGGCGATTCAAGAACTCCTGAGCTGCGTCGAGCTCTGCGGTCTGTATCGAAAGCGACGCTTCGCCCACCAGGCAATGCATCTGGCTGAACTCGTCAGCGTGGTGGATGGCGAGCTGACACTCGAGATCGAACGCCGCCCGCGCCTCATCCAGCCGTCCGAGTGCTTGTAACGCGAGCCCGCGATTGCCGACCACCGTCGCGGTCAGCTCGATGTCGGGCCCGCGCTGCCGCTCGATGCGCTCGCTTTCCTCCAGCAGCTCCAGCGCGCGCTGCGGCACGCCTGCGCTCAGCATCGCCGAGCCCCAATCGTTGAGCACAGCGAGCGCGCCGTCGCTGTGCTCGCGGCCCAGCTCGCGGTACCTATGCAACGCTCGTTCGAAGTACTGCTCCGCTTCGACGCCGCGGGCGTCGAGCGAATAGGCGTAGCCCGCTGCGCCGAGCAGCGCGGCTTCAACGACACCGGCGTTCTCGACCTGACTGCTCTTCTTCAGGCCGAGCTGCGCATCGCGCAGCGCCTCGGCCGGACGTTGCTCGGCCAGATGAATCGTGGCTGCGTTGTACAGGCAGTGGCTCGCTGTCTGCGGATCGCGGTCGAGTCGAGCGACCTCGGCGTACATCGCCTGCAGCGCGGGCTGTGCATGTCCGATCTCGGCAGATGCTGCTGCGTGCTTGCATGTCAGGCGCGAGCGCAGCGCGGAATCCCGGGACTTCGCCAGCAACTGCAATGCACGTGCGAGCAGCGGCTCGGCGCGTTCGCCGTTGTCGGTCGAGAAATAACGATCGGCGATCATCTCGAGCACCGCCGCGCGGTTCTCGGGGCTGCCGCTCGCGTCGTTCAGCGCGAGCTTTTCACCGCGCATCAGCAGCTCGTTCACCGTGATGGGCGTCTGCGAAGCCGCCGCGTCCGTGATCATCCTGCCGAGGAATTCGGTCACTGCTTCGTTGCGCGACGCGAACGCGAATGCTCGATCGCGCTCTGCGGCCGCCGAGCGTGCTTGCCAGATTGCGACAGCCGCGCCGCTTACGAGTGCGACACTCGCAACGGCGGCCGCAGCAACCGGGACCTTGTAGCGCACGGCGAAGCGCCCGGCGCGATACCAGAGGCTGTCCGGCCGCGCGCTCACCGGCACGTTGTTCAGATGATTGAGAATGTCCTGCGCAAACGCGCTCACCGACGAGTAGCGCTCCAACGGATTGCGCTTGAGCGCCTTGAGCACGATCGTGTCGAGGTCGCCGGCGAGCGTTCGGACGAGAGCGCGCTCCGAAGTGGCGCGCACCGTCGCGATCTGCGACGAGAACTTGTTCTGGCTCGGCCGCCGCAGATCTTCCTTGAGGATCGCTTCTTCGAGCGCCGCGCGCGAGTCGTACTTCAGGCGATACGGACGAACGCCGGTGAGCAACTCGTACAGCACCACGCCGAGCGAATAGATGTCCGAGGCGGTGGTCAGCGGCTGACCGGCGATCTGCTCCGGCGATGCGTAGCCCGGCGTGAACAGCCGGCCGGACGTCTGCGTGAGCTCGGTTTCCTCCGCGGCGTCCTGCGTGAGCAGTTTGCCGATGCCGAAATCGAGCAGCACGACGCGGCCGTCGGCCGTGACCAGAATGTTCGACGGCTTGAGGTCGCGGTGGATCACCAGCTCGGCGTGCGCGAACTGCACTGCGTCCATCGCCTGCACGAACAGGCGCAGTCGCCCGCGAATGTCGAGCATGCGCTCGTCGCAGCTGTGGATCAGCTGGGTGCCCGCGACGTACTCCATCGCGAGATACGGCTGACCGGAATCGCTGATGCCGGCGTCGTACAGCCGCGCGATGTTGGGATGGGTCAGCGCCGCGAGGATGTCGCGTTCGCGCGTGAAGCGGTCGACCTGCGTGCGCGGCCCCGTCAGTGGGAGCTTGAGCGCGATTTCGCGCTTGAGCTGGCCGTCGCTGCGCTCCGCGAGCCACACGCTGCTCATGCCGCCGATGCCGACTTCGCGGATCAGCCGATACGGTCCGACGACGGCGCCGGACGTCCAGCCCTGGCGTGACCTGGCGTCCACCGCGGCCGAGCCGGTCAGGCGCGCGGCATGTCTGGCGACGATGTCGCGAAGCGCGGGCGCGAGACTCTCGACACCCGCGAACGCCGAGCCTTCCAGGAATCCGTCTGCGTTCAGCGCTTCCCGTTGCGCGAGCAGAGCACGGACGGCTTTGGCGACGTCCGGCCGCCGCTCATCCAGCTCGCCGAGCCAGGTGGTACAGGACTGCCTGTCCAGCTGCAGCGCTCGATCGAAATACGGCTCGATATCGGTCCACGGCAACTCCTCGCGTTCCAGCGCCTGCATCGGCTCCTCCCTGCGCCGGCCGTCCCCGGCGCCCGGCGCAATTCCCGGGGTAAGTACCCCCAGGCGACGTTTGGATTCACTGGCCGGTCAGCTGGCGTTCAGATTCGGGCGCCCTGACCTTTCTCGACACAGGCGATGCCCGCCCAATCGTGCGCCAAGAGCTTGCAAAGCCTGTTGCGAATGTGTGGAATCGCCCGCTCGGGTGGATCTGTGGCTCGATTTTGGGGAAATTCATGCGAATTGCGTTGACGGCGGCATTGATGTGGGTGGTGGCGACAGCTTGGGGACAGGATTCAAGCTTTTCTGAAACGAAGCAGGAAGCGAGCGCAGAGGCCACGCAGGCGCAGCCGGCTGAGCCGGCCGCGGTCACTGAACAGGCGACCGAAACGACCGAACAGGCTGAGCAGACTGAACAGACGACTCCAGCGACGGCTACGATGGAGGAGGGCAAGCCCTTCAAGGTACCCGCGGGTTACCGGGAGAAGCGCGTCGGCGGCAAGGTAGTGTATTGCTCGTCACGCGTCGTGTCCGGCTCGCGCTTCGGGAAGGACACCTGCCGTACCGAGGAGCAGCTGCGCGCCATCGAACGGCAGAAGGAAGCCGCGCGTAGCGAATCGAAACAGTAGACTGATCCCGTTTCCCAGGAGAGGGACATCATGCGTACCGCGTTACTGACGACTGCGTTGATGTTGGCGACGATGGGAGCCTGGGCGGCCGACGAGCCGACCTCTGCGGATGCGAAACCGCAAGCAACGGCGGAGACGGCGCCGGCGAAACCGGCCGAGCAGGCGACTGCGAACGCGGCGACGACCGCGTCGATCGCGACCGAAGACGACAAGCCCTTCAAGCCGCCCCAGGGCTATCGCCCGAAGCGCATCAACGGCGAGCAGGTCTATTGCGTGAAGAGGCCGGTGCTCGGCTCGCGCTTCCCGAAGGAAGATTGCCGGAACGAAGCTGAGCTGCGCGAGCTGGTTCGCAACAAGGAGGCGATGAAGAACGACATGGATCGCACCCGCGCAGTCTGCGCCAGCGACAATGGCGCCTGCGGCCTGAACTGAGATCCTTCGTTTCAGCAGACAGCCCACGCGGCCACGCGCCGCGTCGGCTGCGCCGATCTACTCGTACCGTAACGCAGTGACCGGCTGTGCCCCCGCGACGACGATGGCGTGCATCGCGACGGTTGCCAGCGCGATGACCATCGCGAGAACGCTCGCGCCGAGCAGCATCCATAGCTCGATGTCGGTGCGATAGGCGAAGCGCTCCAGCCAGCGATGCATCGCGTACCAGCCGACCGGCCAGGCGATCAGGTTCGCCCACAGCACCGGCTGCGTGAACTGCCACAGCAGCATCCGCACGATGTCCATGCGACTTGCGCCGAGCGCCTTGCGCACGCCGATTTCCTTCGTGCGCCGCTCCGCCGTGAATGCCGCGAGGCCGAACAGGCCGAGGCAGGCGATGAAGACGGCGATAGCCGCGGACACCGCGGCCATCTGCCCCTGGCGCAGATCCTCGCGATACACATCCTCGAGGAACTCGTCGGCGAACCAGCGGTTGATCGGCCGCGGCTCGCCGAGCTGCTGCCACAGCCTGTCGATCGCGGTGAGCGTCTGCGGAATCTGCCGGCCGTCGAGCTTGACGCTGACGATGTCGAAGTACGCGGCATCGGTGAAGAACACGACTGGATCGATCGGACTGTGCAGCGAGCCGACGGGGAAGTCGGCGACCACGCCGACGACCTCGGAGGTGACGCCCGTGCTGTAGCGGCCGGGCGGCTGGCGGATGATCTGACCGACCGCGGCCTGTGGCGTGGTGAAGTTGAGCATGCGCGCAGCAGTCTCGTTCAGGATCACGGGTCCGATGAAGCGGCCGTCCCCGCCGCGCGGCCCGACCTCGCCAGGACGATCGGCCGAGAAGAAGCGGCCGGCGAGGGGCTGCTGCAGCCCGTAGAGCTGAAAGAAGCCGGGCTCGATCGGCACTTCGGCCATCGACAACTGCGTGCCGTCCGGACCGAGCACGCCGCCGGAGGTGAACAGGCCGTAGGGCGTGCCGCCGGAACACGCGGCAGCGCGCACGCCAGGCAGCTTGCGCAGCTCGATGGCGAAGGCATCACGACAGGAGCTGCGGATCGCGAGCACCTGGTCCTTGTCGAGCCGCCAGCCTTCGTTCATCGCGAAGTTCACCTGGGCGTACACGACCGTCGCGGCAATGGTCAGCGTGATGAGCACCGCGAACTGTGCGATCACCAGCGCCTGCCGTACTGCCGCGGAGCCCCCGGTCGGCAACGGCCCGCCCTTGAACACCTGCGCCGGACGAAAGCGCGAGAGCACCAGCGACGGATAGATACCGGCCAGCATGCCGGTGACCGCTGCGAGCATGGCGACCGACGCCACGAACGCGAAGTCGTGCGTGTAGCTCAGGTGGATCTCGCGTTGCGTGAAGTCATTGAAGGACGGCAGCAGCAGCTCGACCAGCGCGAAGCCGACGACGAGCGCGAGCAGCGCATGGAGTATCGACTCGCCGATGAACTGGATCGTCAGGTCGCGCGGCTCCGCGCCGACGGTCTTGCGGATCGCAATCTCGGTGGCGCGTCGCGCCGCCCGCGCCGTCATCAGCGTCACGAAGTTGATCGCGGCGACTGCAACGATCAACACTGCGATCAGCGAGACGACGTACAGCAGGTTCGCGTTGCCTGCCGGCACCGTGCCGAACTGCGGCAGCTTCATATGCACGTCTGCAATGGGCACCAGCTTCATCGGCACCGCAAAGTCTGCGGTCTTCGCTCCGGCGGCGGCCGCGTACTCCTCGGACATCGCCGGCAGCTCGCGCGCGATTCGCTCTATCTCCATGCCGCGCGGCAGTTTCACGTACGTCAGCGTGCCCAACGAAAACCCGCGCGGTGGCCACGGAGCCGCGTCGGCGGCAGTCATCTCGGAGAACGAGGCGAGCGCCGCTGCGAAGATGGTGGCGCTCAGGTGAACGTTGGACGGCAGGTCGGGCACGACGGCGGCGACGCCCATGGGGTGCTGGCGATCCAGCTCGAGCGTCTCGCCGATCACCTCGATGCGGCCGAAGTACTTGCGCGCCGCGCTGGCGGTGAGGACGAGTCCATCGGGACGCTGCAGCGCCGTGTCGAGGTCACCGGCGAGCGTCGGCATGCGCAGCACGCTGAAGAACTGCGGATCGGCGAAGTTCACTACCTCGTTGTTTTCGATCTCGCCACGGCGCACGGTGTGCTCCTCGGGCATCAGCCGCGCGATCGCGACGCTCGACGGCACGCGCGTCCGTAAGCGAACGGCGGCGTCGGGATTGGCTCCCTGCGACTGCATCAGCTCGCGTCCGGGCACCTTCAGCGCGGCAGCGAGCAGGTAGATGCGCTCGCGCTCCGGCCACTGCCGGTCGAACGTCAGCTCGTTGCGTACGAACAGCGCAATGAGCGTGGCCGCCGCGAAACCGACTGCAAGGCCGACGACGTTGATGATCGAGTAGAGCTTGTTGCGTGCCAGGTTGCGCAGGGCCGCAGTGATGTAGTGACGCAGCATCCTCAGGCCGCCAGCAGCGTTTCGCTGACGACGCGACCGTCGAGCAGCTTGACCGTGCGCCTTGCGTGCGCCGCATGCGCGAGCGAATGCGTCACCATCACGACGGTAGTCCCCGCAGCGGCGACGCTGGTGAGCAGGCTCATCACCGTGTCGCCGTTGGCGGTATCGAGATTGCCGGTCGGCTCGTCGGCGAGGATCAGCTTTGGATTCGCGACCAGCGCACGCGCGATCGCGACACGTTGCTGTTGGCCGCCCGACAGCTGTTGCGGCAGGTGCTTCGCACGATGCGGAATGCCGACACGCTCCAGCGCTTCGGCGGTGCGTCGCTTGCGCTCGCTCGCGGCGATGCGCCGATAGATGAGTGCGACCTCGACGTTCTCGGCGACGGTGAGATCGTCGATCAGGTTGAAGCTCTGGAAGATGAAGCCGAGCGCGGCGCGCCGCAGCGCCGTGAGCTGCCGCTCGGAGTAGCGCGCGACGTTCTCGCCGCAGAACCAGTAGTCGCCGTCGCTCGGGCTGTCGAGCAGGCCGAGCACGTTCAGCAGCGTCGACTTGCCGCAGCCGGAAGGTCCCATCACGGCGAGGAACTCGCCGGCGCCGATCTCGAGCGAGACGCCGTCGAGCGCGCGCGTCTCCACCTCGCTGGTGCGATAGCTCTTGGCGACGTTCTCCAGCTTCAGCATGTCGGGGTCCTCATTGCGTCAGTTCGATGCGATCGATGCGTTCCAGGCCGGAATAGTCGGAGACGATCACGCGCTCGCCGGCCGCGAGACCGCCGAGAATTTCCACCTGCTCGGCGTTGCGACGGCCGATGCGCACCCGGCGGCGCTGCGCCGTGTCGTCGTCCGTCAATACGAAGACCCAATCGCCGCCGCTGCGCTCGAGGAACGCTCCGGTCGCGAGCACCAGCGCCTGCGAGTCGCTGCCCAGCGCGAGCTTGCCCTGCACGGCCTGGCCCGGCAGCACTCGCGTCGGCTGAGTCCCGTCGAATGCGAGGTCGACGAGGAACGTGCCGTTCTTCACCTGCGGATAGACGCGCGTGACGTGCAGCTGCCAATCCTCGTCGTTGATGCGCACCGCGGCGGTCTGAGCGTTGCGGACCCGGCCGAGATAGAACTCGTCGACGTCCGCCGCCAGCTTGAATCCCGCATCGGGGGTGATCTCCGCGAGCCGCCGCCCGCGCTCGCAGTTCTGTCCGACCTTCAGGTCCATCTCCGTCAGCCGCCCGGCGACCGGCGCGCGCACGATGAGGTTGTCGAGCTTGCCGCGGGTGATCGCAAGATCCTGCTGCAGCTTCTCGAGCCCGTCGCGAATCTCCGGCAGGCGCTGCAGGCGCATCGCCTCCTGCTTCTGCGACGTGTCCGCGAGCAGCGGCCGCAGCTGTCGATAGTACGCGAGCTCGTCGGCGACCTTTTCCTTCTCTTCGGCAGAGGTGGCGCCACGCTCGGCGAGAGTCGTGCGCCGCTGCGTCAGGCGCGTAAGCCGCACGATGTTGTAGTCGATGTCGACGAGGCTCTTTTCGTTCGCGACGCGATTCTGTTCGAGCGCCGTGTGCGTGCCGCGCAGGTTGTTGATCTGCTCGATCAGCCGCGTCTCGCGATCGATCACTTCGAGCTGCAACTCGGTGTTGCCGAACTCGAGCAGCGGCTGGCCGGCGGTGACCAGATCGCCGGCTTCGACCAGCACGCGCTCGACGCGTCCGCCTTCCTGTGCGTCGAGGAACACGATGTCGCGCGGCACGATGCGGCCGCGCAGTGGCACGAAGTCACGGAACACGCCGCGTTCGACCGTCGCCACAGAAACGGCCACCGCGCGCAGGCGCACCGTGCGACCGGCGTTGAAGGGCTGCGCGATCAGAATGAATGCGAGCAGCGCCACGGCGACAGCGCCGGCGACGAGCACGCTGCGTCTGAATCGCGGCTTGGGCAACGGGCGGTCCATGGGCATGTCCTGGCTGTTGCAATCGCGGTGCCAGCTGCTTTCATTACCGATTTCAGCTACTTAGATCGTGAACGATCCAGATGCTGTACGAAAACGGACGGTCGCTGTACGTTTACGTACATGGCTGCGTCCCTCCTGTCTGGCCACGTGATCGTCGTCGACGATGACCCGGACGTTCTTACTGCCGCGCGCATGGCTCTCGCGAGTGCCGTCGCGAGCGTCGAAGCGCTGCCGAATCCGACGCAACTCGCGGAAGCTCTGGCCCGGACAACCGTCGATGCGGTCTTGTTGGACATGAACTTCGCGGTCGGCGTGCACAGCGGCCGCGAGGGCCTCGACTGGCTAACGCGCATTCGCGCGCTGGACCCGCACGTCTCCGTGGTGCTGATGACGGCATTCGGCGGCGTCTCGCTGGCGGTCGAATCGCTGAAGAGCGGCGCGGTCGATTTCGTGTTGAAGCCGTGGCAGAACGACAAGCTCGTCGCGACCTTGTCCGCCGCCGTATCGCTTGCCCAGGCTCGGCGCGAGGCGGCCGACCTCAAGACGCGCAATGCCGCGCTCGCAAGCGTCAGCGCCGCGCCCGCCGGCGGAATCATCGGCAGCGCGCCGGCGCTGCGCCGCGTGTTCGAGCTCGTGCGCCGTGCCGCGCCGACTGATGCGAACGTCCTGATCCTCGGCGAGAGCGGCACCGGCAAGGAGCTCACCGCTCGCGAGATTCACCGGCTCTCGCCGCGCGCGGCGCAGCCGTTCGTCAGCGTCGATCTCGGCGCGCTCCCCGATACGCTGTTCGAGAGCGAGCTGTTCGGCCATCGCCGCGGCGCCTTCACCGGCGCCGATGCCGATCGGGTCGGCCGCATGCAGGCGGCGCAGGGCGGCACGTTGTTCTTCGACGAGATCGGCAATCTGCCGCTGCACCTGCAACGCAAGCTTCTGACGGTGCTGGAGCGTCGCGAGGTGCTGCCCGTCGGCGCGACGCGGCCCGTGCCGATCGACGTGCGCCTCGTGACGGCAACCAATCGTGCACCGGCAGACCTCGCGCGCGAGGAAGTGTTCCGCCAGGACTTGCTGTTCCGGATCAAGACTGTCGAGATCGTGCTGCCGCCGCTGCGTGAGCGGCGCGAGGACATCCCAGCGCTGCTCGAGCACTTTCTCGCTGCATATGCGCGCAAGTACAACGTGCCGCGTCGCAGGCTGTCGCCGCAAGCGCTCGCGGCGCTGGAGGATTACAACTGGCCGGGCAATGTGCGCGAGCTGCGTCACGCCGTGGAGCGCGCCACGATTCTGGCGGCGAGCGACAAGCTCGGGCCGGAGGACTTTCCGTTCCTCGGCGCCGCGCCGGCCGCGGCGCCCGACGGTGGGTTTGCCCTCGACTCGATCGAGCGCGGCGCCATCGAGCGCGCGCTCGCGCACTATCACGGCAACATTTCGCAGGCCGCAGCAGCGCTCGGACTGACCCGGCCCGCGCTGTACCGACGCATGGCGAAGCATGGTCTCTGAGATGTCTGAGATGAAGGAGCGAACGATGTCGGCCGGACCGTACAGCCTTGGCATCGCGCTGCGCGCCGCCCTGCTCGGCGCGGGCGCGTTCGCGATCCTGCAGCTGCTGGCGACGCAACGGCTCTACGCGACTGCGCTCGTCGTCGCCGCGGTTGCGGCAGTCCTGGTGTTCGAGCTGCGGCGGCATGTGGCCAGGAGCGATCGCATGCTCGCTCAATTCGTCGCCGGGCTCGCTGTCGGCGACTTCGAGCGGCCATCGCGCGATGCGGCAGCAACGCGAGGATTCCGCCGTCTCGCCGCCGCGATCGATCGCGCCGCCACCGCACTGAGTGCGTCACGAGTGTCGCAGCAGCGGCAGGTCGAGTCGCTGCAGGCGCTGCTCGATACTTCCGCTGTTGCGATGTTGATCGTCGAACCGAGCGGCTCCGTCACGCTGGCCAACCGGGCCGCGCGCCAGCTCGCCGGAGTGCCGGTCGCGAGCCTCGCGCAACTTCCAGCGTTCGGCCCCGCCGCGGCCGAGTTGCAGGAGCTCGCGCCGGGGCGGCGCAAGGTCGTGCGGCTCGCCAACGGTCAACGAATGCTCGCCTCGGCCTCGCAGTTCATTGCCGGCGGCGTCGCTCAGCGCGTGCTCTCGCTGCAGAACATCGGCAGCGAGCTCGATGAGGCGGAGCTGCAGGCGTGGCACGACCTCGTGCGCATCCTGGCGCATGAAATGATGAACTCGCTGACGCCGATCGCGTCGCTTGCGGAGAGCGTGCGGCCGTTAGTGGCGGCGATGCGCACGGATACCGGCGCAGGCGGCGACCGGCACGTGGCGGATGTTGCGGGCGCGATCGATACGATCGCGCGACGCAGTGCCGGACTGATGAGCTTCGTCGAGCGCTACCGCAAGATGGCAGAGCGTCCCCAGCCGGTGCTGCGCGCAGTGCGCGTCGCCAGCCTCGTGCAGAAGGTCGAGCAACTCATGAGCGCGGTGTTCTCCGGCAAGGGGATCGCGTTCATGGCGCACATCGAGCCGCCGGAGCTGGCGGTTCGCGCGGACGCCGCGATGCTCGAACAAGCGCTGCTCAACCTGCTGCACAACAGCGTCGATGCGCTGGTGCAGACCGCCGATGCGCGTATCGAAGTTCGCGCCCGCCTCGAGACCGACGGCGTGGCGATCGCCGTGCTCGACAACGGGCCTGGTATTCCCGCCGATGCGCTCGAGCGCATCTTCGTGCCGTTCTTCACGACCAAGGCGGGCGGCTCCGGCATCGGCCTGAGCCTGGCGCGACAGATCGCGCATGCGCACGGCGGCCGTCTCGACGCGTCCGCCAATGCGCCGAGCGGAGCGGCATTCACGCTGTTCCTTCCCGTTCCACCGCAGTAGGCTAGTGACGCAGCCCTCGCCGTCGGGAGTGTCTCCATGTTCCAGCGCGAATGTGTAGCGATCGCAATTCTGGTGACCGCCGGCGTTGCCAGCGCCGCCGATTCTCAATGGCAGGCGCCGCGGACTTCATGGGGTGCGCCCGATCTGCAAGGCACATGGACGAACGCGTCGCTGACATCGCTCGAGCGTGACGACATGTTCAAGGGCAAGGCGACCTTCACGGATGCGGAAGCCGCCGAGTTCGAGCGCACCAACCTGTTCGCGCAATTCGCCGCCGCGGATGCGAAGCCAGTCGATCCCAGCGTGCAGCAGAAAGCCAGCACCGATCCCGGTGGCTACAACGCTTTCTGGCTCGATCCGGGCACGCAGCTCGCGACGGTGCGGGGCGAGCATCGGACTTCGTTCATCGTCGAGCCGACGAACGGCAAAGTGCCGTACACGACGGACGGACAGAAGGCGTTTCAGGCCGCGCGCGCCGGATTGAATTTCGACGGTCCCGAGCGTCGCGCGCTCGGCGAGCGCTGCCTGCTCGGCTTCGGCTCCACGAGCGGACCGCCGATGCTGCCGGATGTCTACAACAACAATTACCAGATCGTGCAGACGCCCGACGCAGTGATGATCCTCGTCGAGATGGTGCACGACGCGCGCGTCGTGCGGATCGGCGGCAAGCACTTGCCGAAAGAGATCACGCCGTGGATGGGCGACTCGATCGGCCGCTGGGAAGGCGACACGCTCGTAGTCGAGACCACGAACCTCAACCCGGGACAGAAAGCGCACTACGGCATCAAGCAGCGCTTCTACCTGCCGCCTACGGCCAAGGTGACGGAGCGCTTCACGCGGGTCGGCGAGAAAGAAGTCCTGTACCAGTTCACGGTCGAGGACAGCGCGGCCTACACCCAGCCGTGGAAGGGCGAAGTGCCGCTGCGTCGGACCGACGACCACATCTACGAATACGCGTGCCACGAGGGCAACTACGCGTTGCCGGGGATACTGGCCGGCGCGCGCGAGCAGGAGAAGAAGAAATAATCTCTCGCCAAGATCGCCAAGATCGCCAAGGCCGGAAGGGATTTTTCGAGTCATTCTTCTTGGCGTGCTTGGCGATCTTGGCGAGAGTCTCTCCGGGTCTCGTCCGTTTTTGACCGCTCCGCGTCCTGGGAGCCTCTGGTGAGCGTCCTGACCCGCGGGCACCATGTGCCTCCAACACCGGAGGCTCCCCATGAAATCCGCCCTGATCGTCGTCGACGCGCAGCAGTCCTTCCTCAAGCGCCCCTATTGGTCCGACACCGACGCGCCGCGCTTCATCGAGCGGCTGCAGGCGCTGATCGACCGCTGCGCTGCGCAGGGCATTCCGGTGCTGCAGGTGTTCCACGTCGAGGAGGACGAGGGCGCGTCGAACCCGTTTTCCCGGCGGTCAGGCTATGTCAAAACACTGCCCGGGCTGCGCATCGAGCCGACCGAGGTGTTCAGCAAGTCGGTGCATTCCGCCATGTTCGCGAGCACTGCCGACGGCCAGAGCATGGACTACTGGCTGCGCAAGCACGGCATCGGGCGGGTCATCGTGTCCGGCATCCGCACCGAGCAGTGCTGCGAGACCACCACGCGGCACGCCTCCGACCTGGGCTATCAGGTGAGCTACGTGATGGATGCCACGCTGACCTTCAAGATGGTGACCGAATCCGGCCGCATCTATACTCCGCAAGACATCATGGAGCGCACCGAGCTGGTGCTGGCCGGCCGCTTCGCCGAGATCAAGCGCGTGGAGACCCTGCAGTTGTGAGGACGGTGCTGTTCGCGATCCTGCCCGAGGTGGTGCTGCTCGACGTCGCCGGCGCGGGCGAAGCGTTTCGCATCGCCGAGCGGGAGGCGCCGGGCAGCTACCAGCTGCGTTTCGTGAGCGCTCAGTCCAGCGTGCGTGCCGCGGTCGGCCTGCACCTCAGCAAGCTCGAGCCTCTGCCGGCGCACGTGCCGGATCACAGCGTCGTCGTCATAACCGGCGTCACTTCCAGAGGGCTGAGCCTCGACAGTGCGCCGGCGACCGCGCTGGTGCGCTGGCTGAAACGCACGATGGAGAACGAAACCGTCACGCTCATGTGCGTGTGCGCCGGCGCGCTGCTCGCGGCCAAGGCCGGGCTGCTCGAACGGCGCGAATGCACGACTCATCATCATCACATTGACGATCTCACCCGGCTCGAGCCGACGGCGACCGTGCATGCCAACCGCATTTTCGTCGAAGACGGCCGGGTCTTCACCAGCGCCGGCGTGACGGCGGGCACGGACCTGGCGCTGTACGTCATCGGGCAGCAGCTCGGTCACCACGTCGCCGCGACCGTGGCGCGCGATCTCGTCGTCTACATGCGCCGCTCGGGCGGCGATCCGCAGCTGTCGCCGTGGGTCATGCACCGTAACCACGTGCACCCGGTGTTGCACCGGGTCCAGGATGCCGTGATCAAGAATCCGGCGGCGCAGTGGTCCGCCACGCGCCTGGCGGCGATCGCCTGCATGAGTCCGCGCAATCTTGCCCGGCTGTTCGCCGAGCACGCCGGCTGCTCGCCGCTGGATTACGTACAGCGTTTGCGGGTAGCGCTCGCACGCGAGCTGGTCACGAACAGCGAGCTCGGGATGGAGCGCGTCGCGGAGCGGACCGGCTTCAGCTCGGCCCATCAGCTGCGGCGGGTGTGGCGCCGCTGGGAAGCCACGCCGCCGACGGCGCATCGGGCACGCGTGTCGGGCTAGAGCCCGGGTGCTATTCTTCGCGCCATGAGCGGGGAAGCGGATGCAGCAGGCGACGTGCTCACGGGCGCGATCATCGCCGGCACGATCGAAGGCGCGAAAGGCAAGCGCGGGCCCGAAGAGCACGGCAAGTGCCTCAATTGCGGCGCGCAGCTCGACGGCGCGTTCTGCTCCTCGTGCGGCCAGCGTGCGCACCTGCACCGCAGCCTCGTCCACCTCGGCCACGACATCCTGCACGGCGTGTTCCACTTCGAAGGCAAGATGTGGCGCACGATTCCCGAGCTGTTCTTCCATCCCGGCCGGCTGACGCGCCGCTACATCGACGGCGAGCGCGCCAAGTTCGTCTCGCCGATGGCGCTGTACCTGTTCACCGTGTTCCTGATGTTCGGCGTGTTCTCCTTCACCACGAGCAACCTCTTCGACAGCACCAAGGACAGCGTCGCCGGCGACGTGGTCGAGCAGTGGAAGGAGAACAACGAGTCCGCCAAGGAGCGCACCGAGGACAAGATCGAGGCGGTGCGCGAGCAGCTCAAGGACCCGGACCTGTCGCCGACGAAGCGCGCGGAGCTCGAGCGTAACCTGAGCGACCTGCAGGCGGCGCAGACCGTCATGGACGCACTCGCGACGGGCAACTGGGACGCGCTCAAGAGCCTCGAGACGAACGAGAAGGCGAAGCAGGCGATCGAGGAAGCGAAGGCGAAGGCGAGCGCCGACCTGAAGAGCGGCAGCACCAGCAACACCGACATCCATGTCGGCTGGCCGGCGCTGCAGAAGCGGCTCGAGCACGGCGCGAAGGAGCTGAAGGACAACCCGAGCCTCGCGTTCTACAAGATCAAGATCGCGAGCTACAAGTATTCCTGGGCGCTGATCCCGCTGAGCGTGCCGTTCATGTGGCTGCTGTTCTTCTGGCGCCGCGACATCCACCTGTACGACCACGCGATCTTCATCACGTACTCGATCAGCTTCATGATGATGTTCCTGATCCTGCTGACGCTCGCCGCGGCGTTCGGCGTCAGCGGCGCGATCTGGGGCACGGCGCTCGGCATCGTGCCGCCGCTGCATCTCTACAAGCAGCTGCGCCATTCCTATGGCTTGTCGCGCTTCGGCGCGTTCCTGCGGCTGTTCCTGCTGTCGATCGGCATCTCGATCGTGCTGACGATCTTCTTCGCGCTGCTGCTGCTCATCGGGATGATCGGCTGATAACCAAAGTCACGCTCAGGGTCTCAAAAAGAGGCCTGTTCAGCGCGCGCCTGCTCGCATAGGATGCGCCCGCGTTGCATTTGGGGGCGCGATGAAAAAACCGGTCAAGATCGTTCTCGTGAGCCTCACGGGGCTCGTCGTACTGGTCGCGGCCGCGGCAGGCGTCGTCAGCCGCCTGTCCGATCGCAAGCTCCACCGCATCGTGCAGCTGCCGCCGTTGCAGGCGACGTTCACGGCGGCCGAGGGGCAGCTCGAACACGGCGAGTACCTGTACAAGACGCGCGGCTGCATGGACTGCCACGGCGCCGACGGCGCCGGCCACGTCGTCGTCGACGACAAGAAGAGCGGCTTCTTCGTGCGCTCGCCGAACATTACGTCGGGTGGCGCGAGTCCCACGCGCAGCTACACGGACGTGGACTGGGTTCGAACGCTGCGCCATGGCGTCAAGCCCTCCGGCGAGCCGTTGCTGGTCATGCCGAGCGAGGATTACGCACGGATGGCCGATGCCGACGTCGCCGCGATCGTCGCGTACGTGCGCAGTCTGCCGCCGGCGAACACGGGCGCCGCGGAGTTCAGCGAATTTCCGCTGCCGATCAAGGCGGCGTATCTGTTCGGCGCGATCAAGGATGCGGCGGAAAGAATCGATCACACGGCGCCGTCGCCCGCGGCCGTGCCCGACGAGCTGCTCGCGCGCGGTCAATACATTGCGCAGGGCTGCACGGGCTGTCACGGCGCGCACTTCTCGGGCGGCAAGATTCCGGGCACGCCACCTTCGTGGCCGGCTGCCGCGAACCTGACGTCCGCGCCCGACAGTGCCATGGCGCACTACACATCCGCGGAACAGTTCAAGAGCATGTTGCGCACCGGCAAGCGTCCGGACGGCTCGGCGGTGAGCGAAGTCATGCCGTTCAAAGCCCTGGGGTACATGAACGACCCCGAGATCGACGCGTTGTTCGCGTTCCTGAAGACGGTCGAGCCGCGGCCCTTCGGAGAGCGCTGAGGGATCAGCGGAATTCGGTGCGGATTTCGCTGCCGGCTTTCAGCGTCAGCGTGACCGGCGTGCGCTCGACGATGTCGGCAAAGCGCGCACGCTGTTCCGGCGTGAGGTCCGCGTCCAGCTGCACGACGCGGCGGATGACGTTGCGTTCGCCTTCCTTGTGGAAGCTCAGTTCGATCGCGAGCGAGCGGATCGTCACCTGCTTGCGCTCCGCGTACATGCGCAGCGTGATCGCCGAGCATGCGCCGAGGCCCGCGAGCACCGCTTCGTAAGGTGAGGGTCCGGCGTCCTGCCCGCCGCGGGAGGTCGGCTCGTCCAGGGTCAACGTGTGGCGCCCGGCCGTCGCGGTGACCGCGTAAGGTGTGACGCCGATAGCCGTTCTCACGATCGTCATGGTGCTACCCTCGCAACGCTCGTCCGCCACTGTACTTGTTTTCTGGTCGGACCTGGCAGACGACCCAGGAGCCCCATGAAATGCCCTCGCTGTAGGACCCCCGATCTGAAGCCCACGCTGATCGAAGAATATCTGCCGGCCATGAGCTGCGAGACGTGCCACGGCAGTCTCGTTTCGCTGCTGTACTACCGGCATTGGGCGGAAACGCAGAAGCTGGCCGCGCAACCGGACACCGCCGCGCCGACTGCCGGGCCGGTCGCGACTTCCGACTCCCCGACCGCGCTCGTTTGCCCGAAATGCGCGCGCGTGATGGCCAAATACAAGCTGACGGGCACGGTCGCCAATCGCGTCGACGTGTGCTCGACCTGCGACGAGGCGTGGCTCGACGGCGGCGAATGGGAATTGCTCGAAGCCTTGCAGCTGAGCACCGCGCTGCCCGCAATCCTCACCGAGCAGTGGCAGCGGCGCATCCGCCGCGAGCAGTCCGAAGGCACGCGCCGCGCGATCCTGACGCGCATGATCGGCGAGGACGGCACGTCGCGCGTGGAGGAATTCCGCGACTGGCTGGCCCGCAACCAACATAAGTCGCACGTGCTCGCGTATCTCTACCGCAACTGAGGCGCCGGGAACGTTCATATATATGAGACGGACCCGCGTTAACGCCGGGTAACGGACGCAGCAACGGTAAATTACTCGTCGCATGCGGCATCGCGCCCGATGCTTGTTCGACTATGAACAAGCACTGCACGTTTCTGCTCGCCGCCATCTGCTTCAGCCTCAACTCTTACGCCGCGGACAAGCGTCCCGAGACGCTCGAAACCGTCGAAGTCTTCGGTCGCAGGATCGAGGGCCTCGGGCTGAGTCGGAGCAGCTCGGGGACAGGCTCGCGGCTGGACCTCTCGCCGCTGCAGACGCCCGCGAGCGTAGAGGTGCTGGCGGGCGACGTGATCCGGCAGCGCGGCGATCCGAGCATCGTCGAATCGGTCACGCGCGCCACCGGCATCACGAGCGAAGCGACCCCGGGCGATGGCGGCACCGCATTGAGCGTTCGCGGCTTCGTCGGGCACAGCTCGGTGATGTATCTGCTCGATGGCGCGCGCCTGTTCGCCGGCGCCGGCACCATTACGTTTCCGTTCGATCCCTGGTCCGTGGACCGCATCGAAGTGCTGCACGGCCCGGCGTCCGTGATGTACGGACAGGGCGCGATCGGCGGCGTGATCAACATCGTGTCGCGCCAGCCGAACACCGAGCAGCAGGACGCGCAGGTCGAGCTCGGATTCGGCCAGGACCAGCGCAGCCGTGCCGCGGTCGACCTGACCGGGCCGCTGAACGACAACTGGGCTTATCGCTTCGACGCCAGCTACCAGCAGGCCGACAACTGGGTCGACCGCGGCGACACCGACAGCCTCGCGATCGCGGGCACGCTGCAATGGGACGTGTCCGATGCCCTGCGCCTGTCGCTCTCGTACGACTACGGCGATCAGAATCCGCTCGAGTATTTCGGCACGCCGCTGGTCGACGGCCGGCTCGACGAGTCCTTGCGCCACGAGAACTACAACGTCGGCGACGCCAGGATCCACTATCGCGACGCGTGGACGCGCTTCAAGGCGCAGTGGCAGGCGAGCGAGAGCGTGCAGTTCAACAACCAGGCGTACTGGCTCGACGTCGACCGGCAGTGGCGCGACGCCGAGGAGTACGAGTTCAACTCCGACACCGGACAGATCGATCGCTTCAGCTACTTCGGCATCCTGCATCACCAGGAGCAGATCGGCGACAGCGCGGACGTGCGCCTCGAGCACGAGCTGTTCGGCCGCGAGAACCACGTCGCCGCCGGCTTCGACTTCAACCACGTGCGTTTCACGCACGTCAACGATTTCGACGATGCGCAGGACTTCGCCGAGTCGAGCGTGCCGCTGCACGACTTCGACCCGGGAGTGTTTCAGGACCTGTCGCCGATGATCCCGCGCTTCCGCACGGAGACCGATCAATACTCGCTGTTCTTCGAGGACCGCCTGGTGCTCGACGAGCAGTGGTCGGTAATTGCCGGCGCACGCTACGACCACGCGCAGCTCGATCGCTTCAACCTGATCGATCCCGACGCTTCCTTCGACGCGTCTTTCAGCGACACCAGCTGGCGCGTCGGCGTCGTGTTCCAGCCGATCCAGACGCTGTCGTTCTACGGTCAGTACTCGACCGCGGTCGATCCGATCGGCTCGCTGATCACGACCTCGGCATCGGCCGCACAGTTCGACCTGACGAAGGGCTCGCAGATCGAGGCGGGCGTCAAGCAGTCGCTGTGGAGCCAGCGCCTGGAGTGGACGCTCGCGGCATATCGCATCGTGAAGAAGGACCTGCTGACGCAGGATCCGAGCAGTGCGAATCCGGAGGACGTCCAGCAGGTCGGCGAGCAATCCTCGCGCGGCATCGAGGCTTCGCTGGCACTGAACATCAACGACCGCTGGCGCATCGACGCGAACGCCGCGGTGCTGACCGCGAAGTTCGACGACTTCGGCGAGGAAGACGACGACGGCAACATCGTCTCGCGCAACGGACTGCGTCCGCCGTCGGTGCCGGAGCAGGCAGCGAACTTGTGGGCGAGCTGGGCCGTGAACGATCAATGGAATGCACGCGCCGGCCTGCGCTACGTCGGCAAGCGCTTCACCGACAACGCGAACCAGCTCGAGCTGCCGAGCTACAAGGTGATCGACGCGGGTGTGGATTGGGCGCCGACGCCGCAGCTTGCCCTGACCGCGGCGCTGCGCAACGTGACAGATGAGGTGTACGGGGTTGCAGCGTACACGACCTCGCAGTGGATTCTCGGCCAGCCACGCACCGCGGAGCTGACGGCGCGCTATCGCTTCCGCTAGCGGCGACATGCCGGCATGACAGCCTGGCGAGTCGTCCGCTACTGGCTCTACATCGGCCATCGCTGGCTCGGCATCTGCGCGTGCCTGCTGTTCGCGCTCTGGTTCGTTTCCGGCCTCGTCATGTCGTACGTCGGCTATCCGGAAGCGCAGCCGGTGCGGCGCTACCAGTCATTGCAGCCGCTCGATTGGAGCCAGGTGCGGCTCGACCCGGACGGACTCCTTTCATATCTCGGTCTGCAGCGCTTTCCGCGCGAGCTGCGGCTCGAAATGCTGCTCGGCGAGCCGGTCTATCGAGTGATCGATTGGGATGGCGCACGCAGCACTGTGTCCGCGCGCAGTGGCGAAAGATTCGGCGGAGCCGATTCGCAGCAAGCAGTGACGATCGCCCAGACGTATGCCCACGCGCAAGGCACTTTGCAGGCGACGATCCAGCGCGATCAATGGACCGTGCCCGAGCGATTCAGAACGCTGCGGCCGCTGCATCGGATCACGATGGGCGACGCTGCGGCGACCGAGGTCTACGTCTCCGCGCGAACCGGTGAAGTCGTGCTGTCCACGACACGCGCGCAGCGCGGCTGGAACTGGCTCGGCGCGGTCATCCACTGGACCTACTTCACGCCGCTGCGGGCGAATGCGCCGCTGTGGCGCCAGGTCATCCTGTGGACGTCCGGACCCGCGATCCTGGTCGCAGTGTCGGGCATCTGGATCGGCATCCTGCAGCTGCGAATCCAGCGGCGTCACGCGCGCGATCGAATCTCGCCGTATCACGGCTGGAAGAGCTGGCATCACTGGACCGGCATCATCGGCGGCGTGTTCCTGCTGAGCTGGATTTTCAGCGGCTGGCTTTCGGTGAATCCGAACGGCTGGCTGAGCGGCGGCAGTCCGGATGTCGACGCGCTGTTGCGCTACGCGGGCAACGACCGACCGGAGCTCGCAGTCAACTTCGACAAGCTCGCGCACGAATCGGCGCGCACCGTGCGGTTCTTTCGCGTCGACGGCGTGCCGATCGCTGCCGTCGTTCCAGCGGATGCCGCCGAACGATTGCTCGACGCGCGCACCGGCGAGCGCGTCGTTTTCGATGAGCAGCGGCTGGTGCAAGCGGCGCGCCGGCTGATGCCGGACCGGCAGATGATCGGACATGAGCGCATCGAGCAGTACGACTCGTACTGGTACGCCCATCACGATCATCCGCCGCTACCCGTGGTGCGCGTCGCGTTCGACGATCCGCAGCACACCTGGTTCTACATCGATCCTGCGACCGGGCTCGTGCTCGACATGCTCGATGACGGCGGCCGCAGCTACCGCTGGTGGTTCAACGCGCTGCATCGCCTCGACTTCAGCTGGCTCGTGGGCAATCGCGTGCTGTGGCACACGACGATCTGGGTGCTGTGTCTCGCGGGGCTGACGATCTCGGCGAGCGGCACCGTCATCGGCTGGCGGCGCCTGCGTCGCAAGGTGCATCAAGGCACGAGGATGTCCTGAGAGAAGCCGACGCGCCAGTTCTTGCCGTCGTTCGAGCGCCAGACGTCGTTCAGGAACGAGAGCCCGAAACCACCCGCCAGCGTCATTTCGCCGCTGTGGAGGATGAACGCCGGATTCCAGCGCGGCGTAAATCCGGCGGCCGTCTCCTGCACCCAGGTAATACCGTCCGCGCTCGACCACACGTCGCCCAGGATTGCGCCGACGCCGTACTCCGAGTTGTCCGTTCCACCCAGCACATACAGCCGACCGTTGAGCACAGTCGTTGCGTGACGCATCCGCGGAGGAAACATCGCGGCTGAGCCGACCTGAAACCAGGTAATGCCGTCAGCCGAGTGGAGGATGTCCGAGGTTCCGGTCTCCGTGCCATTGCCGGCGTCCACAGCGCCGCCGGTCAGCCACATCTCGCCGGCGAACTCGATCCCGCGATGCGAGTTCCGCGGCAGCACGGGGACATTCGCGCTGACCTCAGTCCACGTCACACCATCGGGCGATGACCAGACGTCACCGCTGTTCGCGCCATTCTGCAGATTTCCCGCGATCACCCAGAGCTTGTTCGCGAACACGACGACCTCGTGGCCCACTCGCGGCGCAAAGATCACTCCGCCGGCCGGGTCGTGCTTCGTCCATGCGACGCCGTCGCTGCTGGACCACACGTCGTTCATGCGTGTTTCCGTGCCGCCGGCGCCGATGGAGTTGTCCCAACCGCCGATGACCCACAGCTTGTTCTGAAACACCACGACGCAGTGACCGTCGCGCGGCGAGAATATCTGGCCGGTGGTCGCGACGCGGCTCCAGTCGATGCCGTTGGAGCTGCGCCAGATCTCGTTGCTGTCCGGGCTGCCGCTCGCGTGTCCGTTCGACACGCCGCCGCCGATGAGCCAGAGCTGTCCATTGAACGAGGCGCCGCGCGCTGATCGCGGCGAGAACTGGGCGTGCGTCGACAAGTTGGTCCAGTCGCGGCCGGTCGTCGTTTGCCAGACAGCGTTGGAGTAGCCGCGCTGAATGCCGCCGATGAGCGTCACGCGGTCCGGCGCGGCCGGCTCGACGACTTTCGCGAGATACGACGCGTCCAGTCCGTCAGTGTCTTCCTCGGTCCACTGCACGCCGTCCGTCGTCGACCAGGCGTCCAGCGCCCAGCGGCTGCCCGTGCCGCCGTCCGATATCTGGCCGCCGAACACCCACAGTCGGCCGTTCATGACGAACGCGGAGTGCCGCAGGCGTTTCTCGAACTGAGCACTGGGCGTGACCTGCAGCCAGTCGACGCCATTGCTCGATTTCCATACGTCGTTGCGTGCATCCGCGGGGAGTGCGTTGATGCCCGTCGAGCCGCCGATGTACCAGAGGCTGCCGTTGTAAAGGGTGAGCGAGGCGTAGCCGCGGCCGTTGATGCCGCCTATCGCACCCGATGTCGAGCGCTGCGCCCAGCTCACGCCGTCCGTCGAGGAGAAACTGGTGCCGCCCGAGACAGCCCACATCTCGTTGTTGAACGTCGTGACATTCAGATGCGTCGAGTGCCATGGCAGGATTGTGCTGTCGGCTACCTTCGTCCAGTTCACGCCGTTGGTGGAACGCCAGACATCGGTCGAAGTGGGTCCGACGCTGGGCGCGCCATCGATGACCCACATCGCGCCATTGAAAACGACGGCCTGATGGAACCAGCGCGGCCCCCACGGCGCAGCGACGGTTTCGAGCTTCCAGCTCCTGCCGTCAGCCGAGGACCAGACATCCGCGAGAGTTCTGTGCTGCAGCGGCAGCACGCCGGGAAAGTCGGGTTCGCCGCCGCCGATGACCCAGTAACGGTTGTTGAAGAACAGCGCCGCGTGACCGATGCGCTCGGAGAAACGTCTTGCCGAGACGAATGTCGCGTTCGCCGTGACCGAGCCACTGCGCAATGCGTAGTAACTCGGTTGCGTCAGCGTCGTGAGCAATTCGGCGAACGAGGTGCTGGTAAGGAGCGTCGATTGGGCACCCGGACACGTGGAGGCATTTTCCGGTGTCGCGCAAGTAGCAGCGGGCGCCACTACGAGCTGCTTGCCGACAGCCGGCTGCGGTGGAAGTATCTCGGTGTCGATCTGACTGATCCACAGAGATAGCGACGTCGTCGTCTGCACGCTGACCGTGTACGTCGCTTGCGCCTGGTTGAAACTCGCGTCGGCGGCTTTCGTCGCCGTCACCGTCGCCGCGCCAATGGCGACGCCGGTCGCGACTCCCGAGGTCGCATTGACAGTGAGCACGCTGGTGTTGGAGCTCTGATACGTGATCGCTCCCGTGCCGGCACCGCCGCTCGCGGCGTTGGCCAGCGTCGCGCCGACCATCACCACCAGCGTTCCCTGCTGCGCAAACGAAATCGTCTGCGATTGAAGCGGAGGCGGTGGGTTCGAGCCACCACCGCCGCCGCACGCGGCTATTGCGAACGACAAGATGATCGCGAACTGCGTCCTGACTGCGCGCAAACTCATCGTAGACCCCCAGGCAATCGCACCGGCCTGCTTGCCGCTCGCGGCGGTCTCGTTTCGTGGCCGGCTTCGGCCGCAGACTAGCAGAGCGAGTTACGGGGTCCGAGCGAGTTGACGTAATTTTATCGCTGGAAATAGTCCAGGGCCTGCACCGCGATATCGCGGCCCCATTCCTGCAGGAAGTGTCCGCCGTCCGCGATCACCAGCGGTTCGCCGCAGCCCCGGATTATCGCGTGCAGCTTGCGCATGGTTTCGACTCCGAGCACCGGATCCGCGGCGCCGATCGCCATGAACGCCGGACCGTTCCACTGCTCCGACCAGAACTGCAACGCTGCGCGGCTTTCCGGCACGCCCGGCATCGACGGGTCGGTCATCACCAGTTGCGGGAACGCGCGCACGCCGGCCTTGTAGCGGACATCGGGAAACGGTGCATCGTACGCAGCGACTTCAGCGTCGGTGAGCTGCGGCGTGCCGCGCTTGATCAACGGGCCGACGGCGAGGTCCGGATGAGCTTTGCAATACGCGCGCCACGCTACGAATCCCTGCGTCGGCGGCGTGCCCACTGCCAGCCCGGTGTTCATCGCGATCAAGCGCGCGAGCCGTGGACGGAACCCGGCGTCGATCGGCAACGTCATTCCAATGAGACCGCCCCAATCCTGCACGACGAGCGTGATGCGCTCCAGGTTCAGCCGCTCGACCAGGCGCAGCACGAAATTGCGATGAAAGTGAAAACTGTAGTCGGCGTCGTTCACCGGCTTGTCGGAGCGGCCGAAGCCGTAGAAGTCGGGTGCGACGACGCGGCTGCCGCGCGCGACGAACACCGGGATCATGCGTCGATAGAGGAAACTCCACGAAGGCTCGCCGTGCAGGCACAGGCACACGTGCTGCGCGCGCGACCCGACGTCGATGCCTGTATCGATATAGGCGGCGCGCAGGCCCTCGTAACCCGGCAGGTCGTCGACGTACTGCGGCGGGTACGCAAAATCGGGCAGATGCGCGAAGCGTTCTTCGGGCGTGCGGAGTGCTTCGATCGTCATGGGCGGAGCCTCCAGGATTTTCACGATGCTAGACTCTCGCGATGAAGATCGCGACCTATAACATCAACGGCATCGGCGCCCGCCTGCCCCGTCTGCTCGAATGGCTGGAACGCGAGTCGCCGGACGTCGCGTGTCTGCAGGAGCTGAAGGCCCCTGATCAGAATTTCCCGATCGTTGCGATCCGCGCCGCGGGCTACGGCGCCATCTGGCACGGCCAGACCTCGTTCAACGGCGTCGCGATCCTCGCGAAGAACGCCGAGCCGGTCGAGCTCCGTCGCGGCCTTCCTGGCGATCCCGACGACACGCACAGCCGCTACATCGAAGCGGAGGTCAATGGCGTCGTCATCGGCTGCCTGTATCTGCCCAACGGCAATCCGCAGCCAGGGCCGAAGTTCGAATACAAGCTCAAGTGGTTCGACCGGCTGATCGAGCACGCGAAGACGCTGTATTCGTCCGGCAAGCCGGTCGTGCTGTGCGGCGACTACAACGTCGTGCCCACGGACTTCGACATCTACGATCCGAAAGGCTGGAAGAAAGATGCGCTGCTGCAGCCGCAGTCGCGCGACGCCTATCAGCGCCTGCTCGCACAAGGCTGGATCGATTCGCTGCGCAAGTGCCATCCGGAGGAGCGCATCTACACGTTCTGGGATTTCTTCCGCAATCACTGGCAGCGCAACGCCGGTCTGCGCATCGACCACGTGCTGCTGAACGCAACGCTCGCGCCGCGGCTGGTCAGCTGCAACGTGCACTCGTGGGTGCGGGGCCAGGAAAAGGCCAGCGATCACGCGCCGGTCTGCGTGGAGATTTCGTAGGTCGGGCTTCAGCCCGACAAGACCGGCGCTCATGGCCAAGTGGATCGAAGACTACGCCATGATCGGCGACTGCGAGACCGCGGCGCTGGTCGGGCTCGATGGCTCCATCGACTGGCTGTGCTGGCCGCGCTTCGATTCGGACGCGTGCTTCGCTGCATTGCTCGGCACGCCCGAGCACGGCCGCTGGCTGCTCACGCCGTGCGCCGCCGACGCGAAAGTCACGCGGCGCTATCGCAAGGACACGCTGATTCTCGAAACGCGATTCGAGACGGCGGAGGGCAGCGTGTGCGTCATCGACTTCATGCCGCCGCGCGATCTCAGCTCCGATCTCGTGCGCATCGTCGTCGGCGAGCGCGGCCAGGTCGCGATGCGCACCGAGTTGGTGATCCGCTTCGGCTACGGCACCGCGGTTCCGTGGGTGACGCACATCGCGGCCGACACGTGGCGCGCGATCGCCGGTCCGGACATGCTGGTGCTGCGAACGCCTGCGCCGATGCGCGGCGAAAACCTCAAGTCGGTCGCCGATTTCGTCGTCAAGGAAGGTGGGTCGGTGCCGTTCGTGCTGCGCTATGCGCCGTCGCACCTGCCGGACGTCGAGCTTACGGACGCGCAGAAAGCGCTCGCGAGCACGGAGCGTTTCTGGCTTGAGTGGGTCGAGAAGGGACAGCGCATCGCACGCTGGTCCGACGCAGTGACGCGCTCGCTCATCACGTTGCGCGCGCTGATCTACGCGCCGACTGGCGGCATCGTCGCTGCGCCGACGACGTCGCTCCCGGAGAAACTCGGCGGCACGCGTAACTGGGACTATCGATTCTGCTGGCTGCGCGACGCGACACTCACGCTGCTCGCGCTGATGGACGCTGGCTATTACGACGAAGCGGTCGCATGGCGCGAGTGGTTGCTGCGGGCGATCGCCGGCAGCGCGGGCCAGATGCAGATCATGTACGGCGTCGCCGGCGAGCGCAGGTTGAGCGAATGGGAAGTGCAGTGGCTGCCCGGCTACGAAGGATCGAAGCCGGTGCGAATCGGCAACGCCGCGAGTTGCCAGTTGCAGCTCGATGTGTACGGCGAAGTGATGGACGTGCTGCACCAGGCGCGTGAAGGCGGCATCGCTCAATCGGAAACTGCGTGGGCGTTGCAACGCGAGCTGCTCGAGCACCTGGAGGACATCTGGGAGCGGCCGGACTGCGGCTTGTGGGAAGTTCGCAGCGAGCCGCAGCACTTCACGCATTCGAAGATCATGGCGTGGGTCGCGTT
>DATEML010000107.1:0-3073 GCA_035275585.1 Steroidobacteraceae bacterium | reverse complement strand
CGGCGCGAGCACACGCGCGATCCACTTGAGCGCCGCGTCGTGCTCTCCGCGAAATGCGTACACCTCGGCAATCATCAGCTCGATCGGCGGATCGGCGTTCTGAGCACCCTGCGCTGCGACGAGTCGCGACAGCGCGGCATCCGCAACGTCGCGCTGCCCGGGTGCGCGATGGGCAAGCGCAACGGCCTGCTCTCGTAACGGATCGGCCGGCATCCGCTCGATCGCCGCGAACGCCTCGTCGTAGCGCTGTTGCAGAATGAGCACCCTGGCAATGTCGGAGTCGATTCTCGTCAGCGTGGGACTCAGCTCGCGCGCCTTCTCGAGCTCCACTCTGGCCTCCTCCCACTCGCCGACTGCGGTCAGGAAGACGCCGAGGTTGGCGCGGCTCGTAGCCGCAAGCGGGTCGACAGCAACGGCGCGCCGCTGCAGCGAAATTCCCTCGCTCCAATGTCCCGCGTTGAAGGACTTGCCCGCCGAGACGCTCAGGACGAGGGGATCGGACGGACTGAGCGCAATCGCCCGATCGCAGTGTTGCTCCGCCATTCGGTAGTCGCCGAGCTGCCAGTAGTACTGCGCTGCCCTGACGTGCGAATCCGCGAGACTCGGACCGAGCGTCAGCGCGCGTTGCACTGCCGCGCCCCACGCATCGAGCGTGCTTTGCGCAGCTGGCTGCGGTGCGAGTTGGTAGACCCCCGCCAGTCCTGCCCAGGCGCGCGCGTAGTTGGGATCGATTTGCAGGGCCTGCTCGAAATATTCCTTGGCGAGCGCGACATCCGCTTCGCCGCGGCGATTGAAAAAGTACCGGCCTTGCAGGTAGCGCTCGAACGCCTGCGCATTTCGCGTCAGCCCGTTGCGGGGATTGCTGTTGCCGGTCAGCCGCGTCTGCAACGCCTCCGCCACGGCAGCGGCGATGTCGTCCTGCACGCCGAAGATGTCGGTCACGTCACGATCGTACGTTTGCGACCATGAGTGCACGCTGCTCCAGCCCTCGACCAGCTGCGCGGTGATGCGCACGCGGTTGCCGGCCTTGCGCACACTGCCTTCGAGCACGTGTGTGACGTTGAGCGTGCTGGCGATGGTCGGGATGTCGACGTTGCGACCCTTGAAGGAGAACGACGACGTGCGTGCAGTCACCTGCAGCGTCGTGGACTGCGCCAGCAGGTTCAGGATCTCCTCCGAGAGCCCCTCGGCGAAGTACGCCTGGTCCTGCGACTCACTCATGTCCACGAATGGCAGCACCGCGATCGATGGCGCCTCGACGAGCACCACTGCGCTGCGTCGTGCGTCCTCATGTCCTGTGAGCATGAAGAAGGCGACGCCCGCGAGAGCAACAGCCATCAGCGCCGCGCCAACCGCCAGCGATTTGCGCCGGGCAGGCGCCGGCTCTTCGGGCGTGCAGGTCGTGACATCCGCGACGAAGCGATAGCCGCGGCCCGGCACGGTCACGATAAATCGATGCTCATCGGGGCGCTCGCCGAGCACGCGGCGCAGCGTGTGGATCGTCTGCGTGAGGTTGCCCTCCTCCACGACGACGTCCGGCCAGATCGCGCTCATCAACGTACGCTTGTCGAGCACCTGCCCGGCGCGCTCGACCAGATACAGCAGGGTGTCGAACACCTTGCCCGTCACCTGCAACGGCTGGTCATCGGCGCGGGAACACAGGACGCGGCGCATCGCGTCGAGGCGGAATTCGCCGAACTCGTAGATGACATGCGCCGGCGGCGCGTTCACGTGATCTCCCCGAGACACCCTTGAGAACATTTGAGCTGCGGCCAAGGAGTTTTTAGGTGCCGCCCGGCGATTCTCCGCCTCCATCGTGGACATCCGCAACCTTCGCGGCCGCCGTCCCGACCTTAAACGTCACCACCAGGGGAGTCATTCGTCATGATGGGCAGACACTTTGCTATGGCCGCGCTGGGAGCGTGCGGCCTGATGGTCGCGGCCGCACCGGCCTGCGGCGACGCGGTAACGGACTGGAACGAGATTGCGCAAGCGGCCATCGTCGCGGGCCGGCCGGGTCCGATCGGCGCCGTGGACTCGGCGCTCATTCAGGTCGCCGTCCACGATGCCGTGCAGGCGATCGACCGACGTTTCGAGCCGTATCACGTGGAGATCAAAGACGCGAAAGGCTCGCGCTCGGCAGCGGCAGCGGCGGCGGCGCACGCCGTACTCGTCGGCATCTACCCCGCCCAGGCCGCAACGCTCGACGCGACATATTTCAACTACGTGGCCACCCATGGACTCAGCAACGACCCCGGCCTGGCCGTCGGAGAGAAGGTCGCGGCCGGCATTCTGCCGTTGCGACGCGCCGATCCGGTCCCGCTCCCCGCGCCGTTCGTCGGCGGCACCGGAATCGGTCAATGGCGACCGACGCCTTCCTTCCTCGGCAACCCGCCCGCGCCGCCCTCGGGTGCGCCGATGGCGGTGCATTGGATGTCGGCATTCGATCCCTTCACGCTGACGGGCCCGACGCGCTTCCGCGCCGATCCGCCGCCGACGCTGACGAGCGCGCGCTACACACGCGACTACAACGAAGTGAAGCGGCTCGGCTCCTTTGCGAGCACGGATCGCACGGCGGAACAGACCGACATCGCCTACTTCTATTCGGAGAACTTCCTGGCGCAATGGAATCGCGCTCTGCGCGGGATCGCCACCAAGCACCTGCGGCGCACCGGCGATACGGCTCGACTGTTCGCGCTGGCGAACCTTGCGACGGCGGATGCGCTGATCACGTCGTGGGACAGCAAGAAGTTCTACAACGTCTGGCGGCCGATCACGGCGATCAACGAGGGCGACAACGACGGCAACCCGAATACCGTCGGCGATCCGACGTGGCAGTCGCTCATCAACAATCCCAACTATCCCGACTACACGTCGGGCGCGAATAACGTAACCGGCGCGATGACGCGCACTCTGTCACTGTTCTTCGGCCGCGATCGGCTGACGTTCGACGTGACGAGCCTCGCGCCGCTCGCCGTCAAGAAGACGCGAACCTATACGCGCTTCTCGGACGCGGCGGCAGACGTGGTGGAAGCTCGCATCTATCTCGGCATTCACTTCCGCTTCGCCGACG
>DATEML010000106.1:0-2468 GCA_035275585.1 Steroidobacteraceae bacterium | reverse complement strand
GGCTATTTCGCGAACAGCCGCGACGGGTCCTTGAAAGCCTTGAACTCGAGCGCGTTGCCGGACGGGTCGTACAGGAACAGCGTGGCCTGCTCGCCGACCTCGCCGCGAAAGCGGATGCCCGGCTCGATGACGAAGCGCGCGTCGCTCTCGCGCAGGCGTGCCGAGAGCTCGTGCCAGTCGTCCCAGTCCAGCACCACGCCGAAATGCGGCACCGGCACGTCCTTGCCGTCCACTTCGTTGAAATGCAGCGCGCGGCGCGTCGGATCGAGATGCGCGACGAGCTGATGACCGAAGAAGTCGAAGTCGACCCATTCGGCCGAGCTGCGCCCTTCCGGACAGCCGAACAGGCGCCCGTAAAACGCGCGCGCGGCGCCGAGGTCGTGGACCGGGATTGCGAGATGAAAGGGTGCAGGCATGGTCGTATGAATAAATCGCGCAGCTGTCCGCGTCAACTGCGGCGGCGCAGGCGCGTACAATGCGCGGTCTGGTTCGCATCAGCCCGAGGTCTTTTTCATGCATCAGGCATTCTGGAAATCTTGCACTGTGTTCGCATCTGCACTGCTGGCTGCGGGTGCGGGCTGGGGAGCGCCGGTCGACCCCCTCGCGCCGCCGATTGGCTTCATGTCGGCGCGCGCCGGCGCGCAACGCGCCCTCGAGCAGAAGTTCGACGCGCAGCTGCAGGCGTCGGACATGCAGGCCTGGATGAAGCAGATGTCCGCCAAGCCGAACAACGTCGGCACGCCCCAGGGCAAAGCGAACGCCGAGTTCGTGCAGCAGCAGTTCCGTGCATGGGGCTGGGATGCGCAGATCGAGACGTTCGACGTGCTGTACCCGACGCTCAAGCAGCACAGTCTCGAGCTTGTCGCACCGACACACTTCGTCGCTTCGCTCAAGGAACCGCCGATCGAAGGCGACAGCACTTCGACACAGACGGACGGATTGCCGCCGTATCACGCCTATGGCGGCGATGGCGATGTCACCGCACCGCTCGTCTACGTGAACTTCGGCATGCCCGACGACTACAAGGAGCTCGCCCGGCGCAACATCGACGTCAAGGGCAAGATCGTCATCGTTCGTTACGGCGCCGGCTGGCGTGGCCTGAAGCCGAAGCTGGCGCAGGAGCACGGCGCGGTCGGCTGCCTGATCTATTCCGATCCGCACGAGGACGGTTACTTCGCCGGCGACGCGTATCCGAAAGGCGGCTATCGGCCGGCGCAGGGCGTGCAACGCGGCTCCGTGCTCGACCTGCCGGTCGCGCCCGGCGATCCGCTGACGCCGAACGTCGGTGCGACGAAGAACGCGAAGCGGCTGAAGCTCGCGGACGCCAAGACGATCCTGAAGATTCCGGTGATGCCGATTTCTTACGGAGACGCGCAACCGCTGCTCGCCGCGCTGGGCGGACCAGTGGCCCCGCCCGAGTGGCGCGGCGCGCTGCCGATCACTTATCACGTCGGTCCCGGGCCCGCGAGTGTGCACCTGTCGATCCAGTCGGACTGGAGCACCAAGCCCGCGTATGACGTGATCGCGAAGATTCCCGGCTCGGTCAGTCCCGACGAGTGGGTCGTGCGCGGCAACCATCGCGACGGCTGGGTGTTCGGCGCCGGCGATCCGCTGTCCGGGCACGTCGCGATGATGGCCGAAGCGAAGGCGATCGGCGCGCTGCTCAAGGACGGCTGGCGTCCGAAGCGCACGCTGGTCTACACGAGCTGGGACGGCGAGGAGCCCGGCCTGCTCGGCTCGACGGAGTGGGCCGAGGCGCACGCGGAGGAGTTGCAGCGCAAGGCGGTCGTCTACATCAATTCGGACGGCAATGCGCGCGGCTTCCTGTCGGTCGGCGGCAGTCACTCGCTGCAGCGCCTGGTCAATGAAGTGGCGAAGGACGTGAAGGATCCGCAGACCCAGGTCAGCGTGAAGGAGCGGCTCGATGCGCTCAGCATGGTCAAGGCCTATCGCAAGGGCGCTTCGGACTCGGACAAGGATGACGCCAGGAGGGCGCAGGCCAGCGCGGACTTCGAGCTGGGCGCGCTCGGCTCCGGTTCCGATTTCACGCCGTTCCTGCAGCATCTCGGCCTGACCACGCTGAACGTCGGTTACGGCGGCGAGGACGACACGGACGGCGTCTATCACTCGAACTACGATTCGTTCGATCACTACGTTCGCTTCGGCGATCCAGGCTTCGTGTACGGCGTAGCCGAGGCGCAGACCGTCGGGCGCCTGGTGCTGCGCATCGCGGACGCGGGCGTGTTGCCAATGGAGTTCGGCAGCTTCGCGGAGACGATCGGCGGCTACGTGAAGGAGTTGCACGAGCTTGCCGACAACAAGCGCAAGCAGGGCGAGGACCTGTCGAAGCTGCTCGACAAGAAAGCGTTCGAGCTGGCCGCCGATCCGACGCGCCGCGTCGCTCCGCCGCAGCGCGAGCCCGAAGTGCCGTATCTCAATCTCGCGGCGCTCGACAACGCCGCCGCACG
>DATEML010000105.1:0-45294 GCA_035275585.1 Steroidobacteraceae bacterium | reverse complement strand
TGCTGCGCAACGGTTCCGCTGCTGGGCGGCTGGAAGATCGTCGGCGCATGCGGCCCAGGGGTCGGGTCGTTGCGCGTGAGCGAGCGACCTGACGTCCGTTCACTCGGCCCTGGCATCGGCTCCATGTTCGGAAAGCTGTGCGCCGAACCAACGATGTATCGCAGTGAGCAGATGCCTGTCGCCCGTGCTGAAGGTAATTTCCGCGCCGTCGGACAGAGCCGCGTATGAGACTCTCATCTTGGATCCACCCTTCTGCAGATCCTTCAAGCCCGGCATGTCCGTGCCGTGAAGCTTCTCTGGATCAGAAAAATCTCCGGTCTGGAACCGTTCGGCTTCGTGCTTCAAGTGCTGTTGAATCAGGCTGACCTGCTCTTTGGCTGAAGAGTCCTTGATGACCACGCGTTGGATACCCCCTTGTTCGGTCATGCGGAAGATGTGGACTGTCTTCGACATGTCGAACGGCATCACCGTATGAGCCGAGCTGTGAACGTGCTCCTGCGGCGTCTGCGCCGGCGCACGGCCCGTCCACCCCACCAGGCACGTTCCCGCCGCCAGAAGCGCAACTGTGATTCTCACAGCGTGACTCATGTCTTTCTCCTAACGGCTGCGTCGGTCGACCTGCGCCGCGCAGAGTACGAATATTCTACAGGCACGGCTTCCGTGAGCATTGCTAGAGCGATCTCAGGTCCGCCGATTCGGCTCGCAGGTCGCGCAGAAAGTGTTCGAGCTCGCGGACGCGCTGTGGCGCACGCGCCTGGCCGGCCTTGGACACGATGCGGGGCGGGACTGTTGTGAGCGTTTCTTCCAGCCTCTTCGCCACCGTCGGTCCGTCCGGACTGCCGCCATCGGGATCAACCAGGCCGAAGACGCGAGCGACATGGATGGCTCCGAGCCAGTCGAGCGCGTCGGCAGTCCTGGCGCATGCGGCGAGACTCATGACCGTGATGGCGAGCAGCGCGAAGCGGCCGCTGCGATTCCGGATTGTGGCTGACAAGTGACTTCCCACGCGGCCACTTTGAGGTTGGCCTCGCTGTGGACATAGACCCGGACGGCCCGCATCCGATGCGCTTCGTCACGAAGGGACCAGTGGAGCCCGGACGCATTGAGGGTGATCGCCCTACGGCGCGATTCGCCTGACCCGTGCACACTCCAATCCGTCACGGGAGGTCCCGCGGACAGCAACTGGGGAACATCCATGGCCGATACCAAGCGGACGCGCGGACAGCTGCGAGCGCTCGCCGATCATCTTGCGCGCCGACGCGAAGCGATTCTGGAGGCATGGCGACTTGCGGCCGACGTCGATCCGGAAGTGACGTCGGCGGCAGCGAGTACGCGCAATCAATTCGTCGATCACATTCCAGACGTTCTGGACGCGTTCGAAGACCGTCTGCGCGCCCAGGATCCCGAGGAAAAGGCGGAAGCACGAGCTGAGCAGAAGGAGTGGGCTGCGGAGCACGGCACTCACCGCTGGCAACAGGGCTATCGTCTGACCGAGACGATGCGCGAATGGGGTCATTTGCAACTGTGTCTGTTGACTGAGTTGGAACGCTACTCGGCGCAACACACGGAGCTCGAGCCGGAGGTCCTGCCGGTTGCGCGACGCGAGCTGGCGCGTCTGGCCAACGAGGGTGTCTGCGCCAGCGCAGCGCGGTACACGCAGCTACAGCAAAGTGAGGCTGCGGGCCGTCTCTACGATCTCGAAACTGCGCTGGACGCTCTGCACGGGATCGAGATCGAGCGGGCAGAAGGCTGGCGCCGGGCCGCTCATGATCTGCGGGGCAGTGCCCACGTGATCGTGAATGCATCCGCGGTCCTGACGCGGGAGGATCTCACCGATACGAAGCGGACAGAGATCTCTCATGCTCTGTCCGTCGCTGCCACTGCATTGAGCAAGCTGCTGACGGATCTGCTGGACCATGCGCGTCTCGAGGCGGGTCACGAGCAACGCAACGTGAAGACTTTCGATGCCGCGCGGCTCATCAAGGAATTTTGCGAGACCGCGCGCCCGCTGGCGGCCGACCGCAATCTGTTCCTGAAATGCGAAGGACCGGCCGACCTGCAAGTCGAGGGCGATGCGGTCAAGGTGCAAAGAATCCTGCAGAACCTCGTGTTGAATGCATTGCAGGCAACGCAATCAGGTGGCGTGCGGGTGACCTGGGAAGCAGGTCCGTCGCCGGCTGACTCTCATCAATGGGCACTGTGCGTGCAGGACACCGGCGCCGGTTTCACGGCCGATGCGACGCCGCTCCGGCAAGAGTTGAAAGATGCAACAGAAGGCGCTCGCGAGGTGGAGGAGAGTCCGCAAAGCGACGGCAGTCCCTCGCTATCGGCGAGTCCTCCCCCGACACTCGACTCACAGTCGACGAGGAACAGCAGACGACTGCCCGCTGGCGAAGGAATCGGACTCTCCATCGTGAAGCGATTGTGCGAACTACTCGATGCGAGCATCGAGCTGCAATCCGCGGCGGGGCAGGGCACGACATTCCGTGTGATCTTTCCGCGGCGTTACACCGCGTAACTCCCGCCCGCCGGGCTTGTAGGAACCGTCCGGGCGTCACGAGCGTTATCTCGTCAAGATTTTCCTATTCTTGACGAGGTTCTACGCATGCATCTCAAAGCTCTTTGCGCGCTCGCGGCCGCAGCATTCGCACTGACCGCTTGCAGCAAGTCGGAGACTCCGGCCGAAGTTCAGCACGATGTAGCGACCGCTCAAGCAGAAGGACAGCGCGACGTTGCCGATGCGCGTGCGGACGCGAAGGAAGCCAATGCGGACGCCGACAAGAACGTGGCCGATGCCATCGCCGATCACGATGACGACGACGTCGCCAAGCAGGCGCACGATGCCAATGAGGCTGCTGACAAGGGTAAGTCGAAGATCATGATCGCGCAGGCGGAAGCAGCCCACAAAGTCGCCGTCGAGAAGTGCGAGGCTCTCACGGGCGCGTCGCAGAAGGAGTGCAAGGACGACGCCGATGCAACGCTCGACCATGCCAAGGAAGAGGCTAAGGAAGAGGCGAAGACGAACTGACAGGAGACTGCACCGTGATGCCGAATCTCACCAGATCGCTGCTCGTGGCGGCAGTATTGGGTTCCACTGCTCTGGCAGGCTGTGCTTCAACGGACAGTCAGCACTCATCCGCAGCAGGTCGCGAATCACCCGCAGCCGGCCAGCAAACCGCCGGAGAAGTCGTCGACGACGGTGTCGTGACCGCGAAGGTCAAGGCAAAGCTCGTCGATGACCCGGTCACGAAGGCCTACGAGATCAACGTGGAAACGTTCAAAGGCACCGTGCAGTTGAGCGGCTCCGTCGATTCGGACGAGGCTCGCTCGCGCGCCACGCAGTTGGCCAGAGACGTGGGCGGAGTCAAGGACGTCCAGAACTCGTTGCAGGTACGCAAGCCCGAAGGCTGATCTGAGAGACGCTCATTCGCATGAGCGTCTCCCTCCTTGTCACTCGCGCTCCTACGTGACGGTGATACTGCCGGTCATGTGCGGATGGAGCGTGCAGAAATATCGATACTCGCCCGGCTTCGTGAGCGTGACGGAATACTTGTCGCCGGTGTCGAGCGCCGCGGACTTCAGTGGCGAGCCCGGATCGCTACCTTGCACCGTGTGCGGCGCGTCATCCTCGTTGATCCAAGTCAATTCCTGCCCTGCCGGTACACTCATCGCGGCCGGCGCAAAGGTGAAGTTGCTGATCGAGATCGTCTGCGCAGCGTTGCTTGTCGGTCGCGCAGCCGGTGCGGCCGCAGCCGCAACTGTAGCCACGGCAGCTGTTCCGTCATTGAGCGTGCTTTCCGTAATCGCGAGATCGTGCATGTGCGGGCGATGCGTCACGCTGCTCAAGCCGAGCATTGAACGCAGCGTTTCGGCCGGCACTCGCATCGGCCCAGGCGCGGCGGCTGCGCCGGGCGCGGGCTGCGGAAATGCGGTCGACCGTGCTGTGTGGAATTGCACGTGGCCTTCGACCTTCTGCATCACCTGGTGAATGTGGCCGTTGAGCACCGTCACGGAGCCGAAGCGCTTGAGATACGCCAGCGCCTCCGTGGCGTCGTCCGTGCCCCATCCCCATTGCGGATAGAGTGCCCAGAGCGGCATGTGCGCGAGGACGACGATCGGCGTGCTGGCTGTGCGTCCCTTGAGATCGCTCTCGAGCCACTCCAGCTGCTCGCGACCGAGACGCCCAAGGCCGCCGGCCTGCAGATTGAGCACATTCGCCAGCGCCACGAAATGCGTGCCGTCGTAGTCGAAGCTGTGCCATTTGCGGTCCGCGCGACCATTGAACTTCGCGAAGAAGGCAGCGCCGTCGTCGCCAATCACATCGTGCTCGCCGGGCACATAGTGCACCGGCCGGCCCACGCTGCTGATGATGTTTGCGGCATCGTCGAACTCCTGGGCTTTCGACAGATGCGTGACGTCGCCCGTGTGGACCACGAACGCGGGACGGTTCGGCATCGCGCGGATCTGCTCGATCGCCGACTGTAGCGTCGATTGCGGCGAGGGATTCGGCTCCTTGTTGAAGCCGATGTGGCTGTCGCTGATCTGCACGAAGCTCAGGCCATTCGCCGGCACAGCCGCCTGCGCCGAGCCGATCAGATCGACGGCCTTGAGCACGCCCCCCTGCACCAGCCAGACGACGCCGGCCCCGGACCAGGCCGCGCACTTCAACAGGCTGCGGCGACTCAACACGGAACTCTCCCGATCTCGATCTGCTGCGGACATTGCGGTCTCCTTCGTCATTGAACGAGACGGAGACCCTCGGGCCAGGCGCTTTATTCGCAGCGCGCAGACCCGGGAATAAAATTGCCCGAGCCAAGGTCTACACTCGATGCCGATGGATCCCCGCATGTCCGAATTCCGCGAGCTGGCCGCGACCCACCTGGAGTCGGCCTACAACCTGGCACGGTGGCTGGTGCGCGATCCGATGATTGCGGACGACGTCGTGCAGGATGCGATGCTGCGCGCCCTTCGGTACTACCACGGCTTTCGCGGCGAGAACGCACGAGCCTGGCTGCTGCAGATCGTCCGCAACGTCGCTCTCACGCGTCTCAAGCGTGGCGGCGCCGAAACGACGGCGACAGATTCGACAGCGGATGCGCTGGAGGATGCTCACGATGGACCGGAGACGGCACTGATGCGCCAGGACGATCAGCGGTTGTTGCACGCACTCCTCGCCGGGTTGCCGGTGGAGCTGCGCGAATGCCTGATCCTGCGTGAGATCGAGGAGTTGAGCTACAAGGAAATCGCGCGCGTCGTCGATGCGCCGATCGGCACGGTGATGTCGCGACTGTGGCGCGGCCGGAAACTCCTGGTGCAAGCCGCGCGTGCGGCGGAGTCCGTATGAGCAACCTTTTCGAGTGTGAACAGACGCTGCTCGTCCAGGCCGACTTCGACGGCGAGCTGGAGGCCGGGCGGGCCGCGGCGCTGGTCGAGCACATCGCGCAATGCACGCACTGCCAACTCGTCAGTGCTCAGCTCGAGCAGTCGCGGACGCTACTGCGCGCCGCGCCTCGATATCCCATGCCTCGAGAGCTACGCAGTTCAATAGAGAAAGCGATCGAGGCGCAGGCGCCAGCAAGCGAGCCACGCGCGCCGCGACGCGTACCCAATCGGACAGCGTTGCTGGGGTGGGCGGCCGCGCTCGCTGCGAGCGTCGTTCTCGCCATCATGCTGCTGACCCCGCGAGCGCCGGACGTGGAGGGACAGCTGGTCGCGAGCCACGTGCGTTCTCTGCAGCTGGAGTCGCATCTCATCGATGTCGAGTCGAGCGATCATCACACTGTACGGCCATGGTTTGCCGGCAAGGTCGACTTTGCTCCGCTGGTCAAGGAGCTCGGCGACGACGGCTTCCCGCTCAAGGGCGGCCGCATCGACGTCGTTGGAGGCCGGCCCGTGTCGGTCCTCGTCTATCAGGCGGGACGACACACCGTTTCGGTGTACATGTGGCCGGACCGCGCAGGCATGGGCGACGAGCTGCGAACGCAGCGGGCCGACGGCTTCAACTTGCGGCAATGGCGCGAGGCGGGACTGGTCGTATCGTGTATTTCCGATTTGTCTGCCGACGAGCTGGAGCGCTTCGAGCATCGCTGGCGCGCGAAGTAAGCGCGCGCCGAACGATCAGTGCAACCGCCGGCGACAGACCACGAAATGGTCAGCGCCCAGGTTGGCGGTCTTCAGCAACTGAAACGCCGCCTTGCGAAACAGCAGATCCTCGGTGTCGAACTTGCGAACGGCACGGATGTACGTGCTCAGCGTGCTGTATTCGAGCACTTCGAAGCCGACGTGCCCGAGCGCCTCGTACAGGCTTCTGCGCGTGAACAGGTTGATGTGATGGGGCGGACAGACCATGTTCCATTTCTGCAGCCCGCGCACGCGCCGGTGAATGCATGAAGGATTCGGGGTCGTGAGCAGGAGGTGCCCGCCGGACGCCAGGCGATCCCTCATTGCCACGAGCAGGGCGGTGGGCTCACGCACGTGCTCGAGCACGTTGAACGAGCTGATCACGTCGTATTGAGTGTCGATCGCCCCGAGCTCACCGCGCAGCAGCTCCACGCCGAAAATCTTGCGCGCGAACTCCGCCTCTGCGTCGGAGATCTCGAGTCCGTCGGCCTGCAAGCCGAATTCCTTGCGAGCCAGGAACACGAAATAGCCGTTGCCGGCTCCGACGTCCAGCAATCGCGGAGCGTCCGTGTAACGCTTCAGCGTGCTCAGGATGTGGCGCCACCGAAATCCCCACTCCTGCTCGATGTCGGCCTTGTCCTGGTAGATCATCGTGTAGTAGTCGCTCGACTCGTACTGTTCGTGCACGAATTCGAGATCCGCCATGATGCAACCACACGTCGGGCAGATGCAGATGTCCACGCCTTGCTTGACGAATGCACGCCTGGGAGGCGCGTGGCTGCCACGGACGACACAAGTTGTGATCACGAGCCCTCCAGAACTCCAGTCGGCTCGTGACTAATAGTGCCCGCGTAAGAAAGTTCCCTCTACGTAAGCGTTCCACGCCTTCAGCCGGGCATCGCGCTGAGACGCTGCACCGACCATCCGCCGCCCAGTGCCTGGATCAGCGAGATGCTCGCCACCAGGCGGCCTTCCCGAATGCTTGCGAGCGACAACGCGGCATTGAGCGCGGTCACCTGCGCGGTGACGACGGAGGTGTAGGCGACGGTTCCCGCCTTGTATTCGTTCAACGTGAGTCTCGCGGCCTCGTCGGCCGACTGCAGCGTCTGTTCCGCCACGGCGTACTGCTGTTCGAGAATTCGCAGCGCTGCCAGCTCGTCTTCGACCTGCTGGAAGGCCGTGAGCACGGTCTGTCGGTAGGCGGCGACTGTTTGATCGTACGCTGCGCGAGCTCCCTGCACCTGGTACTTGCGCGCTCCGAAATCGAACAACGTTCCGGTGATGGCGCCGCCGAGCGACCATGCATTGTTTGCAGTCTTGAGCAGACCACCGAGGGCGGCGCCGGAGAAGCCATCCGCGGCGCTCAAAGTCAGGTCGGGAAAGTAGGCGGCGATCGCCACGCCGATCTGAGCATTGGCCGCTGCCATTTGACGCTCGGCAGCCGCGATGTCCGGCCGCCGCTCGAGCAGACTCGACGGTACGCCGGTCGGTGCGACGGGAATCGCAGCGCCCAATGGCGCCTCGGCAACCGAGAACTCCGCCGGCGGCTTGCCGATCAACACTGCGATGGCATGCTCGAGCTGGGCTCGCAGCACACCGAGCGCGATCTGCTGAGATTGCGTGCCCTGCAGCTGTGCTTGCGCGGTGATGACGTCCGACTTCGCGACGACGCCGGCGTTGTATTGATTCTGCGTGATTTGCAGCGAGCGCTCGTAGCTCTGCACCGTCTCGTCGTACAGGTGCTTCTCCTCGTCGATCACGCGCAGCTGAACATAGTCTGTGGCGAGCGCTGCCTGCGCGGAGAGTCGCGCGGCGGCGAGATCGGCGTCGCTCGCTGTCGCGATGGCGACGTCACTCTCGATGGTGCGGCGAATCTTTCCCCAAATGTCGAGCTCCCACGAAGCGCTCGCCGCCAGTGAGAAGGACTTGGGTCCGACGCTGCGCGGCGTCGACCCGCCGAGCGGACTGCCCGTCGCTGTCGTGACGGCGCCGCCAGCCGCGTGCGACCGCAGGGCATCCGCCGAAATATCCAGCGTCGGATACAGACCGGCGCCGGCCGCTTGGGCAGCGGCTACGGCCTGTCGCCAGGCAGCCTCGGCTTGCTTGAGCGTCTGATTGGAAATGTCGATCTGCTGCTCGAGTCCGTCGAGCACGGGATCGCTGTACGCAGTCCACCAATTGGTCCCGCTCGCGGGCTCGCTGGGCTCGGCGGGCTTCCAGCCTTCTGCCGCCGTGAACTGCGTCGGCACCGGTGCGGACGGACGATGGTAGTTCGGACCGACGACGCAGCCGGCCGGCAGTACGACGAGCGCGATCCACAAAACGCCGCGCGGCCTGAAAATCGTGCGGATGCTCATGGCGAATCTCTCCACCGTCTGCGCCACCACGCGCCCATGCGGTCCAGATAGATGTACATCACCGGCGTCGTGTAGAGGGTCAGCGCCTGGCTGACGATCAGCCCGCCGACGATGGCGATGCCGAGCGGCCGGCGGATTTCCGCGCCGTCGCCCGTGCCGAACGCGAGCGGCAGCACGCTCAGCACTGCAGCCAGCGTGGTCATCATGATCGGCCGGAAGCGCAGCAGCGCTGCTTCATAGATCGCGTCGCGGGAATCGAGACCCTTGTCGCGCTGCGCGGCGAGTGCGAAGTCGATCATCATGATCGCATTCTTCTTCACGATGCCGATGAGCAGGATCACGCCGATCAGCGCAATGATGCTGAAGTCGATCTTGAACAGCAGCAGCGCCAGTACGGCGCCGGTGCCCGCCGATGGCAGGGTCGAGAGGATCGTCAGCGGGTGGATATAGCTCTCGTACAGCACGCCGAGCACGATGTAGATCGTGGCGAGCGCCGTCAGGATCAGCACGGGTTCGCTGCTCAGTGACTCCTGGAAGGCGCGTGCGGTGCCCTGAAAGCTGCCATGGATGCTTGCGGGCAAGCCTGCCTCGACCGTCGCCTTCTGAATTGCGGCCGTCGCGTCGCTGAGCGAGGCGCCGGGCGCCAGGTTGAACGAGATCGTGGTCGCAACGAAGTTGCCCTGGTGATTGACTGCCAGCGGCGTCATCCCTGGCGCGTGGCGCGCGATCGCCGCCAACGGCACCATGTGTTCGGCCGCAGTGCTATCGGCCGAACCTGTCGACACGGCGCCGCGCCCGGCGTTGGCGATGCTGTTGGTCGCCTGGTTCCGGGCAGCGCTCGTAGCGAGCAACGCGGCGGATGAGCTGGATGCGATCTGCGCGGAACTGATCGTACCGGCAACCGCATTGGTCGACTCGGTGCCGCTCACTGCACGGCCCGCCGTGCTGATCCACAGATTGTCCAGCGCGTCCGGAGTCTGCCGGTATTGCGGCGCGACCTCCATCACCACGTGATACTGGTTGAGAGGGTTGTAGATCGTGGACACGTCGCGCTGTCCGAAGGCATCGTAAAGATTGTTGTCGATAGCGGCGAGATTGAGCTGCAGCCGGGCAGCCGTCTCGCGGTCGACGTCCACATCGAGCTCGAGCCCGTTCTGCAGCCGATCCGAGTTGACGTCGGTCAGCACCGGCTCGTGCGACATCGCGGTCGCGAGCTTCGCGGCCCATTCGTAGAGCTGCCCCGTGTCGTCGGCGCTGAGTGTGTATTGATACTGCGCGTTGCTCTGCCGACCGCCGACCCTGATGTCTTGCGTTGATTGCAGGTAAAGGCGCACGCCCGCGACCTGGCTCAGCTTGCCGCGCAACCGCGCGATGACTTCGTCCGCGGAAGTGCGCCGCTGCGCTTTGGGTTTGAGGCGGACGAAGATCGTGCCGCCGTTGCTCTGGCTGCCGCCTGCGGAACCGCCGCCGATGAAGCCGATGACACCGGCGACGGCCGGATCCTGCCGCACGCGCTGCAGGAGCTGGGGCAGCTTCTTGGAGAGCGCCTGGAACGAGATCGACTGGTCCGCCTGAATGCTGCCGACGAGCCGCCCCGTGTCCTGTTGCGGAAAGAAGCCCTTCGGAATGACGCTCAACAGGTAGACATTCAGCAGCACCGTTGCCGCGAGGAGCGTGATGATCACGCGGCGGTTGCGCAAGCTCCATTGCAGCGAGCGCGCATAACCGGCCCGGATCGCCTCGAAGGCACGCTCGCTCGCGCGGGACAGTCGTCCCTGGCTGGAAGAGTCATGCTGCCTGATCAGCAGCGAGCACAACATCGGCGTCGTGGTCAGCGAGACCGCGAGCGAAATCAAGACTGCGACCGCCAACGTCACCGAAAACTCGCGGAACAGGCGCCCGACGACTCCGCCCATCAGCAGGATCGGAATGAATACCGCGACGAGAGACAGGCTCATCGATAGCACGGTGAAGCCGACCTCGCGCGCGCCCGCCAGGGCGGCCTCGAACCGCGACCGTCCGGCCTCGATGTGGCGCGTCACGTTCTCGAGCACGACGATGGCGTCATCGACCACGAATCCAGTCGCGACGATCAAGGCCATCAGCGACAAGTTGTCGAGGCTGTAGCCCAGCAGGTACATCGCCGCGAACGTGCCCAGCAGCGAGATCGGTACTGCAACAGCGGGTACCAGCGTCGCACGGCCGTTGCGGAGAAAGACGAACACGACGAGCACGACCAGTGCGCTCGCGACGATCAGCGTGCGCTCGACGTCGTGGAGCGAAGCACGGATGGTCACGGTGCTGTCGTTCGCGACACTCATCTTGATATCGCTCGGCAGCGCGGCCTGCAGCTCGGGAATCGTGGCGGTAACACGGTCGACCGTCTCGATGACGTTCGCGCCGGGCTCACGGAAGAGGATCAGCAAGACCGCGGGCTGGCCGTCGTAGAGCCCCAGGTTGCGCACGTTCTCGACCGAGTCGAGGATGTCGGCAACATCGGAGAGCCGCACCGCAGAGCCATTGCGATACGCGATCACCAGGTTGCGGTATTGCTCGGCGTGGCTCGCCTGGTCATTGGTGTAGAGGTGGTAGCGGCTGCCGCCGATGTCGACCGAACCTTTCGGCGTATTGGCATTGGCGGATGCGAGCGCAGCGCGCACATCTTCGAGCCCGATCCCGTACTTGTTGAGTGCGCGCGGGTTGAGCTCCACGCGAACCGCAGGCAGCGAGCTGCCGCCGACTGTGACCTGTCCGATGCCCCGGATCTGCGACAGCTTCTGCGCCAGGATCGAGGCGGCGGCATCGTACAGTTGCCCGGCGGCAAGCGTCTGCGACGTCAACGCAATGATCATGACCGGCGCATCGGCCGGGTTGACCTTGCGATAGGACGGATTGCTCCGCAGCGTGCTCGGCAGATCCGCGCGCGCCGCGTTGATGGCGGCCTCGACATCGCGGGCGGCTCCATTGATGTCGCGATCGAGCGCGAACTGCAGGATGACCCGCGCCGCGCCGGTCGAGCTCGAGGAAGTCATCTCGGTCACGTCCGCGATCTGTCCAAGATGCCGCTCGAGCGGTGCCGCGACGGTTGCCGCCATCACGTCCGGACTTGCGCCGGGCATCTGCGCCGTCACCGAGATCGTCGGAAAGTCGACCTGCGGGAGCGGTGCGATCGGCAATGCGAAGTAGGCAAGCACTCCGGCCAGCGCGATGCCGATAGTCAGCAGCGTAGTGGCAACCGGTCGGCGGATGAACGGCCCGGACAGACTCATCGTCCGCTACCTCGCCGCTGCGGGCGCCGGCGCTTGCGCTGCTGCAAACCGATTGCCGAGGCGATCCAGGTACAGGTAGATGACCGGAGTGGTGAACAGCGTCAGCAGCTGGCTCACGATGAGCCCGCCGACGATCGTGATGCCGAGCGGGTGGCGCAACTCCGAGCCGGTTCCTGTCCCGAGCATCAACGGCAGCGCGCCGAGCAGTGCCGCCATCGTCGTCATGAGGATCGGCCGGAACCGCAGCAGCGCGGCATGATGGATGGCCTCGTGCGGCGGCATTGCCTGCTCGCGCTGCGCGACGAGCGCGAAGTCGATCATCATGATCGCGTTTTTCTTCACGATTCCCATCAGCAGAATGATGCCGATGATGCCGACCAGGTCGAGATCCTTGCCCGCCAGCATCAGTGCGAGCAGCGCGCCGACGCCCGCGGAGGGCAGCGTCGAAAGGATCGTGACCGGGTGCACGAAGCTCTCGTAGAGCACGCCCAGGACGATGTACACCGCGATCACTGCCGCCAGAAGCAGCAGCACGTTGTCGCCGAGCGTCGACTCGAAGGCGAGGGCGGCGCCCTCGAAGCTGGTGGTTACGCTCGGCGGCAGGGCGATATTCCTCTCGGCGCTGCGGATCGCCGATACTGCGTCGCCGAGCGCGCCGCCCGGAGCGACATCGAACGAGATCATCGTTGCCGGGAACTGGCCGAGGTGATCCACCGCGAGCGGTGTCGTCGCCTGCGAGATCGTGACCAGCGCCGACAGCGGTACCTGGCCGTTCACCGCCGTGGCGGAAGGAACATAGATGGTGTTGAGCGCATCGAGCGAGGTCATCAGCGCCGGACTCGCCTGCAGGATCACGCGGTACTGATTCGATTGCGTGAAGAGGGTCGAGACGATGCGCTGACCGAACGCATCGTAGAGGGCATTGTCGATCGTCGCCGGCGTGATGCCGAAGCGCGCCGCCGTGTCACGATCGATCGTCAGGTAGGCGGCGAGTCCGTCGTTCTCCTGATCGCTCGACACGTCCGTGAGCTGCGGGAGCTGCTGGAGTTGCGCGACGAGTTTCGGTGCCCACGCGCGCAGCTCGGCAGGGTTGGCGTCCTCGAGCATGAACTGGTACTGCGTGCGGCTGACGGTGTCCGCGATCGACAGATCCTGCGCGGGTTGCAGGTAGAGCGAGATGCCGGTGACGTCGGCCGTCGTGCGCTGCAGGCGCTTGATGATCTGACTGGCGGACAGCGAACGTTCGTTGACGGGCTTGAGGTTGATCAGCATGCGTCCGCTGTTCAGCGTGACGTTGGTGCCGTCGACGCCGATGAAGGACGACAGGCTCATCACGTCCGGATCTTTCAGGATCGCAGCCGCCAGCGTGTGCTGACGCCGGGCCATCTCCCCGTAGGAGACGGATTGCGGCGCTTCGGTGATCGCCTGGATGACGCCGGTATCCTGCACCGGGAAGAAGCCCTTCGGTATGAACGCATAGAGCGCGACGGTGAGAGCGAGTGTCGCGATCGCGACGAGCAACGTCGGCGCTCGGCGCTCCAGGACCCAGTCGAGCGCGCGTCCATAGCTCGCGACCAGACGCTGGAACGCAGCGTCTGCCCAGAGAGCGACGCGCGGTTGGGCACGCTCGCGAGCGTGGCCCAGTAGCTTCGCGCTCAGCATCGGCACCAGCGTCAGCGATACCACGGCCGAGATTACGATCGTGACGGCCAGCGTGATCGCAAACTCGTGAAACAGCCGGCCGACGACACCGCGCATGAACAGCAGCGGAATCAGCACCGCAATGAGCGAGAGCGTCAGCGAGATGATCGTGAAGCCGATCTCGCCGGCGCCCTTGAGCGCCGCCTGCAGCGGGCGCTCGCCCTGCTCGATGTAACGCGAGATGTTCTCGATCATCACGATGGCATCGTCGACCACGAAGCCAGTCGCGATCGTCAGCGCCATCAGCGAGAGATTGTCGAGGGCGAAGCCGAGCAGGTGCATCACCGCGAGCGTGCCCACCAGCGACAGCGGCACGCTCAGGCTTGGAACGACCGTGGCAGGCAGGCTCCGCAGGAACAGGAAAATCACCAGCACGACGAGCGCGACGGCGAGTGTCAGCTCGAGCTCCACGTCGCGCACCGAGGCGCGAATGCCGGGCGTGCGATCGGTCAGAATCGACACTGCGACGTCCGCGGGCAGCGTGCTGGTGAGCGCGGGCAGCAGTTGCTGTACGCGATCTGCGACCTGAATGACGTTGGCGCCGGGCTGACGCCGGATGTTGAGAACGATGCCGGGGCGCGTATTCACCCAGGCGGCCAGGTATTCATTCTCGGCGCCTTGCTGCACCTCCGCGACGTCCGACAAGCGCACCGGACGACCGTTGCGATACGCAACGATCGTGTCGCGGTACGTCTGCGGGTTGCTGATCTGATCGTTCGCGTTGAGGGTCCACGAGCGCGCCGGACCATCGAGTGTTCCTTTCGGCAGATTCACGTTCGCAGTGCCGAGAGTGGTGCGCAGATCGTCGATGCTCAGACCGTAGGCCGCCAGGGCGCGCAGGTTTGCGACGACGCGGACCGCGGGGCGTTCGCCGCCGCTCAGGCTGACGAGGCCGACGCCTTCGAGTTGCGAGATCTTCTGCGCGAGGCGCGTGTCGGTCAGATCCTCGAGCTGCGTCAGTGGCAGCGTCGCGGAGGTGACGCCCACGGTCAGCACTGGTGCATCGGCCGGATTGACCTTGGCATAGATCGGCGGCGCCGGCAGATCCGACGGCAGCAGGTTGCCAGCCGCGTTGATCGCCGCTTGCACTTCCTGCTCGGCGACGTCGAGGCTCAGCTCCTGGTCGAACTGCAGCGTGATGACGGAAGCGCCGCCCGAGCTCGTCGAATACAGCTGGTCGAGACCCGGCATCTGCCCGAACTGCACTTCCAGCGGCGCAGTGACGGCCGAGGTCACCACTTCCGGGCTCGCCCCCGGGTAGAACGTCTGCACCTGGATCGTGGGAAAGTCCACCTCGGGAAGAGCAGACAGCGGCAGAAAGCGGTAAGCGACGACGCCGACGAGCAGAATGGCCAGCATCAGGAGCGACGTGCCCACCGGCCGCAGGATGAAGATGCGCGACGGATTCATGTGGTGCGCTACGCTGCGCCGCGCTGTCGCACCACGACACTCGCTCCATCCTTCAGCCGGTCGACGCCGTCGACCACGACCGTCTCGCCTGGTTTCAATCCTCGCGTGATCGCGACTCGCGTGGCGTCGGCCGTTCCGAGCGCGACCTTGCGCACCCGCACCCTGTGATCGCCTCCGATCACATAGACGAACGTTCCGGGTGTGCCGCGCTGGACCGCCGCATCGGGCACGAGCGTGGCGCCACGCACGGTGTCGAGCAGCAGGTCGACGTTGACGAACTGATCCGCAAACAACGCCTCGTCGTCGTTCGCGAAGATCGCCTTCAATTTCACCGTGCCGGTAGTCGCGTCGATCTGGTTGTCCAGCGTCTGCAGTGTTCCAGTGGCGAGCTTGCGGGTGTGGTCGCGGTTGTAGGCCGTCACGCTCAGTGTCTTGCCGGCCCGCAGTTGCGACACGATCGACGGGATCTGATCCTCGGCCACGGTGAAGACGACATTGATGGGCTTCACCTGCGTCACGACGAGCAGGCCGTTCGGCTCGCTCGACGTGACGTAGTTGCCGAGATCGACCTGGCGCAATCCGGCCCGCCCCTCGATCGGCGCTACGATGTGGCAGTACGCGAGGTTGAGGCTCGCGGCATCGAGCTGTCCCTGATCGCTCTTGACCGTGCCTTCATCCTGGGTGACCAACGCTCGCTGTGTCGCGAGCGTCTGTTCCGACGTGGAGTCCTGAGCAAACAGCGTCCGGTAGCGCTGCAGGTCGATGCGGGCATTCGCGAGCAGCGCCCGATCACGCTGCAGCGCGCCTTGTGCCTGCTCCAGTGCAACCTGATAGGGACGCGGATCGATTTCGATCAGCGGATCGCCGCGCTTGACCATTTGCCCCTCAGTGAAAGGGATGCCGACGATCTGGCCATTCACCTGACTCTGGACCGTCACCGTGGCGAGCGGTGTCACCTGGCCGAGACCTTGCAGCACTACGGGCATGTCGCCGGTGATTGCTGTGCTCGCGCCCACTGACATGGCTGCCTGCGAGCGCGGCTGCGGCGCACGGGCGCTGAGTTTTGGAGCCAGCAACGCGAGGAGCAGCACCGCCAGCACGACGGCGACGAACGGGAGCGCCTTCACGCTGAAGTCCGAGCTGAATCGTGCACCTGGACGGAGACAACACGTCCGTCCTTACGCATGGCGTCGACCACGTTGTCGCAACGGTACGAGGGGCCGGGGCCAGTGAGCTCGAGAACGACGACGGAGCTGTTGGGCTGCTGCCGCAACGTCAGCTGATAGCCGGTATGACTGCCGAGAAGCGAGCTCAGGAATCCATCGTCGCGCGGGTCCGGCACATCTGGCGTCAGCTCAACTGTCAACTGCTCGTCGCACGACGCAGGCGACGCCGCGGCGACGGTGGCGCTGCCAAGGATTGCGCCGAGCATCACGGCGCCCAGCACCAGGCTGTTCGACATGCTTGTCATGAGTGCCTCCACGGGCATCCCCCAATATCGACTACGGATAGAGGTTGCGCCTGGCCTGTAGAGGCTGCGTTGCGAACGGGGTGGGGCGCAATTTCAGATGAAATACGCCCTGCGCCGCGTCGAAATCATGACGCGACCGGTTCGAGTGAAAGTATTTCCATGAACAGCAGGACCTGGAGAACCGGCGCAGGCGTGCTCGCACTGGCACTCGTCGCAGCTTGCGCCACGAACGCTGCCCGCATGGGCGCGGGGCGCGGCAACGACACGGCGGTGAATTTCCATTGGACGATCGACGACTTCGTCTTCGGCACGATGATCGCGACGCTGCCGAACGGTCAGTCGTTCGACGGGAAGTTCATCCAGGTGACCAGCAACACGCCCGTTGATGCCCTCGCGCCGCTCTGGGTCGGCTGGGAGCGCCGTTGGGACTGGCCGTTCTGGGGCGCCGATGCGGCTCCTGATTTCGTCAAGCACTACGCGGGGCACATTCTCGCGAATCTGCAAGGTCCGTACGGGGAGCGCATGCGCTGTGAGTTCAGTCTCGTCAACCCGACGAGCGGAATGGCGGGCGGCGGCGCAGGACAGTGCGAGATGCCAACGGGCCAGACCGTCGATGCGACTTTCCCGGCCGCCTGATCGATCGTCGGCAGCGGCTACTTCATGTAGCGTGACTCGAACTGCGCGATGACCTTCCCTGTCGCGTCCGACAGCTCGAGTCGTTCTCCGTCGATGCGCCATGTAGCAGCTCGGCCCAGCGCATCGTGAAACGATCGTTCCTGCTCCATGCCGCTCGGGCATGCCATCATCGTTCCGGCCATCCGGGAGAACGTGAGCCGATTTCCCTCGACCGTGTACGTTCCCGCGAGCCTGTTGCAGCCACCCGAGCCGCTCACGCGCTTGTCATCCGGATGGAGAATGAAATGAGGCTCGCGCTGGTTGTCGGCAACGACGACCGCTGCCGTTCCAAACGCGGTCAGCTTCCAGTAGGTGTTCTCGAGCTTGGCATCGGAGACTGAGTCCGCAGGCAGCTTCTGCAGCACATACTTGTCGGCCAGCGGACTCGTGATCGGCTCGCCGCGCGTGTCGAGCGCCTGCAGGCGATTCTCCTCGACGCGATAGAACCGGGGCGTTCCATCGCTGGTCTTCAACATGATCGCGCGACCGTCCTCGCGCCATTCGAACGATCCTGCGCTGGAGAGCGGCGCCGTCGACTTGCCGAGATACTGCAGCGATAGCTCATAGGTCTGATCCGGCGCGAGCTTCAGCGTCGTCTCGATTCCTGGACAGTCGGCGCAGGGAACGACGCCTCGGTAGACGCCCGCCCAGTCGAGGGAGTTTGCACTCGTATGCTGCCCGGCAGCGGGCGGCGACTGGCAAGCCGCGAGGGCGAGGGCGAGCAGAAAACCCAATGAGGTGGCGCGCATGTTGGTCCTCCAACATGCGCATCATCTGCTCCTTGCCGGCATTCTTTCCAGGGTCAGTTTCAGCGGCGGCCGTAGGGGTTGCCCGTCGGGTACGGGTCCTGCAGAGCGACGGCGCCGCTCTCGAGCAGGGACTTCAGGTTGGAGAGGACCTTCGGCCAGCCGCCGCTCACCGCGGCGATGAATTGCGAGGGGTCACGCTCGATCGTGTGGGTGATCGAGAGCTTGACGGCGGTGCCGCTCGGCTCCAGCTCGATCGTGCATCGCGAGTCGCCTTCGGCTTTGAGCTCGGGCTTGTTCTGGTGCCGCCAGCGGATCAGCAGACGCCGCGGCGGCTCGGCCTCGACGATCTCGCCGTCGTCGAAGACCTGACCTTCGCCGGACACCAGCTTCCACGAGGATCCCGCCGTCCACTGACATTCGCAGTGCATGCCGAACCAGTATTGCTTGATGAACTCCGCGTCGGTCAGTGCCGACCACAGCTTCTCCGGCGTCGTGCGGATGTAGGTTACGTAGACAAAGGTCGATCTAGCCATTGCTCTTCTCCAGTCGTCGTTTCAGGTCGCCCAGCGCCTTGAGGCGGGGCTTTTCGAATTTCGCGATCCAGCGCTCGTAGATTTCCTGCAGCGGCACCGGATTGAGGAAGTGCAACTTCTCGCGGCCGCGCCACAGCGTGGCCACCAGGTTCGCCGCCTCCAGCACGCTCAGGTGCTGCGTCACGCCCTGTCGCGTCATATCGAGGTGCTCGCACAGGTCATTGAGCGTGCGGCCGTCGTGGGCATGCAGCAGGTCCAGGAGCTTGCGCCGGCTGGGATCAGCCAGGGCCTTGAACAGCACGTCGGTGTCGGGGCGCTCTGCCATGCTCTATACGCAAGTAATCACTTGCCTAAATGATAGGCAAGCAAATACTTGCATGTCAAGCGGTAATCTGAGCGCACCGGATACCCGAGGGCCCTATAGTGACTCACATGAACATCACTCACGTCCGCACGATCGTGCTCGCGTTGCTGTTGTCCGCGCCCGCTGTGCTGGTCGCTCAGACGCCGTCGAGCGGCGAAGCGGATCAGCGTCTCAAGGCGCTGTACACCGCCGAATGGGACTGGCGGCAGAACGAATTTGCGCGCGTGCCCGGTGAAGTCGGTCGGCGTGCAGCCGACGATCACCTGCCGCGCGTCGACGCGGCCTCCCAGCAGAAGCGACTGGAATATTGGCAAAAGGCGCTCGCCGATCTCGACAAGATTCCGCTGCAGCAGCTGTCGCCGGAAGAGAGGATCAATGCGCAGGTGTTCCGCGCGGTGATCGAGGAAGAGAGCGTGGAGGTGCGCTACCGGACTTACGAAGCGCCGTTCAACGCCGACACGTTCTTCTGGACTGAGTTCACTCCGCGCGAAAGCTATGGCGCGCCGGAGGAATACCAGCGCTATCTCGGGCGGCTGCGCGATGTGCCGAGGTACTTCGACGAGCAGATCGTCAACATGCGCGCCGGCCTCAAGCGCGGCTTCACGGTGCCGAAGGTTTCGGTCACGGGTCGCGATCACACCATCGAGGCCTACCTGAAAGCCGACGCAACCAACCCGCTGTACCTGCCCTTCGCGACGATGCCGTCGTCGATCGCGCCCGATGAGCAGGAGAGGATGCGTGCGGAGGCGCGCAGCATCATCGCCGAGCGGATCGTGCCCGCGTATTCGAAGCTGCTCGACTTCATCCGCAACGAGTATCTCGTCAAGGCGCGCACGACGCTCGCCGCCGAGAAGCTTCCGGATGGCAAGGCCTACTATCAGGCGATGATCAGGAAGTTCACGACGCTCGACCTGACGGCGGAGCAGATTCACCAGATCGGCCTGAGCGAAGTCGCGCGCATCAAGGGCGAGATGCAGACCACGATGCAGAAGGCGGGCTTCAAGGGCACGTTGCCGGAATTCATGACGTTCCTGCGCACCGATCCGCAGTTCTATGCGAAGACGCCGCACGAGCTGCTGGCGGACGCCACGTATGTGCTCAAGAAGATGGACGGCAAGCTCAAGGACACGTTCGGGTTCCTGCCGCGCTACCGCCATGGCGTGATAGCGGTGCCGGCGTCGCTCGCGCCCATTTACACGGGCGGCCGGGGCGGGCTCGAGAACTGCATGTTCAACACGTACAACCTGCCGGCGCGACCGCTGTACACGCTGCCGGCGCTGGCGTTGCACGAGTGCACGCCCGGTCACAGTTTCCAGGCGGCGCTCGGGCTGGAAGGACCGGAGCGGCCGGCGTTCCGCAAGGAGCAGTACTTCTCGGGCTACGGCGAGGGCTGGGGTCTGTACACCGAATGGCTCGGCGGCCACATCGGCATCTACGAGACGCCGTACGAGGAGTTCGGTCAGTTGACGTACGAGATCTGGCGCGCCGCGCGACTCGTGGTCGATCCCGGCATCCATCACTATGGCTGGAGCCGTGAGCAGGCGCTCGCGTACATGAAAGATACCGTGCCGCTGTCGGAGCACGAGATCACGACCGAGGTCGATCGCTACATCGCGTGGCCTGGACAGGCGGTCGCGTACAAGCTCGGCCAGATGCAGATCCTGCGTCATCGTCGCGAGGCGGAGCAGGCGCTCGGGACGAAGTTCGACCAGCGCAAATTCCACGACGCCATCCTGCAGCTCGGCGCAGTGCCGCTGCCGGTGCTGGCGGAGCGCATGGCCAAGTTCATTGCCGACGGCGGCGAGAATCCGACTTCGGAGGCTGGAGCCGTATCCCCGTGACCCAGTCCCTAGGGCAGGGCGCAGGCGCCGGTCGTCGCCGGCATCACATATATATATGTATGCGTGACTAGACTCGCACGATCGGTTGCGACTTGTAGTGCGGCAGCTTCAGCAGGTTGTCGCCTTTGTCCGAGTCCGGGCGGTCGCGGTAGTAGACGGCGCCGCCCGCGCTCTTGCGCACCCTCACGATCTGCAAGCCCTCGAATTCCAGGATGACGAGCTTCTGCTCCTGCAATTGCGCGAACTCGAACGGCTCGAGATCGAATTTCAGGAAACGCTCGCGCTCGCGGCGGTAGCGCTTGTCGGCGCCCTGATCGACGGCCGCCGCCAGGATCTCATTGTGTCGCGCTTCGATTTCCGCCGACGTCGGCTCGCGGCCCAGCTCGGCGAGCAGCTCGTCATGTGCCTGCTGTCGATATTCCTGTCCGTGCGCCGCCTCCAGATCGCGCCGTAGCAGGCCGCGCGCCAGCGATTTGATTTCCGGCACCTCGATATCAGACAAGGTGAGGATCTGATAGATCTGATGCCCTACCTCGTCCACTTTGTAGGGCCGGTAGTTGAGCTTGTCGATGAGCCGCTTCGCCTGCGCGCGAGCAGTCGCCTGCTCGATCGTCAGGTGCAGGCGATTGCTCTCTACGCCGCCGTCGGGCGGCACGATCTCCACGAAATCCATGCGGTCCGTCGCGGGGAAGATCAAGTCGAGCTCCTGCTCGAAGTCCGCGCTCCAGTCGTTGATCCGATACAGCAACCCGGATACGGCGCCGCTCGCGTCGCGAACCTCGCTGCGAATGATCGCGTTCTCCACCGGCTTCGGCTCCTTGCCGACGCGCAGATCGAACGCGGCGAAAGCGAGTCCCTGGTCGTTGATCGGCACTTCCTGTACGAGCGAGACGATCTGGTGATCGGTGAAGTAGCCCGGATCCCAGCGACGCTGCTCGACCAGCAGCCTGTTGGGAAACGAGTCGACGAACGAGGCGTCCTCGAGCTTGGCCTGGATGATCGGCACGGCCTTGTCCTCGCCGAGCTGCTCGATGATCGCCTTCGCCGCGAGCACGGCGAGCGTCGCGGGAATCGCCAGATTCAGCGACAGGAAACTGAGCAGCGCGGCGCCGACGACGAACCATCCCAGCGCCGGAATGTTCAGGTCGAAACCGGTCTTGAACGTCAACACGCCGTCGTCGTCCAGCACTGGCACGAGCGTGATCGTCATCGTGAAGTCCGGCTCGAAGAAGCTGTCGATGTTGAGCTCGCCCTTCACCTGGATCACGAGGACGTTGTCGAAGGTGTGCGAGGTCTCGCCGGTCGGCCCGCGCGAGTCACGACCCTGCGGGAACACCGCCACCGAATTGATGTGACCGGTGCTGGGATCGTCGGGATCGAGCGGATAGGAAAAGCCGCCGCCCGCCTTGGCGACTGCCATGCGCTGCCGGATATCGCTGCCGAGCTTCGGGTAGAGCGCGCCGTTGAAGCCGAACGCGAGCTCATGGCCCCGCGGCAGAAAATTCTGCGCCAGCGCGAGATCGCCGCGCGGCCCGAAGAACGCGTCCGGCTCGGGGCCGTTCCTCAGCTTCAGGTTCACGTACAGGCCGAGGCACGTCGGCGGATCGTCCGCGTCCTGCGCGAAGAACTTCTGCGAGTGAATCTCCTGAACCGCGCCGGCGTCGCCGATGATGGCCAGCGGAATATCGCGATCGACCTCTTCCTTGACGCGTTTGAGCGTCTTGGCCTTGTCCAGGAACGGGCCGTTCAGATCGACGACCTCGAGGCGCAGGCGTACGTTGCGTTGAAAGCCGTTCGCGTCGGTATCCGCGACGATGAAGAACTTCGCATCCATCGTCATGTCCTGCTCGGTGAGGATCACCGGCCCGCCGCCGGGCAGCAGCGGCGGCGCAATGACGCTGATGATCAACGTGACCCGAATATCGGCTTGGCTGTCGTCGGCCAGGAGCTCGACCTCGCACGCCTGCGCGTTCTCGGTGAAGACGATCGGTATTTCGTCGGGAAAGGGATGCGCTACGAACTGCTCTTGCGGCTCGTACAGCCGGTTCTCCTGCAGCTCGACCGGCGGATGAATCATGATGTGCGTGACATCGCCGGTATCCGGATCGACGTCCTGCATGTACCACGGCATCGAGCCGGTCTCGAACGAAGTCAGCAGGAAGTACTTGATGTACCGCTCGCTCAGCAGCAGCTCGAGATCGAAGCCGGAGGCGATGCGCGATTGGTCGATGCTCATGGAGCACCGATATGCACCGGATGCCGCCGGAACGGAATTGGCCCGATGGGCAGTCGGGCCGTCAGGTGCCCGGCGCTGCCGGTCCGGCGCCGCCGAGCGCGAGCATGAGCTGCGCGGTGTCCATGTAGCGCTGCGCCTGCGCACGCACATAGCCGAGGCGCGCTTGCTGGTAGCGACGCTCCGCGTCGAGTACCTGGAGTACGCCCACGTTGCCTTCCTTATAGCTCTGTTGTGTCATCGCGACGGTGTCACGTGCCGCGGCCTCGGCGTTCGCCTGCGCCCGGAGCTGTTCGGCGCCGTTGTCGAGCGCCTCGAGCGAGTCGGCAACCTGGCCGAAGGCCGCGAGCACGGTTTGCTCGTAGTTCGCCGCAGTGGAACGCATCGCATCGACCGCCGCGCGCTTCTCGGCGCGCAGCGTGCCGCCATCGAAGATCGGAGCGACGAGTCCGCTCGCAATGCTCCATACGTTACTCGCCTTGTCGAACAGCGCGCCCGACGTGATCGATTGCTGACCGGTCGAGCCGGTCAGATCGATGCGCGGATAGAGGTTGGATGTCGCAACGCCGACGGCTGCCGTCGCCGCATGCAGCTGCGCCTCGGCGGCGAGAATGTCCGGACGCCGGCGCGCCAGCTCGGACGGCAGACTCACCGGCAGTTGCGCCGGCAAGGTGAGCTGCGCCAGATCGAGCTCGGGAAGCGACGGGTCCGCAGGCGCGGTACCGAGACTCAGGGCGAGTGCGTGACGCGCCTGCGCGAGCTGTTGCCTGAGCGGCGGCAGCAGCGTCGTGTCGCTCGCAAGCTGTGATTGCGCGCTCACGACATCGAGTCTCGACACCGAGCCCGCGTCGAATGCGAGCTGCACGAGCTTCAGGTTCTCGCGATCGCGATCGAGGAGCGCTTCGACGGTGGCGATCTGCGCACGCAGCGACGCGACTTCCAGCGCCTGATTCACTGCATTACCCGTGACTGTGAGCTGCGCCGCCTCGACCTGGTGCTGCTGATACTCCGCGAGCGCACGCTGCTGTTCGATGGAGCGAGTGAGGTTGCCCGTGAAGTCGAGCGAGTAGCTCACGGTGGCGCCGATAGAGAAATACGTGAACGGCGGCGGCTTCGGCAGCGGCCCGAGGAACTGGGAGCCGTATTTCTGCCGGCCGATGCCGGCGGTCGCATCGATCTGCGGCCAGCGCCCGCCGGCCTTGGCGCTCACGAGCTCCTGCGACTGTGCGAGCGACCATTGTTCGGCGGTGAGCCGGCGATTGCTGGCGAGCGCACGCTCGACGATCTGGTCCAGCGCATCCGACCGGAAGAACTGCCACCACTGCGTGGCCGGGCTCTCACCGAGCAACAGCTCCTGGCGATCGGCCGGGTTCGCATCGGTCGTCGCAGCCGCGGCCTTCGGCGAGACGTACTGTTCGGCGTGCGGCGGATCGGGACGCTTGAAATCCGGACCCACGGCGCAGCCCGCGAGCACGGTCGCGAGCGCGGCAGTAACGAGCATGGAAAATTTCGGTGTCATCGTCGGTTACTCTACGATCGCAGGCTGCGCGGCCCGCGCTGCAACGGGCGGTGCACGCAACAACGCGACCAGCGGGATTGCGATGACGGTCAGGATCAGCATCAGCTTGAAGTCGTTGTTGTACGCGATCATCGCCGCCTGCTGAGTCACAGCTGCATTGAGGCCGGCAAGCTGCTCGACCGTCGGCAGACCTCCGCTCAGCGACGGCGTCAGGCCGTCACTGAACGGCGTCACGTGCTCGGCGAGCCGCGAGTGCATGATCTGCGTGCTGCGAACGAGCAGCGTAGTGACCGCGGAAATACCGATGCTCGAGCCGAGATTGCGCATGAGACTGAAGAATGCAGTGCCTTCATTGCGCAGGTGCGGCAGGAGTGTCGAGAATGCGATCGTCGACAGCGGCGCGAACACGCAGCCGGTGCCGAAGCCCTGCAGCAGGCCCGACCAGACGACTTCGTTCGAATCCATCTGCAGGTAGAAGTTGGTCATCCACCAGAGCGACACCGCGGTGAGCGTGAGGCCCGTCGCCATGACGTAGCGACCGTCGACGCGGTTGCCGAGGCGACCGACGATGATCATCGCGATGAGGGTGCCGATGCCGCGTGGCGCGGTGACGAGACCGGTCAGCACGACGGGATAGCCGAGCAGGTTCTGCAGGAGCGGCGGCAGCAACGCCAGCGTCGCGAACAGCACGACGCCGATCATGAAGATGAAGAAGTTGCCCGCGAGGAAGTTGCGATCCTTGAACAGCGCGGGACTGATGAACGGCGTCCGCCGCGTCGTGAGCACGTGGACCACGAAGAGATACAGCGAGACGGCGCACAGGCCCGCCTCGATCCAGGTCTCGATGTTGCTGAACCAGTCGTTCGACTGACCGCGATCCAGCATCAGCTGCAGGCTCCCGACTGCGAGCGACAGCGATGCGAACCCGAAAAAGTCGAAGCGCGACAGTCGCAGCATCGTTTCCTTCATGAACGCCAGCACGCCGATGAAGGAGAGGATGCCGATCGGCACGTTGATGTAGAACACCCAGCGCCAGCTGTATTGCTCGGTGAGCCAGCCGCCGAGTGCCGGACCGAGAATCGGCCCGATCGTGACACCCATGACCCACACGGTCATCGCGCGGCCGTGGCGCTCGGGCGGATTGATGTCGAGCAGCGTGGCCTGCGACATCGGGATCAGCGCTGCGCCGGACAAGCCCTGTACGAGACGTGCAACCACGATCTCCGGCAGCGACTGCGCGAGGCCGCACAGCACCGAGGCGACAGTGAAGCCGAAGATCGAGTAGAGGAAAACCTTGCGACGACCGAAACGGCCCGCGAGCCAGCCCGCGAGCGGCGTCATGATCGCGGCGGCGACGATGTACGACGTCAGCACCCACGACATCTGGTCCTGCGTCGAGGAGAGAGTGCCCTGGATGCGCGGCAGCGCGACGTTGGCGATCGTGTTGTCGAGCGCTTGCATGATCGACGCAAGCATCACCGAAAGCGTGATGAGACCTCGATGCGGCACCTCGCGCACGGCGCCGGAGATTGTCGCGGCCGCGGCGCTCATCGGCTCGCAGTTGCGGACGCGTTGGCAGGATCGGACTCGTCGGTGAGCTGCTCGCTCGCGCTGAAGAGATGACGCTGATAGCGCGTGTCGACGTCCACGTTCGCCGAGAGGCCCGCATGCAGCGGATACGCCGAGTCGAGCTCCTCGAGCTCGATGCGCACGGGCAGGCGCTGCACGACCTTCACCCAGTTGCCGGTCGCGTTCTCCGCCGGCAGCATCGAGAACTGCGAGCCCGTGCCCGGGCTCACGCTCACCACCTTGCCCTCGAACGTCTTGCCCGGATAGCTGTCGATCCTGACGCGCGCCGTCTGACCGGGACGCATGTGGCCGAGCTGGTCTTCCTTGAAGTTTGCTTCGAGCCACACGTCCTGCGTCGAGACGAGCGCGAACACCGGCGTCGAGGCGGCGACGTAACTTCCGACCTGCAATTGCTCGACGCGCGTCACGACGCCATCGCTCGGGGCGGTGATCATCGTGTACGAGAGGTTGAGGCGTGCCCGATCGAGCGCTGCCTGCGCCTGCATCACGGCAGGATGCTTCGACGGATCGATCTGCGGATTGCCGCCCAATTGTGCGATTACGCCGGTGATCTCGTGCTGGACGCCCGCCAGGCGAGCGCGGGCTTCATCCAGTGAATGCGTCGCGCGGTCGACCTGGGACTGGGATGCGATGCCCGAAGCGATGAGTCGCTTCTGCCGATCGAGCTCGCTCTGCTGGAAGGCGAGCGTCTCCTGCGCGGAAGCGAGATCGGATTGCCGCTGCAGATACGTTGCTTTGAGCGATTCGATCTGGAGTGTCGCAGCCGCGAGCTGCGCTGCTGCTTCCTCGACGTAAATGCGGAACGGCGCGTCGTCGAGTCGATAGAGCAGGTCGCCGCGCCGTACGGGCTGGTTGTCGTGGACGGCCAGCTCGACGACGCGACCGGGCACGTTGGCGCTGATCGCGGTGCGCGCCGTCATGACATACGCGTCGTCGGTTTTCTCGTAGCGGCCGCCGGTCACATAGAAGTATGCGGCCAGCACGACGACGACGACGGGACCGGCCACTAGCAGCGGCAAGCGCGCACGCTGCCAGCGATTCGGCGGAGCCTCGGTCACAGGGGCAGTCGGATCGGGCGTGGACATGTCTTGGGTTCTCAGCGGCCAGCGGCGCGCGTGCGACGGCCGGATGCGGCCGGGTTCGGTTGTGCGGGGGCCGGCGACGTCGCTGCATCGAGCGCGCACGCATTCTCGTGCACGCGCTCCAGCACTTTCAGGAACGCCTGGCGCTCGGTCTTGCTCACGCCGGCGAAGATCTCGTTGCGCGTGACTTCGCTGATGCGATCGATCTCGTCGAGGAGCGGAGCTGCCTTGCGCGTGAGGTACAGCCGGCGCGCGCGACGGTCTGCCGGGTCCGGGCGTCGCTCGAGCAGGTTGTCCGCCTCCATCCGATCGAGGATGCGCACCATCATCATTGGCTCGACGTCGGTCAGCTCGCACAGACGGACCTGGCTGGCGCCTTCGTTCCTCGACAGGTAGAGCAGCACCTTGCACTGCGTGAGCGTCAGGGACACTTCCCCGGCGTGACGCTCGAAGCGCGCCGCGTAGCGGCGCGTCACGTCCTTCAGCAGATAGCCGACGTTCTTGAAACGGTCCATGCGGGCACGTGCTCCTGGCGGCGGGGTGACAGATAACTGGAGAGATAATAACAAACGTGACGATATCAGATGAGGAGTTTAGCGAGAAAGTCCCAGGATGAAGAAACCGTCATGTCTGCGCTGCGAACGAACCAGCGCGGCGCATGGGTTCAGCGCCGGATTGCGCAATTGCGGCGCAACCGTAGGTGATCTTTCGAGGCCGAACGTCAGTGCCGTGAGCTGACCGCCAGCAGTGCAGCAGCGCAGCGCAGCCCTGCAGACTTCGCTCGCGCTCCAGACGCAATGCTCATTCTTCCCTTTCACAGCTACTTTGATCAGGAGAATCCCATGAGGAGTTACGTTTCGGCGGCGATCGCCACGCTCGGCACGCTTGGCGGCATGGTTGCCTTGCCGGGGACCGCAGCTGCGGCCAGCAACATTATTTTCAACATGGTGCGCTCGACGGCAGTCCTGAATGCAGGCTGCGCGCTGAATGCCAACGCACGGGTGACGATCAATTCGCTCGGGCCGGTCGAGGTCATGCACGTGGAGGCGACCGGGCTGCCGCCGAATTCGGAGTTCGACCTGTTCGTCACGCAACTGCCCAATGCACCGTTCGGCATGGCCTGGTACCAGGGCGACCTCGAGAGCAACTCCAACGGGCGGGCGATCGGCGATTTCATCGGCCGCTTCAGCCGGGAGACGTTCATCGTGGCCCCGGGTAGCGGTCCGGCACCGGTCGTGCACAACAACCCGCCGTTCGCAGATGCGTCCAGCAATCCCGCGACCGGTCCGATCCACACGTTCCACGTGGGACTCTGGTTCGGCACGCCGGAGGTCGCGGTCGCAGCGGGGTGCCCGAACACGCAGACGCCATTCAACGGCGATCACACGGCGGGCATCCAGGTCCTGAGCACCCGCAACTTCGCCAACGCCACCGGGCCGTTGCGCAGCTTCGCCCCGTAGCCGATCGGACTCGCAGTGAGGTCGCTCACTGCGAGTCTTCCAGATAGTCGGTGAGCGAATCGCGGCTCGGAGTCAGGCCCTTCAATTGCAACACGGCGCCGGCATTGCCGCGGTGATAAGTGCCGTGCATGCATACGTGCAGGATGATCTCGCCGCGCCGCATGCGCGCAGGCTTGCCGCTGGTGAAAACGAAATCCACCGGCTGCTCGAAATCGCCGGGCGTCAGTCCCCACACGTAGGCGGCATACCAGTCGTCGACCTCGCGCGCACTCTCCGCCAGCGCATCGAGCTGCGGCAGCTGCGCAGACCGCGGCCCCTGAAACGTGTGCGGCAATCCCTGCAGGTGATGCTGGAAGATCCGGTCGACCGTGTGAATGTGGTCGAGGATGCGCAGCATGATCGTAGCCTCCTCGTTGCTCAGCTGCGGAAAATTCCGCGCGACGGCGTCGTAGAGACCGCGATCGGCCCAGCGCTTCGTGGCAATGAGCTGGGAGTACGGGCCGTGAGTCATGACTGCGCTCCTCCGTTGCAATTCCTCGCTACGGATGCACAATACGAGCGAAAGCTCGTATTCGCTACTCGCATTCGGAACGCAGCAGCATGGCGCGCAGGCCGCTCACCAAGCCCCGCAAAAACGCCTCGCAGGAGCGCTCGCGGGCAACCGTCGACGCTTTGATCGAGGCGACAGCTCGCATTCTGGTCAAGGAAGGCTTCGACAGCGCGAGCACCAACCGCATCGCCGAGCAGGCGGGCGTGAGCGTCGGCTCGCTCTATCAGTATTTCCCCGGCAAGGAGGCGCTGGTTGCCGCGGTCATCGAGCGCCACAAGCGCGACATCATGCGCGTCGCCCGCGGCACGCTGGCGCAGGTCGAGGGGCAGCCCCTCAAGCGAACGATGCGCACGCTCGTCGTCGCAGCGATGGAAGCGCATCGGCTCGATCCCAAGTTGCATCGCGTGCTGGCGGAGCAGATGCCGCGCACGGGCCGCCTCGGCAACGTGGAGGTTTTCAATCCGGAGAACTATGCCCTGTTCAGGGCCTACCTCGAGCGCCACCGGGATGAGATTCGCGCCGTCGACCTGGAGCTGGCCGCCTTCGTATGCGTGACGACGATCGAGGCGTTGACGCATACGGCCGTCCTGCACCACGCTGATGACTTCTCGGAGCAGGCGCTGACAGCGCTGGTCGACGAGGCCACGCGCCTGCTGGTCCGATATCTGCAGTAGTACTGAACATCGCAAGGGAGTCGTCCATGGCACAGATGCGAATCGATGCGTACGAAGTGCTGTACTCGGCGAACGGTTTTGCGCCGCGCATTGCGCTCAAGAACGCCGGCAACTATGTCGGCCAGATGCTCTTCATGCCCAACGGCGCGGCGCTTCCCGCCGACACGGTCGTGAACAACCAGGCGCAATTGCACTACCACCTGGATGATTTCCAGAACGCCATCGACCTGCTGCGCAACGAGAAGCCGATCTACATGTACTACAACGGCTCGGGCGGCGGGTTCGAGAACGGCATCAAGACGATGATCGAGAAGGTGGGTGAGGGTGAGATCGTTCAGCAGGACTGAGCGCTGCCCATGGATACCATGGTGCAATCGCGCCGTCGGCTGCGGTCTGCTGTGATCACGGGCCTGTCACAGGAGGCACCTCATGAGCACCATCACGACGAAAGACGGCACCGAGATCTTCTACAAGGACTGGGGCAGCGGACAACCGATCGTGTTTCACCATGGATGGCCCCTGTCGTCCGACGACTGGGACACGCAGATGCTGTACTTCCTTGCGAAAGGCTACCGCGTCATCGCTCATGACCGCCGCGGCCATGGCCGCTCGTCGCAGACCTCGACGGGCCATGAGATGAACACCTACGCCGCCGACGTGGCGGAGCTCGCTGCGAAGCTGGATTTGCGCAATGCGATTCACATCGGGCATTCGACCGGCGGCGGCGAGCTCACGCGGTATGTGGCGCGGCACGGCGCCGGCCGGGTGGCGAAGGCGGTGTTGATCAATGCGGTGCCGCCCGTCATGGTGAAGTCGGCTAAAAATCCGGGCGGGACGCCGCTCGAGGTCTTCGATGGCTTCCGGGCCGCCCTGGCTGCGAACCGTGCGCAGCTGTATCGGGATATCGCGTCCGGTCCGTTCTATGGTTTCAACCGTCCGGGAGCGAAGGTGTCGCAGGGCGTGATCGACAATTGGTGGCGGCAAGGCATGGCGGGCGCTGCCAATGCAGGCTACGAGTGCATCAAGGCGTTCTCGGAGACGGACTTCACCGAAGACCTGCAGATGATCGACGTCCCCGTCCTGGTCATGGCCGGCGATGACGACCAGATCGTGCCAATCGCCGACTCGGCGCCGCTGTCCGCGAAGCTGCTGAAGAAGAGCACGCTGAAGGTATATCCCGGTCTGCCGCACGGCATGTGCACGACGCACGCCGACATCGTCAACCCCGATATTCTTGCCTTCCTGAAGGCGTGATCGTCCCGCGAGCTGTCAGGCGGCGGGAGCCGCCTGCGGCTTGCGGAACTTCAGCGTCATGCGATCCGACTCGCCGATCGCGTCGTATTTGGTGCGATCGAACTTCGGATCGTTCGCGTCGGGCCCTTCGCTGTAGGGCCGCGTGCGCTTCGTGGGCGGCAAGGTCCATACACCGAACGGGTGGTCCTTCGTGTCGCTCGCATTGGCGTTGATCTCGGAGCGGTCGACCAGCTCGAACCCGGCCTTCTGCGCCTGCTCGATGACATACGCTTCGGTGACATAGCCGCTCTCGGCCTTCGGATCCTGCTTGCCCGGATTCGCGCGATGCTGCTCGATTGCGAGAATGCCGCCGGGCTTGAGCGCGCCGTACAGATCCTTCAGCACCTTGTCGGTGATGCCATTGCCCATCCAGCCGTGCACCGACCGCGCCGACAGCGCGAAGTCGAACGTGTTCTCCGGCAACGGCTTGGACTTCGGGCCGAAGTTCACCAGCTGCACCTGCCCGTACACTTCGGGCTTGGCGGCGAAGCGCGCTTCGAACTCGGCGCGCGCCTTGCGTGCACCCTCCGAGAGCTCGGGATTGTCGAGATCGGCTGCGGTCGCGTAGTACTTGCCGCCCGTCGTGTGCGCGTAGGGCGCGAGGATTTCAGTCCACCAGCCGCCGCCCGGCTGCACCTCGAGAATCGTCATGCCGGGCTGCAGTCCCCAGAACGCCAGCGCTTCCTGCGGATGGCGATATTGATCGCGCGCTTTGTCCTCCGCGCTGCGCGACTCGCTGCTGACGCTTGCTGCGAGCGGATCGGAAGCCGGCGGAGTCTGTTCGGCGACCGGCGCTTGTGCGGCGGGCTCGTGCTTCGAGCACGCTGCCAGCAGAGTCAGGAGAGCGACGGCGGACGCGGGCAGGGCCGCGCGCATGAGCGACGAATGTTTCATGGTCGATGGACTCCCGTCCGGCGATGAGGATGCGCAACTGTACACGACCCAGGGTGCCGACCATACTTCAGTAACAAGACTGACTGGAGGCAGCGCGTGCGATGGGGACTCGAACAATTGCCGGAATCGCCACGATCGTCCTGGCGTGCAGTCATGCGGGCGCTGCTGCTGCAGCAGGAGCGACACAATTCAAACTGGGCACGTTCGAAAAGGACGGGCGTCGGTTCGTGGGTGTCGTCGTGCGAGATTCCGTCGTTGTCGATCTGCCAGCTGCCAATGGCGGCAACCCGCACGACATGAAGGAGCTCATCGCACAGTACGATCAGGGGCTGCGCGAAAAGATCGTGGCGCTCGTTGCCGCTGAAGCGCAAGGCGGCGGCTCGCAAGCTCACGTGCACGCGCTGAAGGATTTGAAGGTGCTGCCGCCGATCATGTATCCGATGACGATGCTGAACACGGCCGTCAACTACGTGGAGCACGGTAAGGAGATGGCCAATGTTCCCTCCATCGGCGGTCCGGCCGGAAACGAGCCGGGCATGGCGCTGCCTGGCACGCGCAGCGCGCCCGGAATCTGGGAGCGGCGCGACGACGACCGCCGTTGGAATCCGTACATGTTCCTGAAGGCGCCGAGCGCCGTCATAGCGGATGGTGAGTCGGTCCGGCTGCCGATCGGTCGCACCCAGGTCGACTGGGAATGCGAGCTGGCGGTGGTGATCGGCAAGACCGCGGCCCGGGTCAGCAGCGCCGCTGCATCCGGCTACATCTTCGGTTACACGATCGAGAACGATGTGTCGGACCGTGGCGGGCGCGGCGATTCCCGCTCGGGATCCGATTGGCTGATCGGCAAGTCGCATGACACGTTCGCGCCGCTCGGTCCTTTCATCGTGCCGAAGGAATTCGTGAGCGATCCTCGCAACATCGGCATTCGCTTCACGCTCAACGGCGCAACGATGCAGCAGGGCAGCACGGCCGCGATGATTCACGACGTATTCGAGCAGGTGCAGTACGCGTCGCACATCCTGACGCTGCACCCGGGCGACGTCATCGCGACCGGAACTCCACCCGGCGTGGGCTCCGGACGCAAGCCGCCGATCTTCCTGAAGGCCGGCGACAAGATGGCGTGTACCTACGAGGGCGTAGGCACGCTGCGCAACGACGTGTCCAACTAGCGCCGCTGAGCCCCGGCGTCCTTCAGCCAGTCCTCGAAGTGCTTCGATCCCAGGCGTGCGCCGGCGCCGGCGACGAGGCTCTCGTCGGTGAGCTCGGCGCCGAAGTAGCGTGCGTGAGCGTCCGCGATCACTTCGCGCTCGTCGCCGTTGGCGCGCAGAACGCGTCGAACCAGCTCGGCCATTGAAAATTTTTCCGGCCCGCCCACCTCGACGATGCCGTTGATCGGCGGCCCGACGGTGACGTCGGCGAGGGTGGCGACGACGTCGGCAGACAGGATGGGCTGGAACAGGGCGGCCGAGACGTGCAGACGCTTGTCGCCCGGATCGGGTTGCGCAATGCGGCCGATGAATTCGAAGAACTGCGTCGAGCGCAGGATCGAATAGGGGATGCCCGACTTCTTGATCAGGTTCTCCTGAATCAGCTTCGCGCGCAGATAGGCGCTGTCGGGGATGCGATCGGTCCCGACGATCGACAATGCAACGTGGTGACGTACGCCGGCGCGCGCTTCCGCAGCGAGCAGATTGGTGCCGGCCGTCTGGAAAAAGGTGATGGAGGATTCATCGAACTTCGGTGAGTTCGCCACGTCGACGACGACCTGTGCGCCGGCCAGTGCCGCGTCCAGCCCTTCGCCCGTGAGCGTATTGACGCCCGAATCGGGCGACGCCGCGAGCACCTCGTGGTCCTTGCTGCGCAGAATGCTCACCAGCCTGGAGCCGATGAGGCCGGTGCCGCCGATGACGACGATTTTCATGTCTCGCTCCTGCAATGCGGTCGCAAATCGAGGGGCGAGAATAGCGCCGCCGCCGCGAGTTGCAAGCAACACAAAGGTATCAATCGGACGCGTCGCGACCCGTTGATACGATCGTGTAATCGCCGCGCGCGCCCGGCTCTGCTGTGATGCAGGCGAACGCAGCCAGCCGGAGTACCCATGGACAATTCGACGCTCTCGATCGCGCTCACAGGTGTGGTGCCCGCAGTGTGCGACGCAGAAGCCGGTGTGAAGCTTCGCATCAAACCGACGATGTACCCGGCGACCGGCAGCGGCAGCGGTAACGGCTCGGTGAGCAAGATTCGCTCAGTGATGGCGGAATTGTGCTGCGCCATCCGCAGCGCGCTCGACGATGAGCGCAGCACCGCCGAGGACAGCCTGCGGCGGGCCGCTGAAATTCTGCAGGAGCTGGGTGAAACGCCGATGACCAGTCAGGAAGAGGTGCGCGGCGGCTTATCTCCCTGGCAGCTTCGCAAGGTGACCCGTCATATCGAGGCGCAACTGGATCAGCCGATCAGAAACGAGGACCTCGCCGCGCTCGTGCGCCTGAATCCATCGCACTTCGGTCGGGCTTTCCGCAACAGCTGCGGCGAATCGCCTCACGAATACGTGATCCGCCGGCGCGTCGAGCGCGCTCAGGGCCTCATGCTGTCGACCGATGCTTCGCTCAGCGAGATCGCACTCGACTGCGGCCTCGCGGACCAGGCGCACCTCAGCAGGCTGTTCCGCAGGATCGTCGGGGAAACTCCCCGAGCGTGGCGTCGGGCCCGCAGCGGCGCGCCGGCGGAGTGCGTCTGAGCTCTACTTCTCGACAGTCAGGATCGGTGCACCTTCCTTCTTGAGGAACACCACGACAAATCGGGCGGGCTTCGTGGCGCTCGCGTTGCGGCCGACGACGTGAACGTCATTGGGCCCCTCGTAGAACGTCTGTCCCGGCATCAGCGTGACTTCCTTGCCGCCTTTGACCTGCATGACGATCGATCCCTCCAGCACGTAGATCATTGCGTGCGCATCGTGCCGGTGGACCGGGTCGACGGAGCCAGGAGGATATTCCACTGTGATCATCAGCAGTTCCTTGCCGGGGTAATCCGCCAGGGGTTTCGTCAGCAACGTCTTTACGACGGCCTGGTCCGCAGCGTGCGCGCAGGGTGTGATGAGTGAACTGCACGTGATGACGACAGCCGGCACGAGATTCTTGAGAATTGACATTGCTCGAGTCCTCGGTTGGAACGCTGCGGATGGGCAATTATCTACCGGCCAGGCCGCGCGGCGATTGATGGATCTGCGCATCAGTTGGACGGAATCGAGACCGATTTCTTCAAGCAATCGCTCCGGTGCTCGGCGAGGATCCCTGCGTCACACTGCCAGGTGGAGATGCAATGAGTACTGCCACGCGCGTTCTCGCCGGTATCGTCGTGCCCGACACCCCGATCATCGCCCGCGCCATCGACTACGCGCGCGAGCACAGCGAGCCGTATCTCTTCAATCACGCCATGCGGTCGTGGCTCTTCGGCGTGGCGATCGCGCAGCTGAAAGGGTCGGCGCACGATCCGGAAGTTCTCGCCGTTGCCACGCTGCTGCACGATATCGGCCTGGCGCCGGAGTTCGACGGCCCGCTGCGCTTCGAAGTGGAAGGAGCCAATGCCGCACTGGCATTCGCGCGTGCGCAGGGGATGCAGGAGAGCAGCGCGCAGCGGATCTGGGACGGCGTTGCGCTCAACTCGACGCCTTCCATCGCGCTCTACAAGGAAGGCGAAGTCGCTCTGTGTACGCTAGGTATCGGCCTCGACTGGGGCGGGTTTGGCTACGACATGCTGCCCGCAACCCAGGTGGCGGCCGTGCTGGACGCGTTTCCGCGGCTGGAGATGAAGCGGCGATTCACGCGCGACGTCTGCCGCATCGTCGTATCGCGCCCGGCTACCACCTACGACAATTTCGCGCGCGATTTCGGCGAGCGCTTCGTGCCGGGTTACACGAGGCCGTCGACCGTGGATTTTCTCCTGAACTCGCCGTTCAAGGAGTGAGGCATCAAAGCCTTCCCGCCAGCCACAACGCCATGTTGCGAACGTAGCGATGGACAGAGGCCATCGCGCGCGGTGGCGAGCCTGGCAGATTGTAGATGGGCGCTTCCGTGACGAAATCGGGACTGCCGCGCCGCGGATCCCAGTTGTAGTCGGCGAAGTGATGAAACGTGGATTCCGCGATCGCCGGTCCGGTGTCGCCGGAACGCTCGAACGCCACGGCGATGTTGAATCGCTGGCCGCTCGCCAGGCTGCGCCCGGTGGCGATCACTCTCGCGTGGGGATGGGACTGCGGGGCTACGACGGCGCCCTCATGCGGATGTGCGGGGAGGTACATCACGGCGCCGGTCTCGGACTCGTCGTCGCGCATGACGGGATGCACCGGCGGTTCGGCCTGCACTCGCTGCACATCCCCGTTCGCACCGGAGTGGAAATTGGGCCAGGTGATATAGGCCGTATCGCGGTCGTCGGGAGGCGGCACGGGGCCGGTAATGTTGTGCGTGTGAAAGACATGGGCAGCGCCGATCGGACCCAATGTGCAGATGGAGCAACCCAGATCCATGTGGTCCCGCGTAATCATGAGTCCGCGGCCGCGTTCCTGGAACCGCAGGATCCCGGCGCGATCGGCGTCGTCGAGGCCGTCGCCGGTATCGACCGCAAATAACCACAGCTCGTCGTAGTTCGACCGGTCGAGCTTGGACAGAACCGAGTCCGGCGCGCCGAGGGGATCGCGGTCCCGCGCCGTGACCTGGAACATCGGGCCGCCATCGGGCGCGGTCAGCGAACCGAGGTACTCGCGCAACATCGAGAAGCGACCGATGTGCCAATCGTTCGCGGTCGGCACGATCGTGGTCTGCAGCAGCACGTTGATTGGCTTCGTCATGGCGGGGTCTCATTGACGACGGCGCCATCATCGTACACGCATCTAATGCGTCGCCGTCAATACCTGCTCCAGATACGCCTGCGCCGCATCCGATTCCGACTGTGCCAACCAGAACACTGCTCGCTCGCGAACGCTGTGGTCGCTGTCCTTGCGTACTGCCGCGACGATCGCGGCCTCGGCCAGCGAGGTCGGCATCGCGCGTGATCCGAGCAGGCAGGCGTTGTACCAGCGCACGCTGCGCTCGCTCAGCACGGCATGGAAGCTGTCGGTCTGGATCCAGGCTTTGAGCGGGGTGAGCACCGAACTCAGACGGGCGAGTTAAGAAAAGGTTAGGGTGCCCTGCCTGCCTTCTGTGGCAAGCTGCCGCCCTCCGGAGGTGAACCATGAACATGTCCCGAACCTGTGCGGCGCTCCTTCTGATGCTGGCGGCAGCGGCGCCGAGCTTCGAAGCGGCGGCTCACACCACGCTCGAATCCAGCTCGCCGCCGAACGGCGCGACGCTCGAACAGTCGCCGCCGGTCGTCGAGATCAAATTTCACCATCCGCTCAACCTGACCTCCGTGGTCGTGGTCGATGCCAGCAAGGCGGAACGCAAGCTCGAGTTCACGCCGCATGCCAGCGCCGTCGCGTTCAAGTTGCCGAATCCGCAACTCCATCCGGGCAAGAACGAGATCACCTGGAAGGGGCTGTCGGAGGACGGTCACGTCGTGAGCGGCTCGCTCGTCTTCGAAATCAAGCCGAAGGAGGCGAAAGCCCCCTGAATGCTCGAGGCGCTTGCCGTATTGCTGAAGGTCGCGCTCTATGCGGGCTTGCTGTCCGCGAGCGGCGCGGTGTTTGCGCAAGCCACGTTGCGTCCGTTGCCGGATGAGGTCGCATACCTGACGCGGATCGCGCGGCGCGGCGCACTGTTCATTATCGGCGTGTCCCCGCTCATTGCGCTGGTCCTGATCTGGCGATTGGGCGGCGCGTTCGACGATGCCACTCTGTCGGCGGTATTCGTCTCCAACTCCGGCGCTGCGCTGGCTCTGCAGGTGACCGGGGCCGCGCTGTTGCTGACATCATCGAGCGAGGACTCGGTGCTGCTGCGCTTGTCGTACGCGCTGCTGCCGATGCTCGGGTTTGCATTCAGCGGACACGCGGCAGGCATCGGTCCCGTGGAGGGACTGGTGGCCGTCGTGCACGTGTCGATGGCTGCATGGTGGCTCGGCTCACTCTTCTACTTGCGGCGCGAGTGCGTGCATGCGCAATTCGACCGACTCGTCACCGTGCTCACACGCTTCAGCTCGATCGCCTTCGTCCTGGCCGGCGTTCTCGTCATGGGCGGGCTCGCGCTGGTGATGATTCTCGTCGACTTCAGCAACGATCCCTGGTTGTCGCTCTATGGACAGATCCTTGGCGGCAAGTTGTGCGTCGTCGCCGTGCTGCTGGCGCTGGCCGGCTATAACCGCCGGCGCCTGACGCCACGTTTGCTCGCGAGAGATGGCACGGCGGTGCAGGCGCTGCGACTGACGACATCCGTGGAGCTGGCACTCATTGCGACGGTCCTGACGATAACCGCGATCCTCACGACGTACGCTTCACCGCACGACTAGATGCGGGTCGCGGGCAGCCATTGCCCCGAGGTTCATGACGCCGATCGCGAGAAGGATCGCGATCAAGCCGGCGCAGCACTGACCGCAGTGAAGGCCGGTATCAGCCGCTTATGTCCTGTCACGGAATGCGACTCGTTTCATTGACGGCTCGCGGCCGACGCGGCTAGCGTGTAGTTCGCCACCGGACAATAGCTCGTATGAAGCAGGGTGGCTGCCGGCAACGGTCGTGGACTGTCGCCGGTCAACGGATCCACACAACATTACAAAACTCAGCGGAGGAATCATGGGAGTCAAGAAGTCGCTTCAGTGCGCGGTGGCTATCGGCATTGCGGGCGCAAGCCTGTTTGCTGGAGGCTGCGCATCGATCGTACACAGCGGCAACCGGTCGATCGCGATCAACACAGACCCGCCGGGCGCGACGGCGTCCATTCGCAAGACGGGCGGCAGCATCAACGACGTCGTGACCGTACAGCAGACGCCCTGCATCGTGTCGCTCGACCCCAAGAGGGGCTACTTCAAGGGTCAGAGCTACACGCTGCGGCTGGAGATGGCCGGCTATCAGCCGACGGAAGTCGAGCTGACGTCGAAGATGTCGGGCTGGTACTGGGGGAACCTGCTGTTCGGCGGCCTGATCGGCATGCTGGCGGTCGACCCGGCGACCGGCGCGATGTGGAACATCGAGCCGAGCAAGGTCGAACACAAGCTGCAAGGCGGACAGGCCTCGCTGATCAAGAACGAGACTGGCTTTGTCGTGGTGCTGGTGTCGGAGCTGACGCCCGCGGAACGCGAGCACATGGTCCGTCTGAACTGAAGCAGCGCTGGTTCGAACGAGCCGAACGGCGACCCTCGCGGGTCGCCGTTCGCATTTCATCCGCCCGCCTCAGGTGCTCTCAGATCTCGATGCTGACTTTGCCGAAGTGCTTCTGCGATTCGTAATACTCGAAGGCGGCGACGATCTCCTGCAGCGCGAAGGTGCGGTCGATCGCGGGCCGTAGACGATTGACCGTGATCGCGCGGATCATGTCCTCCTGATCGGTCCGGCTGCCGATCGAGATGCCGCTGGTGCGAATCTGATTCGAAAACAGCGCCGGGATCGACACCTCTCCCGCGAAGCCCGTCAGGACGCCGACTATCGCGATGTGCCCGCCGGTCCGGCACGCGCCGATCGACTGCATGAACGTCGCCGGTCCGCCGACCTCGATCACATGATCGACGCCGCGTCCGTCCGTCAGGCGCCTCGCCTGCTCGCCCCAGTTGGGCACGGCCTTGTAGTTGATGACGTCGTCAGCGCCGAGGCGTCCGAGTTTTTCCAGCTTGTACTCGGAGGAAGAGGTCGCGATGACTCGCGCGCCCGCAGCTTTCGCGAATTGCAACGCGAACAGCGATACACCGCCCGTGCCCTGGACCAGCACCGTATCGCCGGGCTTCACGTGACCGCAGGTAACGAGCGCCCGCCACGCGGTGACTCCTGCGCAGGTGAGCGTTGCCGCCTCCACGTGCGTGAAACCTGCCGGCGCTTTCGTAAAGAAGTGCGCGGGCTTGCACACGTATTCGCAGGCGTAGCCGTCGACGCTCTCTCCGGGTATTTCCCTGCGCGTCGCGGGCGACATGTCGCCTCCGAGCCAGTAGGGCCAGAACGTGCTGACGACGCGGTCGCCGATCGCGAGCTCGCTGACATCGTCGCCGACCGCAAGCACCTCTCCGGCGCCGTCGGTCAGCGGGACGCGGCCGTCGGCGCACGGGATCCTGCCGCGCACGACCATGTCGTCATGGAAATTGACCGAGCTGGCCCGGATCCTGACCAGCACTTCGCCGCGCCGGGGTTGCGGCGGCTCTTCCTCGACGAATCTGAGATTCGCGAGGCTCGCCGGCGCTCGTAATCTGATCAGCTTCATGAATCGTCTCCTGGTTCCTCATCTTATGACGGTTGGCCCGCGGGCGGATCTACCCTGGGCAACCGTAGCGGCAGAGCAATTTTCGCCTGGAACCCGGCGCGCCTTCCTCTAGCCTTTCGGCTACAGGAGGGAACGCGCGATGAAGCTCAATCGACGCCGGCTGCTTGCCGGAGGAACCGGGGCTCTCGGCCTAACGCTGCTTGCGGGCCGCACGCTTGCAGGCCAAGGCGGCGCCGAAATATTCGACGCGTTGCGCGCTGCCGGCCCGCGGATCGTCGCGGGAGAAGACCCTGCAGCCCGATTGTTCGACCGGTTCGCCGGGGCATGGGACGTCGACTATTGCAACATTCGCGACGACGGAACCCGCGCACGGACTCGCGGCCAGTTGCTTGCGGGGTGGGTCCTCGACGGCCGGGCGCTCCAGGACGTCTGGATCGAATTCCCGGCGGCCGGCGGCGATCGATTCATGGGGACGACGCTGCGCTTCTACGACACCGACCGAAAAACGTGGCGCGTAACCTGGGTCTCGCCGATGGCTCAGGCCGTGACGCAGCTCGAGGGCGGCGAAGAAAGCGGCCGGATCGTGCTGCGTGCGCAGACGCCACGAGGTCGTCTGCGCTGGACCTTCAGCGACATGACCGACGAGGATTTCCGCTGGCGTGGCGAGCTCTCGACCGATGGCGGGGCGACCTGGCGGCTGCGGGAAGACCATCACATGCAACGCCGGTCACGAGCGACTGCCTGAAGGGTAAGCTACGGCGTCGTGCTCACCTCCAGCGAAATCGTAGCTCGTTCGGTCGAGACACGCCGTGCTCGCGGCGAGCGCGCTGCTGCGACCGTTGCCCCGATCTTCCAGGGAGATGGATGGCGAATCGCCGACATCGTGTGCAACGCCGACGCGAGCGATCCCTCGTTCGAGGAGCAGCATGACTACGTGTCCATCGCACTGGTGATGGCCGGCGCCTTTGCGTACCGCAGCAGCGCCGGGTCCGGCGATCTCTGCAGCGGATCAGCCTTGCTGGGCAGCCCTCACGCCCGTTTCAGCTGCACTCACAAGCACGGCGCGGGCGATCGCTGCATCGCTTTTCAATTTTCCGCGGAGTGCTACGACGAATTGCTCTCGCTGCTGGGCCCGGCCAAGGCGGGCATGACTTTTCCGCGAGTCGCCCTGCCGGTCTGCGTCGGGGGTGCGGTGCTGTTCGCAAGGGCCGAGGCGCTTGCGAACGCACACTCGAACGGCGGCACGCATGAGCTCGCACTCGGCGTCGTGTCGTGGGTGGCCGGGACTTTGAATCGCCGCGGGCGGGAGCAGAAGCCCGCTCCCGCTCAGGCGCAAGCGATGCTGGCCGTGGCTCGCGCAATCGACGAGGACGTGAGCGCCGACCATTCGGTGGCGGTGCTCTCGGCGCAGGCATCGATGAGTCCCTTTCACTTCATTCGTTGTTTCAAGCGGGTCGTCGGAACCACTCCACACACCTACGTCCGTATCGCGCGCCTGAGGCAGGCCGCGCGTCTGCTGCGCGACCCGAGCCTCTCCATCTCGGCGGTCGCGTTCGAGTCCGGGTTTCAGGATCTCTCCGTGTTCAATCACGCCTTTCGCCAGATCTTCGCGCTGACGCCGCGTGAGCTGCGGGCGAGCATGGGCATTCGATCACATGCGCCTGGCTGACGTGATGACTGCGGTGCTGACAGTCGCACTCTGTGGAGGAGTGCAGATGTCGGACGCCGCCGAACCATCGGGCAACTTTGCCGAGGCGCTCGTCTCCGAGAGGCGTTCGCCGGAGATGACCGCTGCGGAAGACGTCTATGCGCCCTTGCTGGGAGCCTGGGATGTCGAGGCGCGCGATCGCACCGACCAGGGCACGTTCCAGGTGAGCCACGGCGAGTGGCTGTTCGCACGCACCTTGGAGGGGCGCGCCGTGCAGGACGTGTGGATTGCCCCGTCGCGCGGTCATCGGCAGGCCGATGGGACGAGATTCGCGAATCGCTATGGCACGAGCGTGCGCACGTTCGATCCCGAAAAGCGCAGCTGGCAGGTGACGTGGTTCAACCCGGTGACCGGCGCATTCAACGTGCTGTTCACGCGCATGGACGGCAAACACATTGTCCAGGAAGGGACGCTGAGCGACGGGCGGCGCATCCGTTGGATCTTTCGGGACATCACTCCAGAGACTTTCCATTGGACGGGGGAGGGCCAGCAGCCCGACGGCAGCTGGCGCCTCGAAGCCGAGTTCTTCGGTCGCCGACGCTCCTGAGCGTCGCAGCGCATGCGTTAGACTGCGCGCGCAATCAATCGGAGGTCGGCTTCCATGGTCCGCACTGCGTGGCGGCGCGGAACTGCTGCGCGGCGTTCGCACCGCACTCCCTGCGGCACCCGGCGTCCTGGCCTGGGGCCTCGTCACCGGCGTCGCCATGGTCAAGAGCGGCATCACGGTGCCGTGGGCAATCGTCATTTCGCTGTTGGTGTACGCAGGCTCCGCGCAGCTCGCGGCGCTACCCTTGATTGCGGCGGCTCAGCCCTTCTGGATCGTCTCGCTCGCTGCGCTCGTGACCAATTCGCGTTTCGTGATCTACGGCGCCTCGTTACGGCGCTGGTTCGAGGAGTACTCGCTGCGTCGCCGCGCCGTGCTCGGCTACTTCACCGGCGACTTCACCTTCGCGATGTTCATGGGGCGCGTCACTCGCGACGGTGAATTCGCACACCGCGATGCGTGGTTTCTCGGTGCATGCCTCTTCAATTGGGTGGTCTGGCAGGTGTCATCGATCGTCGGCATCGTCGCCGCGACAGCGATTCCGAGCGAGTGGGGTCTGCAGTTCGCCGGTACGCTGGCGCTGCTCGCGCTCGCCATTCCACCTTGTCTGAAGTGGCCGGGACTCGCCGGCGCAGCGGTTGCCGCGCCCGTCGCCGTGCTGGCACGCGGTCTGCCGTTCGGGCTCGGATTGCTCGTCGGCATTCTCGCGGGCATCGGCGCGGCGGTGGCAGTGGATTCCTTGCTCGCGCGACCCGAACAGACTGTGCAACGTGAACAAGGTTAGGCAGGCATGACCCTCTATATGCTGCTCGTGACCGGCGGCCTCGTCCTCGCGACCTTCGCGACTCGCGCCGCGTTGTTGCTGGCTGGTCAGCGTTTCAAGCCGTCCCCGCGCGTCGAGGCGGCGTTGCGTTTCGCGCCGATTTGCGCATTGGCAGCGCTGATCGCACCCGAGATCGTGGTGCGGGAGGGCACGGTGGATTTTTCCCTTACCAACCCGCGGCTCGTAGCCGCCCTGGCGGCGACGGCGTTCTTCCTCTGGAAGCGCAGCATGGTCGGCTGCATCGTCGTCGGCACGCTCGTCATCGCGGCGTTCCGCTTCGGCGTCAACGGCTGATACGATGCGCCGGCGCCCCACCAATACCAAGAAGGCCATGAACGTGAAATCGCTCGTCCCGCTGCTGCTGTCCGCGGTCATTGTGTCTGCCGCGCTCGCCGACGCGCCGGTGCCGCCGCCGGATCCGGCCAAGGTCAAATTCCAGTGGGGCGTGAAGATCCCGCTGCGTGACGGCGTCGAATTGAATGCGACTGTGTACACGCCGCGGGAGCAGAAGGAGCCTGCGCCGTGCGTGTTCACGTTGACGCCGTACATTTCGCAGAGCTATCACGACCGTGGCATCTATTTCGCGTCGCATGGCTATCCGTTCCTGACGGTCGACGTTCGCGGCCGCGGCAACTCCGCGGGTGAATTCCGGCCGCTGATCCAGGAAGCGCGCGATGGGCACGACGTGGTCGAGTGGCTCGCCGGGCAGCCGTATTGCAACGGCAAGGTCACGATGTGGGGCGGCTCATACGCGGGCTACGATCAGTGGGCCACCGCCAAGGAATTTCCGCCGCACCTCGCGACGATCGTGCCGGTCGCCTCGCCGTACGCCGGCATCGACTTTCCGACGCGCGGGAACATCGCGTCGCCGTATCTGGTGCAATGGCTGACGTTCACGAGCGGCCACGCGTCGCAGGACCGCATCTTCGGCGACGATGCGTTCTGGCGCGCGAAGAACCGCGAATGGTTCGAGTCGGGTGCGCCCTTCAAGCAGTTCGACGCGATCGTCGGCAATCCGTTGCCGACGTTCCAGGAATGGCTGGCGCATCCGTCGATCGATGCGTACTGGGACAGCTACAACCCCACGGCGGAGCAATACGCAAAGCTGTCGATTCCGATCCTGACGATCACCGGCAGCTACGACGGCGATCAGCCCGGCGCTATGGAGCACTACCGCCAGTACATGAAGAACACGGATGCGGCCGGCCGCTCGCGCCACTACCTGATCATCGGTCCGTGGGATCACGCCGGCACACGCACGCCGCAGGCTGAGTTCGGCGGTCTGAAGTTCGGCCCCGCGAGCCTGGTCGATCTGCCGAAGCTGCACCTCGACTGGTACGCGTGGACGATGCAGGGCGGTCCGAAGCCGCAGTTCCTGCAGAAGAACGTCGCGTACTACGTCATGGATGCCGACAGGTGGCGCTATGCGGACACGCTCGAAGCGGTGACGGCCGAGTCGCGTCCTTACTATCTCGACTCCGTGGCGAACGCGACGGACGCGCTCGCAGCCGGCTCGCTCGGGAGCGCGCACGGCAAAGGTAAGGCCGATCAATATGTCTACGACCCGCGCGACGTGAGTGTTGCAGCGGTCGAAGCGACCGTCGATATCGCGTCGTTGACCGACCAGCGCCTGATTCACGCCTTGCGCGGCAAGCAGTTGGTCTATCACACCGCGCCGTTCGAGCGCGACACGGAAGTCAGCGGTTTCTTCAAGTTCGATGCGTGGCTCGCGATCGATCAACCCGACACCGACTTCGCCGCAAACGTCTACGAGGTTCGTCCGGACGGCACCTCGATTGCGCTGACCGGCGATGTGAAGCGCGCGCGCTATCGCGAAAGCCTGCGCACGCCGAAACTCGTTACGACGCGTGAGCCGCTGCGCTACGAGTTCAATGGATTCACGTTCGTGTCGCGCATGCTTCGGCAGGGCAGCCGGCTGCGCCTCGTGATCGGGCCGGTGCATTCGATGTACAGCCAGAAGAACTTCAACTCCGGCGGAGACGTCTCGTCGGAGTCGATGCAGGACGCGCGCGCAGTAACAGTGAAGCTGTATCACGACCGCGCGCATCCGAGCGCGTTGTTCGTGCCGCTGGGCCAGCCGTAG
>DATEML010000104.1:0-37036 GCA_035275585.1 Steroidobacteraceae bacterium | reverse complement strand
GAGATTGCGGCGGTTTCGCAATCGATCGTCTCGATCATTGCCTGCAAACGGCAACGCGTGCGCATCGTGACGGTCGCGACGAGGAGTACGTCGTGTGCGCGCTGCTGCACGACATGGGCGACATCCTCGGGCCGCGCAACCACGCCGACGTGGCCGCGGCGATCTTGAAGCCGTTCGTCTCCGAGCAGAATCACTGGATGGTCGAGAAGCACGCGATCTTCCAGGGCTACTACTTCTTCCATCACCTCGGCCTCGACCGCAACCTGCGCGATGAGTTTCGCGATCACCCATGGTACGCCGTTACCGAGGAATTCTGCCGGGTGTACGACGGTCCGGCGTTCGATCCGCGCTTCGTCAGCATGCGGCTCGAGGAGTTCGAGCCGATGGTGCGCCGGGTGTTCGGCGCCGTGAAGAACTCCATCTACGTGCCGAAGGCCGGTGCCGCGCCGGCGTGAGATTTACCTCTCTGATGACTAGTCAACCACGCGGGCGCACGGCGCGCGGGAAGTGCGCGGTCGTCGGAGCGCCGTGACGAGCGGTCCATGGCCCGCTTTATGCCGACTGGAGTCGCTCGGCGGTTGCTGACGCAAGCGGCTTGTGCCGGGCCGCCGCAAAACGTAGCCTGTGGCACATCAGGCATCCGACTCGTTCATCCCTGCGACCCATGCCGCGTCACTTTTGCGTAGTCGTCGCGACCCTCGTGGCCGCTCTCTCCGCCGCACAGGCTGCAGAGACCCTGCACCGGCCCGAATCGCAGCAGGAATACTGGGCCCAGATCGACCGCAAGGACTGGAGCGCCGCAATAGCGGCGGCCGAGCAGTTGGTAGCGACGGCACGCACCCGGGTCGCGCAGCAGCCACTGGCGCTGTCCGAGGCGCTGTCCCTGCTCGGTAACGCCCAGTTCGGCGCCAAGGATTACGTCGCGGCTGAGGCGGCCTTCGGCGAGGCGCTGCAGATCGTGGAGGCGCGCGGCGGGGCCGCGAGCCCGAATCTGCTCGATCCCTTGCGCGGCCTGGGCTACACGCTGGCCGCGAGCGGGCGGCACAAGGAAGCGATCCCGCCGCTGGAGCGCGCGCTGCTGATCGACCGCCGCACCTATGGCCTCTACGACGCCGGGCAGCAGAAGGTGCTGCGGCAGCTGGCGGAGAGTCTGATCCAGGTCGGCCGCCCCGCCGATGCCGAGCGCCACGTGGCCTACCTGCTGCAGCTGGGAGATCGCATCTACGGCAAGCGCGATCCGCGCCAGGTGCCGATCCTGTCCTTTGCCGCAAGCTGGCGTGCCGATATCGGCGACTTCATCTCGGCGCGGGCGCTCTACCGGCATGCCATCGATGTCGTCGAGCAGAAGCTGGGGCCGAAGGACCCGGCGCTCATCGAGCCGTTGCGGGCGCTGGCCGGCACCTACACGCAGGAGGTCTATTTTTCGACGCTTGGACTGAAGACGCAGTCTCGTGAGCGCCAGCCGACCGACGCCGACGGCACCAGCAATGAGCAGAAGCAGATGAACCCGCGCTATCTGAACAGCGAGGGCGAAAAGGCGCTGGAGCGCGCGGTGAAGATCCTGGAGGCGCAGCCGCCGTCGGCGCACGACACGCTCGTCGCAACGTTGATTCAGAGCGGCGACTGGTACCAGATCAAGCATGCGCCGGAGAAGGCGCTACCCTACTATCGGCGCGCAGCAGCATTGAATGCCACGCTCGTCGCAGCGGCCACGCCGACGACCGCGCAGCCGGCGGGCGCGACTGCAGCAGCGGCGGCAGAACCGGAGCCGCTCAGCTTTCCGGTGCGCGTCTACTATCCGACCCCGTCGGCGGCGACGCGCAACATGAAACTGCCCGCCGAGCAGGTGGACGAGCGATTCGTGGAGATCCAGTTCACCGTGACCGATTCGGGCGACGTGTCGGACGCCAAGGTCACCGAAGCCAACGGCACGCAGCGCCAGGCGTCGGACGCGCTCTCGGCAATCCGCGCGGCACGCTTCCGTCCGAAATTCGTCAACGGCGAGCCAGTCGCTACGACCGGCATGACGAACCGCGAAGTGTTTCGCTCACGCAAGGACGGCGTGGACGGCGGACGCTGAAGCGCTAGCTTCCGGGAGGATCCTGCGGCGGCGCTTCGGGCGGCGGTGCATCCTTGGGCGCTTCGTCCCTGGGCGGTTCGTCTTTCGCAGGTGCGCTCTGCGAGGCTTCGTCCTTGTCCCCGCTCTGTCCGGCCGTCGCGCCGGTCGCCACCGGGATCGGCTGCTGCGTGTTCACGGGCGTTGCCGGGGCAGCGCCGGCAGCAGCCGGATTGGCTGAGCCGGCAGGATTGGACGAACCTTCCTGTGCGGGCTGCTCGGGTTGCTCTCCCGCCTTGGTCAGCGTATCGGCGGTTGCACCTTCCGGCAGCAGTCCGCGCACTGTCGCCTGTTCGCGGAATTCCACGGCGAGCTTCGCACCCGCGTCGCGCATCGCAAGTGCAGTCGCAGTCTGCAGCGGCGGAGCGCTGGACAGTCCTTGCGCCGGCGCCGTGCCGTAACCGGTGAAGCCCCACGAGTCCGCGAGCTTGCCGTTCGGCAGGTAGATGTTCACGCGGTACTTGATGCTGACGGCGAAGAACGGCGAGCCGGCGTCACGCGGCGTGACGAAGGCGAACTCTTCGACGCTCGGCTCGAGGATCGCGCGCACGCCGCCGTCCGCGTGCGCCTGGCCGGCGCTGACGCTGTCGACCGGGATCACGCTCTCGAACATCGCGCTCATCAGCCGCGTGATGCCGTCGGACTGCGCCTTGCCCAACTCGACGCGCCAGTCGGTGCTCCAGCGCTCCTCGTTGTGTACGTAGGTCGAGAATTCCTTCGGGATGAACAGCGCAACGGCGATCGGCATCTTCACGACGAGCGGCGTCGGGATGTTCGTGTTCGCGATCAGCCGCACCGGACCGCAACCCGCCAGCGCTACCAGGGCGAGCGCGCCCAGCCCCCAGGCCAGGGGCAATGCACGTGATCTGCGAATGCTCTTGCTCACGATGACCTCGGTTGCGCCGGGCCCGGCGGCTTCTGCAGCGCACCGATCTGGAAACGCGTGCGCGAGCGCTCGGGCTCCTGGAGACCGACGAAAGTGCCGCCGTTGCGTTGACACAGTATGCGCATCAAGGTCGCGAACCGGATGCTGGTGTATTGCGGAGCGTCGGGGCGGACCGGAAACCCGATAGCATGAATACGCACACGACGCTCGCCGGTTTCATCTTCACGGTTGATGATGTCCACGCCCTTCACGACCGAGTCGATCGAGGAGCCCGTGAACTCGTCACCGAACACGTACACACTAATCTTTTTGTCCTTGGCGTGATAGGTACGGATGGCCTCGACGATGCCCTCGATCGGACTCGAATTGGAGAACGCGTTCCAGGTGCGCAGCCGCTCGATCACCGTGCGCCGCTGACTCGGCGTGTCGGGAATCCACTTGCCGCGGTAGCCCGTGAACATGTAGACGCCTTCGTCGTTCATCACCTGAAAACCCTTCACTTTCGGGTAGGCGTTCAGGGTTTCCTCGACCTTCTGCAGCATCATCGGCCAGACATAATTGAACATGCTGCCCGACGTATCGATGCAGAAGATGATGTACTCGCTGTCGACGGGAATTCCCCCGATGGCGTCGTCCTTCTTGCGGCGGAAGCCCTGCCCGAGCAGACGCTTCATTTCCTCCGTCAGCGACTGCTGTGCGGAAGCCAGCCGGCCCTCGAGCTGATTGGCGACGTCCGCCTCCTGCTTCGACGCGTGGTACTTGCCGCGCACGTCGCTCAGGTCGCCCTGCAGCCGTGCGATGCGCTTCTTCTCATCCGACAGCTGGACCTGCTTCGCCTTCAGATCGCGATTCAGGATGTCGCTCTGGCCCTGGATGTCGACCATCTCGTCCTGCAACTTCAGCAGCTGTTGCTGCAGGTCCTCCTGGGACTGCTCGATGTCCGGCGAGCGCATGTTGCTGATCACGAGCAGCAGCACGACCGATCCCAGGCCGCAAGTGATGCAGTCGAGGAACGAGATGCTGAAGATCTCGGTTTCGCGGCGTTTCAGTCGTCGTGCCATATACGTATGTGCGCTGCTACGGCCAGTCCTTCGAGGGGCTCATGTACGAACCGCCGGTGGCGCGCGCCGCGACCCAGAAAGCGCTCGGCGCGTTTGGATCGCCTTCCATCGGCATCAGGATCACGTTGAACGGCACGTTGCGCGGATATTTCTGGAACGCGCGCTCGAACAGCTTGAGGCGGTCGTCGCCATCGATGGTCTTGCGGATCAGCGGCGCGCTCGCGCCCTGCGTCGGCAGGCCGTCGGTGATCATGATCACGTTGTCGGGCCGTGGATTGAGCGCGTTCAACGCGACGAACGCGTTCTCCATGCTGGTACCATCTTTCGGCACGAGCTTGTGCAGCGCCTGCAGCCCTTCGCTCAGCGCGTTCGGGTCATTGGCCTTCAGCCATTTGCCGTCGCTGTTCGGTTGCAGCGCCCAGGTCTTGGTGTTGAACGCGTACAACTGGAATTCCGACTCCAGCGGCAGTTGCGCCGCGATCCAGTCGACGGTCGAGACCGTGCGCCGCCATTTGTCCGACATCAGCTTGCGCGTCTCGGACATGTTGCGCATGCGCAGGATGTTCACCACTGTCTCGTCGAGCATGCTCGCTGAGACGTCGACCAGCACCAGGATGTGCTGGCCGCCGACCTTGAGGCCGGTGAGGTATTGACGATCGCCGGTGCCGACGAAGCCACGCACGCGCGTGCCGGTGGCGCTCGAATCCTGGCTTGCGCCTTCCAGTCGCCGCGCGCCCTGCTCCAGCGATCTGAGGTCCGCCTTCAGGCGCTCGATCGCCTCGCGCCGCGACAGCGTTTCCTTGTCGGAGTCGGCCAGCTCCACCTTCAGCCGCTCGGTCTCGGTCATCACGCGCGTGCCGAGACCTTGGGTTTTCACCTGCTCCTCTTGAGTCTCGATCATCGAGTTGCGCAGCTGCACGAGCCGTTGATAGCCCTCGAGCACCTGCTCTTCGAGCTTCGCGACTTCGGCGCGCTGCGCCTGGTTCTCGCTGACTTTGCGCAGACCGCCCTGCGCGTTGATCAACACGTAAACGAGCACCACCGACCCGAATGCACAGGTAATGCAATCGAGGAACGACATGCTGAAGACTTCAGTCTTGCGGCGCGCCATCGTCGTTCACCAGTTGAATCAGCTCGAGCGTGACGCCGGGCGAGCCCAGGCGCAGCCGATCGCCGACCGTAAGTGCCGTACGGCCGGCGACGCGTTCTTCGTTTACGTATGAACCGTAAGTACTGTGATCCTCGATCATGACGGCGCCGTTGCGCCGGACGACGGTGCAATGGGATCGCGACAGGCCGGGCGAAGAACTAGGCAGCGTCAGTGCCCGCCGCTGCGTGTCGACCGACCAGCCGATGACGAGCGGCTGCTCGGAGATGCTCCACGCGCGACCCTGGAAAAGCAGGTGCGTGGGCCGCAGCGGCGCAGGCGTCGCTTCCGGCTGTGCAGCCGACGCTTCGCCTCCCGCGGCGCGTGCGACCGGCAAGTGATACACGAGCGCCAGAGAATCCGGACGACTGACCGTCGCTTCCTGCTGCAAGGTGCCGAACGCTGCGGCTCCGTGCGGCAACTGGCGGATATCGCAATCGCGCAGCGTGCCGAGGCGATCGAGCAGCCCTGGAAACGCGGCGATGCGCGGCGACAGTCGCAGCTCGATCTGCAAACCAGCCACTCGCGCACCCTGCACGAGCCTGAGCAGCTCGACATAATGCGGCTCGACTGCAGCGATCAGTTGCGCGCGCTCGACTTCGATCTCGAGCGGCCGGTCGCCGAACTGCATGCTGATCGCGATCTGCTCCTGCTCGCGCAACTGACCGAGCCACGTGGGCAACTGATCGAGCACGCGCTGCTCCGTGCTCGCATCGTGCAGCGGATCGAAGCGCGTCTTGCGGATGAAGGTCTCGGCGATGAACTGCATCAGCGTCTGCTGAATGTCGAGCACGCCGTGGCGCAGCGCGATTTCGTAGCGGCTGCGCTTCAGGCCCGAGCGCTCGCCGCCGGTGTACTCCAGCACCGTGAGAATCGCCTGGTGCAGCTCCAGGTCCAGGTGTAGCAGGCGCGCCGGCGCGGGTTCCAGGCTGCACGCCGCGAGCGCCGCATCGACGAGGCCGGCGACGCGCACGCCGGTTTCGTTGATCACGCCGAGCAGCAACGCGAGTTGTTCGCGGCTGTAGCCGGCGGGCACCGCGAGCAACACGCTTTCGCCCGCGGCCTTGTGCGGCCCCAGCAGCGCCTCCGCCTGTGCGAATGCGATATCGGCGGTCGTGCGTGCGAGGCGCGAGGGCCGCGAGAGCTGCTCGGTGCTCAGCGCGCGCCAGAAGTTGCTGTGTGCCAGCAGCGGCTTGAGGCGCACGCGCTCCGCGGCTTCGTCGCCCGTGCGCGTCCTGTCGTCATCGAGCACCGCGAAGCCCGTCGCTTCCGTCAGCACCTCGGCCGTCTCGCCGCGGGCGCGGGCGAGCAGCAGGCCTGAATCTATGAGCTCGAGCGCGAGCAAGTTATCTCACCTGCATGTGCCGGATCAGGTGCTCATCGATCCAGTGATCCGTGTTGTGCACGAAGCTTTCCTGCATCTGCTGCATCTGGTGCAGGAAGAGCATCAGCACGATCGTGAGCGACAGGGCGACGAACGTCGCGTTGAAGGCGATGCCGAGGCTCGAGGTCACGTTGATGATGTCGCCGGTGACCGCCTTGTGGGCTTGCAGCAGCGCCTCGCTGATGTGTCGCACGGTGCCGATGAAGCCGATCGCCGGAATTGCCCAGGCGATGTAACGGATCATCGCGAAGCCCGAGTCGAGCCGGTCCGCCTCGGAATCGCACACCGCGCGGGACGCCTCAGCCGAGTCGCGGATGCTGCGCGTCGTGGCGAATCGATCGAGCGTGCGCTGTAGAGCGCGCACTACGAGCATTCCCTTCTCTTCCGGCGGGAGCTGCTCCAACTGCCGCGCGTAATCTTTTGCGTCCTCCGGCAGCACCTTGATGCCTTCGGGCACGTGGATCAGGTCGCGGTCGAGGAGCTTGCGCTCGCGGCGCACCAACAGCGCCTTGTACGACAAGATCAGCATCGCCCACATGAAGTGGATGATCTCGGCTTCCTGTTCCGGAGCATCGATGATCAGTAGGAACGAGCGCTCCGGCACGAAGTTCGGATCGGCGCGCATGCGCGCCTGCTCTGCTGCGATGAGCGCGTCGCCGGTAGGCCGGACCCACGCGACGTAGGTCGCGTGGACGACGAGCACGGTGAAGATGAGCGCGATCATCGTGACCCAGAACTCGCTGGGATACTGGAACCGGCGAGAGGGAAGCGGGGCGGCGGCGGTAACCATAGGGTGCTCTTTGCGTCAGATGTCGATCGGAAACGAGACGTCGAAGTCGGCGCGAACCTGCTCGCTCGGCACGAAGCGCTGCGGCGAGGGTCCTTTGCCGGGGTTGCCGGTCGGCGGTGCCTGCGTGTCATCCTGCGCCGCGCTCTTCTCGTCGCTCTTGGGCGGTGCGCCAGCAGCGGCGCCGTCCGCCTCCGCAGCGGCTTTCAGCGCCTCTTCGGCTTGCTCGGAGATGCTGCGCTTGCTGCCGTCCTTGGTCTCGTCCTTGCCTGCTTCCTTCGCGCCGGCCTTGGCGTCGCCCGCCTTGGGATCCGCCTTGGGGGTTGCGGTCGTCGCGGATTCACCCGCGGTGCTGTTCGCGGCAGGGGCCGCCGGCTTCGGCGTCGGCGGCGATTCCGCCGCGAGCAACAACGAGCCCGCCGCCCAGAAGACGGCGAGCAGGATCAGCATTCGCATCGGTTTCATGATTGCACCTGAGTCACTCGGCATACCGCGCAACGCGGAAGCCGACATCGTTGCGCGCGCCTTCGCCGAAGTCGCGCGCGGAGAGCCGCAGATCCGTGACGCCTGATTGCTTCCAGCTCGCACCGCGAATGACGTGCTGCTTGCCATCCGCGGGACCGAGCGGGTCGACCAGCGTCTGGCTCGAATCCACGCTCACAGTGTAGTAGTCGTGCACCCACTCGGCGACATTGCCGCCGAGGTCCTGCAGCCCGAGCGAATTCGGCGGGAATTTGCCGACCGGCGCCGAGGCCGCGAAGCCGTCGTCGTAATCCGGAATGACATCCTGCACGATCAGTCGTGCGGTCGAATCCGCATAATTGCCCGAGCGCGGCGCGACCGGGAGAGTGTCACCCCAGGGATAGCGGCGCAGCTTGCCGCCGCCGGCGTTGCGTGCGGCCCATTCCCACTCGGCGTCGGACGGCAGCCGGTAGCCCTTTGTCATGGGATTCACCGCGACCAGCGTCTCGCCCTTCTTCTCGTAGGCGGGCGGCAGGCCTTCCTGCTCCGACAGCCAGTTGCAGTACAGCGCCGCTTCCATCCAGGTGATCGCGACCACGGGCTGGTTGTCGAGATCCAGCGTGTGATTGCCGACGATGCCGGAGCGGTGCTCGGGCTTGAAGCGCCGGAACTGACCGTTGGTCACTTCCGTGACGCCGATGTAGAAGCCGCGCTTGAACTCGACGTCGCGTTGCGCCTCGTTGGCGCGGCGCCCCGGCTCGCGCCGCGGGCTGCCCATCGTGAAGTGGCCGATCGGCATGAGCCGCAACTGCTGGTCGAATTTCGTCTTCGTGACGGCCGGCGTCGCTGCGATGCGCGACTGCTCAGGCGTCAGCAGTGTCGTCTCGACGCGCTGCTGCACGCCCGGGCGCGGCGTGACGCTGGTCTTGAAGTCGACGAAACCCGTCTTGCGGATTTCGATGTCGTGCGTGGTGGCGACGAGTCGCAGCGTCTGGTTCGCAGCACCGCTGAGCTTGCCGTCGACGTATAGCTGCGCATCGGCAGGCTGCGCGCGCACCGCGACTTCGCCGAACACGCCCGAGAGCGGCACCGCAAGCGTGCGCTGCTCGCCGGCGCTCAACGAGAGCTGGCGAGTCACGGCTTCGTAGCCCGGCCGCGTCAGCACGATGCTGTGATCGATGTCCGGCCGCAGCTCCAGCTCGATCGGTGTTTGCCCACGGTACACGCCTGCCACGGAAACGCTCGCGCCGGCCGGGTCGGAGCGCAGGGTGAGCCGGCCGTCCGGCAGACCGAGCTTGACCGGGCCGAGCGTCAACGGCTCGTTCGCTTTCACCTGGATATCCGTCGTCCAGGCCTTGAAGCCTTCCAGGCGCAATTCGACCGGATGCGCGCCCGCCATGATCTCTGCCTTCAGCGGTGTGACGCCGCGCGGCTCGCCGTTGACCAGCAACTGCGCGCCCGCAGGTTCGGATGTCACGCTCACAACGCCCCAGCCGGGCACAAGTTGCGGCTTGAACGTCTGCGTCTTGCCGAGGCCCTGGACATCGACGTCGGCCTTGAACGGCTGATAGCGCTCGGTGGTGATCGCAACGCTGTGGCGTCCGGCGGTCAGCTCGAATTCGCCGGGCGCGTTGCCAGCTGCCTTGTCGTCGAGCGTCACGCGCGCGGCTGCGGGAACGTCGATGCGCAGGATGCCGGGCAGCTTGACGAGCGCGAGCGAGAACTGCTGGTTCACCGCCTTCGTGACCTTGATCTGCATCTCTGCGGGCTTGTAGCCCGCCTGCTCGGCGCGAACGCGATAGGTGCCTGGACGCAGCAGCACTCGATCTCCCAGACGCACGGCGGGCAGCCCACCGGAAACGCTCACGTCTGCCGCAGACGGGTTCGTCACCAGGCTGACCGACATCGCCGTGAAAATGAACCACAGCACGACGGCGGCGACCACGGCAACGGCAGCGAGCGCGACCTGCAGCGGACCCAACGAAAACCTGCGCGCGGGCTTCGTGGCCTCGGACGCGCGAAAGCGAATCGCTTCGATTCGCTCTGCATCGCCATCGCTCTGGCCCTGCAGCCGCGCGCTGGCGGTGATGATGGGCGGCGCAGTGATGTTGCCGCTGCTGCCGTCGTCGACCTCGACCACGCGATCGCTGTCGCTCTCGGCAATACGCAGGCGCGCTGCGCCGAGATTCACGACGTCACCGCTGCGCAGCCAGGTCGAGCTCTGCACGCGCAAGCCGTTGTGCAGCACCTCCGCGCCGTCGGCTGGCTGCACGAACAGCTGGTCTTCGTGCAGACCGATATAGGCCTCGGCGCCCGGAGGCCGGCCCGACATCACGATCACGCTGCCGGCGCCGCCGACTGCGATCGGAAAGTCCGTGGCCGCAAAGCGGCGCTCGCCCAACGGTTCGCGAACGACCAGCCCGCTCAAATGCGATCCTCGCAGCGGATCACGACCGGCTCCGACGCCGCGCCGGGCCGCACATTGATCTCGCGCCGCACGTCGCGATAACCGGGTCGCGTGCCGACGACGGTGTAGCTGCCGGGAACGAGCTCGAGCGAGCGCTCGGCGAACGTACCCAGCGGGCCGACGCGATAGATGGTGACCTGGGTGACGTTGTCGGACTGCAGCGCGATCGAGACCGGCACGTCAGCGCGAGTAATCCAGTCCTTGAGCGTCGCCAGCTGCTTCTGCAGTACCGGACCCTGATTGGTGATGCTCGCGGCCCGCGCCAGCGTATCGCGCGCTGCCGCGCGCACCGGCTGGCTGAAGAGTCGCTCCGGTTGAGTCAGATACAGCTCGAGCTGCTCGTTGAGCGCGACACGCGGCGTGACTCGCTCGATGCCCTCCTGAGCCGCGGCGACGGTCGAATCGAGCTCGGCGACAGCGCGGTATTCTTTCAGCGCATCGGCCCACCGCTCGTGACTCTCATGCTCCTGCGCGACCCCGAGCTTGGCCGAGATGACGCCTGTGCGCTGCTCCTGCTCGATCTGCTTCAGCGCCTGCGGAATCTCCGGGGCGTTCGGACGAACGCGGCGCGCCGCTTCGAACGCGGAGCGTGCGCCGGTGTAGTCGGCCTTGGCGAGCGCCGCATAGCCTCGCGCCATCGTGCTTGCAAAAGCGTCGGCGGCGAACCGCGCCTCGATGCGAGCGATGCCATCGGCGGCGCGCGGTGCTTCGGCATCCAGCGCGAGAGCCTTGCGGAATTGCTCGACCGCACCGACCGGATTGGATTCTTTCTCCATGCGCTCCGCGGTCGCGACCAGGTTCAGCACCTGGTCGAGCGTCGTGGCGCGCTTCAACCCGTGCTCGGCCGCCTTGTTGCCGGGCTCGATTTTCGTGGCGAGGACGAACGCCGCCTTGGCATCCGCGGAGCGTCCTTCCTGCAGCGCCGTGGCACCGCCTTTCAGCTGGGCAGCCAGCACTTCGCCGGCACGTTTCTCCAGCGTCGTCAGCAACGGCTCGATCGCGGAGAAGTGCTCGAGCGCCGTGATGTACTCGCGCGCCTCGTAGTCCTTGTCGCCGGCAGCGAGCTCTTCGTTCGCGCGCCGGAATTCTTCGCCGCCCCATTGATCGGCGGCGCGCGCTGCCAGCTTCTTCAAGCGCTCCTCGATCGGCGCACGCCGATCGTCCGCGTCCTGCTTGGCGCGCGCGAGAGCGGCGAAGTCGACTTCCTTCTTTGCCTTTTCCTCGGGCTTCGCCGGCACGGACGAAGCGGCGGGCACGTAGCGCGCGGGCTGCTCCTTCTCGACCAAGCGAGGCAGCACGAAGAACACCACGGCGATGCCGGCGATGCCGAGGCCGAGCGCCGCGGCGCCGATCCCGCGGCGGAACCCCTGCCGACGCAGCTCATCGGCGTTCGCAGTCTGCGGCGCCGCGCGCTGCCATTCGCCGCGCAGCGGCTCGCCCTGCACAGGCGCGCGGAAGCCAGGAGGCTCTATTCGAATCGGATTAGGAGTAGGAGTTGGCTGATTCACGCGTTCGACCGTTGGCACCGGCGGCGCGGCCAGCACGGCAGCCAGCTCGCGCTCGACACTCGTCATGTCGGCGGGCCTGTCTGCCGGAGATTCGGCGAGGAGCTGCGCGACCAGTCGCGCGAGCGGCTCGGGCACCGATGCTGGCAATACCGCGATGTTCTTGCCTGTTGTGGTTGCGAGCTTGCCATCGCCGTAGGACGGCGGATAGCCGGAAAGCAGTTCGTGCAGCATTGCGCCGAAACCGTAGAGGTCGTCGGCTGTGCTCGCAGCCGCACCGGCGGCCTGCTGCGGGCTCATGCTGTGCGGTGACCCGCGTCCCGCGTTTGCCGCGGGCTTCGTCGCCATCACGAGGGCCATGCCGAAATCCGCGAGACGCGGCGAGCCATCGGACGACAGCAGCACGTTGGACGGCTTCACGTCGCGGTGAACGATGCCCGCGCGATGCGCGTGCGCGAGCGCCGCCGCGATTGGCGCGACCGCGCGCACGATCTCGACATGACCGCGGCCGCGCAGCTGCGACAGATCGCCGCCCGAGGCGTAGTCCATTGCGATCCACGTGTGGCGCGAGGAGCGATACAAGCCGTCGATTCGCAGAACGTTCGGATGGTCCAGCATCCGAACGTGCTCACACTCGCGCTGCAAGGCGGCGATCGCCGCGACGTCCTGCATCAGGTCGTCGCTCAGGATCTTCAGGGCGACGAAGCAGCCGCGTTCGCGGTCCTGGGCAAGCCAGACCTCGCCGCTACCGCCTGTCCCCAGACGTCGGACGAGAACGAATCTCGCAGACAGTTCCTGCCCGCTCTCCAGCATGGTTGCGATGTGTCGTGTCGAAAGAAATCGAGTGCGCTTACCCGCCGCTGTTCGGGGCGGGCGCAGCCGGGTCGGCCGCTGCAGGCGTCGTCGCTGCAGGCGCCGCTGCAGGCGTCTGGACCGGCGTACCGGTCTCGTTCTCGTAGAGCTCCTTCAACAGGCGCCGCCACTCGTGGTACTGCTCTTCGGCCGTGCCTTTGAGCTGCAGAGTGCGGCCCTCGACCTCGACGACCATCGGCTGGACCTCGGCCTGGAAGGATTCCCCGAGCTGCTTGAGCGAGTCGGAGTGCATCTTCACTTCCGCGCCCTTGTCGAAGCCGCTCTTGATCGCATACGCGCCGCCAAAAATCGCACCGGTGGCCGCAGCCTGCCCGGCATAAGTGTTCGCTTCGCTGCCGACGACCAGGCCACCGACGATCGCCGCAGCGCCGAGGAGCTTGCGAGTCAGCGCCGAGCGCTTCGCTTCGTCCTCGGCTTCGAGCTCGGCGTAGCTGTAGCGCCGCCAGTTCGTGTACGGCTCAGCCATGTTCTCGGAGAACAGCGAATAGTGTTCGTTGATGGTGTCGAGCAGCGCATAGTCGCGCTCGCGAATGCGATCCATGCGCTCGATCATCGGATCGCCGTCCGCCGGCAAGCGCACGACCTGGTACACGCCCTTCTTCTTGTCCTCGGTGAGGTACGGCTGGAACGCGTACGGCGCCAGATCCTTCGCAAAGCGCAACTCGGAAACGCGGCGCACGTTCTCCAGGTCCGTCACCGGCAGCTGCTGCCGGTAGGCGAGCAGATCGTTCGCGAGCGTGCTGTAGAGGTTCTGGAACGGATCGCGCGGCTGGCCGCTCTGATCCTTGTACGAGCGCGTGTCCGCCGTCTGCTGGTACTCGCGCTTGAACCACACGCGCCCGGTCGCGTCCGCGACCGTGATGTCGATGCGCAGCAGCTGGCCGTTCGATTCGATGATCTTGCCGGAGAGCTGCACGTCGAGCGCGTCGGCGTCCGCCGGGATCACGCGCACCTGGCCCCAGTGGCCGGTGCCTTCCAGCGTATTGCGGATCTGCATCGGGAAGTAGCGTGCCTCGGCTTTGCGCACGTCCGGGAAGATGTGCTCCTGCTCGAGCTTCTTCTCGTCCTTCGGCGTGTTCTCGTCAAACAGCTTCACCGCGATGTCGAGCAACTGGTCGGCGGGAATTTCCGTCGAGGCCTGAATCGCATTGATGCGCGCCTGCGGCCTGGTTTCGTGAGTGACGCAGCCTGCGGTGCCCAACGCTGTTGAGACCAGTGCAGCCGCGGCCAGGACGAGTGCGATGGAGCGATTCATGTGCGTATGACCAACCTCAAAACGATCGCCGCTGATCAGCCCGTGTTCTTCTTGTAGTCCCTGTATTCCTGCCACAGCTTCTCGCGCAACTCCGGATCGGTTTCCTTCTGCGCCGCTTCGCGCAGCTGGCGCGCGACGATGTCGTCATCGCTGCCGTCCGGAATGTCTGCCGGCACGGTGTTCGGGCCACTGCCCCCCGCCGCGCCGCCGCCGACGCCACCGCCCCCACCTTGCTGACTGCCGCCCGGACCATTGCCCTGGCCCTGGCCTTGACCCTGGCCTTGACCCTGACCGCCTGCGCCCTGCTGACCGCCACCGGCCGCGCCGCCGCCTTGCTGACCGCCGTTGCCCTTGCCGTTCGCTCCGCCACCGCCGGACGCGCCGCCATTCTCGTCACCGCCCGGAACATCACCGCCGGAGCCGCCGCGGCCACCGCGCTGACCGGCGATGGTGGCCTGCTCGTCGCGAATACGCCCATCGAAAACGCCCAGCGAAGCATCGAGTTCACGGTCGATCTGCGCGGTACGCTCGCCGGTCGTCATGCCGCCGCCGCCCGCGTTGCCGCCACCTTGAGATCCTCCACCTGCGGCACCGCCGCCGGCACTGCCCGAAGACGGATAACCGCCCGCACCACCGCCAGACGCGCCACCTCCGGCATTGGGCATGCCACCGGCCGCACCGCCGCCTGCGGCTCCACCGCCCGCGCTGCCGCCACCGCTTTGACCGCCGCCCTGGGCGCCACCACCGGCTGCGCCGCCACCTTGGGCACCGCCACCTTGCGCGCCGCCACCGCCTTGGGCACCGCCACTCGCGCTTTGTGACTGCGCACCGCCGCCACCGCTCGAGCCTCTGAAAATGCTCTCTTGAGAAGCACCACCCGCCGAGCCGCCGCCGCTGGAATCCGGTGAATTACTGCTGTTCTGCTGGGAGCCCTGCGCGCCACCGCCGCTCGGACCGCCCGTGCTCGGCATCGGAATGCCGACGGTCGGCAAGCCGCCCGGCAGGTTCACGCCCGTCGAAACGGTCGGACCGCCGCTCTGGCCGCCCTGGCTGCCACCGCTCTGGCTCTGGCTACCGCCGCTCGCGCCGCCTGACTGTGAGCCGCCCGACTGTGAGCCGCCCTGGGAACCGCCAGAGCTGCCGCCCGAACTGCCGCTGCTGCCACCGCCACTCTGCCCCTGCCCCGGAACCGACGACGACTGGCCGCCACTGCTGCCGCCGGAAGAAGAAGACTGGGATTGCGAGCCGGACGACGACTGGCCGCTCGGCAGCGACGCGCTGGAGCCGCTGCGTCCCGACGAGGGAGACGACGGTGAGGGCATGCTGGGCGAGCTGCGCCCGCCGGAGGAGCCGGAGGAGCCTGACGGCATCGACGGCGACGAAGGCATGGAGGAGGACGAAGACTGCTGCTGCTGCGGGCAGCCGCCCATCAGGAATGCGCACACGGCTCCGACGGCCGTCGCCTGCGCGGCAACGACGGGCAGAGACCTGCGCGAGCGCTGAATTTGCATCGTATCTCCTTCATTCCCCGCTGCCGCGAGCCACCGCGGCTGCCGCCGTCGAATGACTCTGCGACGCGTCAGCTGAACGCGGGCTGACCGCCCCCGCCAGCAAACATTCGATCCGCGCCGCCCACCGCAGGTTCAATGCGCGAGGGAAGGAGATTCGACTACTGCGGTCGCGAGACCACAGTGTTCTCCTCGGCGCTGGAGCCGAGCAGGAATGCCTTGAGCTGCCCGGCAAGCCGATCGCAGGCCGTGCTCTGTACCGGCGCGATCAGCGGAATCGGTGCGATCGCGCCGATCATCACCGACGTGCCTTTCACGTCGGTCGTCAGGCTGCCGGCACTCACGCCCTGCTTCAGATCCCAGATGGTCGCCTCGTAATCGGAAGTTTTTTCCCACCAGCCGAGACCGAGGCAACCCGCGCCGCCCGGACCGGCCGCGCAGGCGATGCTGCCGCCGCCGTCGGTTTTCTGGGTGACGCCGTCAACCCACACGATGAAGCGCACGCCCATCGAGTTGACGCGCTCGCTGACGCCCGGCCGGGCGAGGAACGTACTGAACCCCTGCGCATTGGCCGGCGCAGTGCTCGGCTCGAGCCACGGGTACAGCGCATCGACGAAATTGTGGTCCGCGTAAATCTGGAAGGGCCCGTTCTTCAGGCTGCTGCGTGGCTCGAACGTCTTGCCGGCGCGTTGCCGGTCAGCAACGTCGGCCGAGACGCTCTCGCCGACCAGCTCGCGCTCCAGACAGTCGAGGAATTTGTCTTCGGTGCCCGTGCCTTCCAGATGCGGCTTCGCCAGCAGCACGATCGCCTCGTCGGAGGTGATTTGCGTCGGCGCCTCACGCATCTCCTCGATCTTGGCAGTCATGCATCCTGCCGCGCTTGAGCACAAAACGACGGCGACGACTAAGCGCAGGGCGCTACGACCTGAGACGGATTGCATGCTGACTCTCTCCAAGGAGGCTCGAGCGGAATCCCCGGGGCGAAATTTTCGGCACGCGGCCGAAAGGAACTGCGAATTCAGTATACGCCAACCGTCTCGCAGTCAATGCCGGGAAGGTGCACAACGTTCCGCGGGCTTCAAATGTCAAATATCGCCCGCCGCGAGTCCATTGTCCTAAAGCAGCGACAGCTGCTCCGGCCCGAGTACGGGCGGGCGGAACAGCGTCAGATTGTGTGCGAAGCGCTCGCGCTCGTTGAGCCCGAGCCGGGCACAGGCGGCGGCGAAGCGCTGCGCAAGGAGTTGCGCGTACTCGCCTTCGCCGCGCTGGCGCACACCGAATCGCGCATCGTTGTCGCGGCCGCCGCGCATCGCCTGCAGGCGCGACATCACGTGTTTCGCTTTCAGCGGTTCGTTGTGATCGAGCCATTCGCGGAACAGGTCCTTCAGCTCGTAAGGCAATCGCAGCAGAACGTACGCCGCGGACCGCGCGCCGGATGCGGCCGCCGCAGCGAGAATGCGTTCCATTTCGGAATCGGTGAGCACGGGAATGATCGGTGCAACCATTACGCCGACGGGAATACCCGCTTCGTGCAGCCGACGGATCGCGCGCAGACGCGCAGCTGGCGAAGCAGTACGTGGCTCCAGCGTGCGCTTTAGTTCATTCGACAGCGTCGTCACGCTGACCATCGCGTACACGAGCCCCTCCGCCGCGAGCGGCGCGAGCAGATCGATGTCGCGCTCGATCATCGCGCTCTTGGTGATGATGGAGAACGGGTGGCGATACTTCGCCAGCACTTCGATGATGCTGCGCGTGACGCGATACTCACGCTCGATCGGCTGATAAGGATCGGTGTTTGCGCCGATCGTGATCGGCGAGCAGCGATAGCTCGGCGCGGCGAGCTCCTGTTCGAGCAAGCGCGCGGCGTCCTGTTTGTAGAACAGCCGCGTTTCGAAATCGAGACCCGGCGACAGATTGAGATAAGCGTGCGACGGGCGGGCATAGCAATAAACGCAGCCATGCTCGCAGCCCCGATAGGGATTGATCGACTGGTCGAACGAGATGTCCGGCGAGTCGTTGCGCGAGATGATCGAGCGTGCCGGCTCGGGCTGCACGATCGTCGCGAGCGGCGGCAACTCCTCATCGAGGCTGCCCCAGCCGTCATCGATGGCCTCGCCGTGCGTCGACTCGAAACGCCCCGCCGGATTGGAGACCGCGCCGCGCCCGGTGCGAGCGGCTGGCCGCGTGGGAAACGTCATGAGCCGATGCTACTGGATATAAACCCAGTTTGCCAGTCCTGCTGCTCAGCCGCTCTCCGCTTTCGGCAACGGGGCGGCCGCTTGCGTTTCGTGGCCGACGGCAGGCGTGACGGCCGGCCCCGGCGCGGGTGCCGTGCCCTCGCCCGCTGGCTTCGCTGGCTTCGCCGGCGCAGGAAACCGCACGATCAGCGACGTACCCGCATCGCCGGTGATCTGCAGTTCGCCGCGCAGCTGTCGCACGAACGCCTCGATCAGCGAGCGCCCGAGTCCCGTGTTGTCCTCGCCTGCGGCGGAATCGAAACCCGAGCCGTCGTCGCGCACAGCCAGCTCGAGCATCGCGTCCGACGGTCGCTGCACGTCCACATATATGTGACCGCCGCTGCGCTCGTTGAACGCATGCTTGTAGGCATTGGTGATCGCTTCGGTCACGAGCAGGCCGAGCGGCACCGCGATCTCCGGACCGATCACCTCGCTCGGTGAATTCGCGATCAGCTCGACCTGCCGCCCGCGCGACAGGCCGCCGCGGCGCAACTCGGCGCACAGATCCTCGAGAAACCACTTCAGGTCGATCTCCTGCAGGCTCTCGGATTCGTAGAGGCGGCGGTGCAGCGTCGCGAGCGCGTTGATGCGACTGCGCGCCTCGGCGAACGCCAGCTCGGCGCGCGGATCGCGAATGCGCCGCGCGTGCAGGTTGAGCAGGCTCATCACCAGCTGCAGGTTGTTCTTCACGCGATGATGGATCTCGCGCACCAGCACTTCTTTCTGCGCGAGGGACTCGCGCAGCTCCGCTTCGCGCGCCGAGATCAGGTCGGCCATGCGCGAGAAAGTCTCGCCGAGGCTGCGGATCTCGGCCGGCGCAGCGGCGACGCGCTCCGGCCGCACGTTGTGCCGGCCCGCCGCGTACGCCGACGTGATGCGCTCGAGATAGCTGATCCAGCGCACGACGAGGTGCTCGATGCCGAACCAGACCACTGCGATCGCGAGCGCCCACATCAACAGCGGTGTGAGCACGCCCCACGCGACTTGCAGCGCCAACGGACCAATCGCGGTGAGCACGGGCGTGCCGCGGATGACGAAGATCCTACCGCCCAGCAACGGACTGACCGCGTACAGGCGCCAGATGCCGTCGTGTCCGCGAGCTCGGAACGTTCGCGTCTGCCCGGTCGGCAATTGCTCGCGCAGCTGTTCGTGAATCAGGCTATTGCGCGGCAACGGCGACTTCGCCGGCGAGCGGCTCGCGTCGCGCGTGATGATCTCGCCACGGCTGTCGAGCAGTGCGAATGCGGCGCCGTCTTCGGTGCGCGCACCGCGCTGATAGCGCTGCGCGAGCCAATCGAGACCGATGAACAGAGCAACCGAGCCCTGAATCAATCCCTGGTCGTCGACGAGCGGCACCGCGGTGACGATGCCCCAGCTGCCGAGCCAGCGGCTGACGATCAGGTCGCTGACCACGAAACCGTCGCCCGCCATGATGTCGCGGAACCACACGCGATCGTCGACCTTCACGACCTGCGGCATCGGCCCCGAGGCACAGGTCACGACGCCTTCCGCGTTCACCACCATCGCGCCTTCGTATTGATCGAGTCCGCCGATGGCGCGCTGCAGAGCGCGGCGACAGGCGAGTCCGGTGCCGGCACGCACGTCGGGCTGTGCGGCGAGACTGGTGAGGATTTCGCGCGACGCTGCGATGACGTTGACTTCTTCGCTCGCGGCGAGCTGCGCAGCCTGCGCGAGGTTCTGCTCGATGATGCGCATGCTGCTGCCATAGCTGGAAATGGCCTGCAGCACTGCGAGCGCGCCCGGCGCGAGCATCGCGATCCCGACGATCAGCACCAGCCGCGGACGCAGGCCGGCATTGCGTCCGAACCAGGTGCGCGGTGCCAGTGCGGTCTTGAGCGTCTTCAAAGCGACCCCGCGGCGAGCATCTTGGAGCCTCTGACCGGGCGGAGCTGACGAGGCCGGCGGCGGCGTGATCCGCTGAGCAGGACCTCAGAGCCCGCCCGAGCGCGGCTCCGTCGCGCCCTCGTTGTCGGCCAGCGCCCCGACGACCGGCGGCCCGGCCACCAGCGCGGCATCGTCGCCGAGCAACTCGACGAGCCGGTCACGCGCCCGCGCAATGCGGCTCTTGATCGTGCCGACTGCGACCTGGCAGACATCCGCTGCCTCCTCGTACGACAGGCCGGTGGCACACACGAGGATCAACGCTTCGCGCTGGTCGACCGGCAGTTGCTGGAGCGCCCGGCTCAGATCGCGCAGATGCAGCTTCGCGTCGTGATCCGGAGCGATCGCGACCTGGCCGGCGCAGACGCCGTCCGGGTCCTCGATCTCGAACTTGCGATGGCGCAGCTCCGAGTAGTAGCAGTTGCGCAGGATGGTGAACAGCCAGGCCTTCAGATTGCTCCCGGACTGGAACTGCTCGCGATTGGTCCAGGCCTTGAGCACCGTGTCCTGCACGAGATCGTCGGCGCGCGCGGGGTCGCCGCACAGCGAGCGCCCGAAGGCGCGTAACGCCGGCAACAACGCAGTAACCTGTTCCAGGAATTTATCGTGACCTGTCATGCACCCGCCGGGAGGAGAGGCAGAAGACCGGCATCGGGCCCCATCAGGAGCCGCGCTCCTTGTCTTCCAGTTGCTTCAGCAGCGCCTTGAACTCGTCGGGCACCGGCTCATCCATGACGTCGCTGAACATGCGGCGCAGCCGGCTCTGGAGCCAATCCGGGACGGGCTCTGAACTGTTTGCAGCCGCCTTTTCAGGCGACTCGCCTGGCTTGATTTTCTCGCTCATGACCATGGATGGGCTCGAACCGGAGCGCCGCGCCGCGCGACGCATGAAATTCGCATGTCGAGCCCGAACGCCCCACGATTGAAAAAGTTCCAAGTCGGAGGAACCTTTCTCCCCTCTCGCACATACTACAACGGCCATTATCGGCGCGCGCAATGCAGCGCCCATAAAGAACCGAAGGAGTGCCCCCATGGCTCTGGCTCACGCTATTGCCGAACACCTGCCGTACTTGCGCCGCTATGCCCGGGCGCTGTGCGGGACCCAGAAGAGCGGTGACGCCTACGTACGCGCCGCCCTGGAGACGATCGTCGCCGACCCCACGGTGATCGGCAGCGACACGACGCCGCGGGTGGCGCTCTACCGGCTGTTCCACAAGCTGTGGGGCAGCGCCAATGTCGATTTACGTCCGGTGTCGGGCTCCCGGCCGCAGCAGGCCGCGGCAGGGGTCGAGAAGAAGCTCGGCGAGCTCACTCCGGCGCGCCGCCAGGCGCTGCTGCTGACTGCGATGGAAGGGTTCAACGTCAGCGACACGGCGCGCATCCTCGCGGTAGGCGAAGAGGAAGTGAAGCAGATGGTCGCGCAGGCAGTGCGCGAGATTTCCGACCAGCCGAGCACGAAAGTGCTGATCATCGAAGACGAGCCGATCATTTCGCTCGACCTGCAGAGCATCGTGCGCGAGATGGGTCACACGGTCGCGGCGATCGCAACCACGCGCGACGAGGCCGTGCGCGCCGCCCGCAAGACCGAGCCGGGCCTCGTGCTCGCGGACATCAAGCTCGCCGACGGCAGCTCCGGCATCGATGCGGTGCGCCAGATCCTGAGCGAAGTGCAGGTGCCGATCGTGTTCATCACGGCGTACCCGGAGCGCCTGCTCACCGGCGAGCGGCCGGAGCCGACGTTCCTGGTGACGAAGCCCTTCGTACCGGAGACGGTGCGCGTGGCAGTGAGCCAGGCGCTGCTCTTCACCTGAAAGTAACAGTCTGACCAAGAAAAAGCGGGTCCCACATCCGTGGGCCCCGCTTCGTTGAGCGTGTCGCAGGAAGCGCGTCCGCGCGCTTCAGACAGGTGGCCGGCCGCGCAATGCGCCTGCCACCAGAGCGACCAGCGTGAGCACCAGGAAGATGAAGAACAGGATCTTCGCGATCCCCGCTGCCGCACCTGCAATGGTGGTGAACCCGAGCACCGCGGCGATGATCGCCACGATGAAGAACGTCAATGCCCACGAGAGCATAAAAAACCTCCGTCACGCCTCAGTACTGTTCGACCGGAAGCCCGCACGGGCGTCCGCGCTCCTGCCCCGACTCGAAAGCTGAAACGCGCGACCATTCATCGGGTTCCCGGCGCTGTCCGCAGGCATTTGCGGCCTGTCGCTTGGGTCCGAGCCGCAGCACGGCGTGCACGTTTTACGGACGTGTGCACTCATTTCAAGAACTCTTCCAGCAGCGCGGCTGTTTCCTCGGGCCGCTCGTGATGGATCATGTGCCCGGCGCCGCGGATGGTTTTGATCGTCACGGCGGCGAACAATGCGCGCAGCCGATCCTCCACGATCTCGCCCGCCATGCGCCGCGTCAGCTCCGATTCCTCCGCGAACACCAGCAGTAGCGGCGCGACGATCGCGCGCCAGCACGCCTCCGCCTGGTCGCGCTGGTACAGCACGGGATTGGCCCGCTTGTGCTTCGGGTCGGCCCACAGCTCGATGCGACCGTCCGCGACCGGGCGTGCCCAGGAGCGTGCGACGAATTCGAGTCGGTCGGGCGGCGTGCGCGGGTTGCGACGCGTCAGCACGCGCATGAACTGCTCGTAAGTATCGTAGGTCGAGAACTGGCTGCCGTGCTTCACCTCATCCAGCCATTCCGCGTAACGCACCGGCGCCTGATCCGCGTTCGTGCGCGGCAACCCGAACGCTTCCAAACTGACGACCTTGCGCACGCGTTGCGGCCGTGCGCCCGCGTACAGCATCACGACGTTGCCGCCCATGCTGTGACCCACGAGATCGAGCGGCTCATCCGGCGACAATCGGTCGAGCAGCGCGTCGAGATCGGCGAGGTAGTCGGGGAACCAATAGCCGTCGTCGGGCCGCTGCGTGCGACCGAACCCGCGCATGTCCATCGCGACCCAGGTGCGCGCCTGCGGCAGCTGGTCGACGACGAACTGCCAGGTCTCGCTGGTGTCGCCCCAGCCGTGTACGAGCACGACGGGCCGCGGATCCTCGCCGGGCCATCGGTACAGTTGAAACTTCAGTCCGCGCAGCACGAGAGTCTCGCTGTGCGGCGCGCGGCGGGCTTGGTAGGGCATTCGTGCAACGATACGAAGCAGTGCTGCCCGCCACGGGGCAGGCAGCACGCGAGCAACGAGCTACTGCGGCAGGCGCACGACCCGCGCGCCGGCGGGACGCGAGCGCTTCTTCGCGGTCTTCTTGCGGCCGCCTTTCTTCGCGGCCTTTTTCTTGGCGGTCTTCCTCTTCTTCATTGCCATGAATCGCCTCCGGTCAGTCCCAAGGTTTTGTGGATCATGTGGCGCTTTCTATGCCTCGGCGCCGATTTCATTATTACACGCGAGCCAGCCGCTGATGCATGATTGCCGCCCATGACTCCCGACCCCGATGCCGTCGCGACGATCATCGAGCGCGCCCGGGCGCTCGGTCCGCGCGAGCGCTCCGAGTACGTGCGCCACGCGTGCGGCTCGGATGAAACGCTGTTGTCGAACGTGCTGCTCGGGCTCGGCGAGGACACTTCGAAGTCCGGGTTCTGGGACGAGGTCGCCGCCGGCGAGAGCGACTCGCACGATCCGGCGGACGGCTCGCTCGAAGGTCAGCGCCTCGGTCCGTATCGGATCGTGCGCAAGCTCGGCAGCGGCGGCATGGGCGACGTGTATCTCGCCGAGCGCGCCGACGACGAGTACCAGCAGCAGGTCGCGATCAAGCTGGTCCGCAGCGGGGTGTTCTCGCGCCAGGTGCAAGGCCGGCTGCGCATGGAGCGGCAGATCCTGGCGACGCTGCAGCACCCGAACATCGCGCGGCTGCTCGACGGCGGGCGCGCGCCGGATGGCACGCCGTACCTGGTCATGGAGTACATCGACGGCGAGCCGATCGATGCGTACTGCGATCGACGCCGGCTCGCACCCGAGGAGCGGATCGCGCTGGTGCGCACGGTGTGCACAGCCGTGCAGTACGCGCACCAGAACCTGATCGTGCATCGCGACCTGAAGCCGAACAACATTCTCATCACCCCGCAGGGCGTGCCGAAGCTGCTGGACTTCGGCATCGCGAAGCTGCTGGACACGCGCCAGTCGGCGCAGACACTCACCGTCACGCACGCCGAGTACCGCGTGATGACGCCCGCCCACGCGAGCCCGGAGCAGGTACGCGGCGACGTGATCACCACCTCCAGCGACATCTACGTGCTCGGCGTGCTGTTGTATGAGCTCTTGTGCGGGCAACGCCCGTTCCGGCTGGTCGGCGCGAGCTTGCTGGAGATGGAGCGCATCATCTGCGAGCAGGAAGCGCCGACGCCGAGCGAAATGACCGCGCGCGCGGCGCGCGAATCCCCGGACTTGTTCGCCAGTGTCGTCGCTTGCCGTTCGACGACGCCGGCACGATTGCAGAAGTATCTGCGCGGAGACATCGACAACATCGTCGGCATGGCGATGCGCAAGGACCCCGAACGGCGCTACAGCTCCGCCGAGCAGCTGGCCGCGGATCTCGAGCGTCATCTCGACGGCAAGCCAGTGCTCGCCTCGAAGGACACGTGGCTGTATCGCACGCGTAAGTTCATCGGCCGGCACACGCTCGCAGTCGCAGCCTCGACAGCGGCTGTCGTCACGCTCGCGGCGTTCGCGACGATCACGTTCGTGCAGGCACAGCGCATCGCATACGAGCGCGACGTCGCGACCGCCGAGCGCACGCGCGCGGAGCAGGTCTCGTCGTTCCTGGTCGAGCTGTTCGAGCTGTCCGATCCGTCGCGCAGCCGCGGCAACCAGGTCACCGCGCGCGAGCTGCTCGATATCGGCGCGCGCCGCGTCAGCCTCGGGCTCGCCGATCAGCCCGAAACGCGAGCGACGCTGCTCGGCACGATCGGCACGGTCTATCAGAGCCTCGGCCTGTACTCGGATTCCGTCGCGCTGCTCGAGCAGGGCCTGCAATCGCGCATCAGCATTCATGGCCCGCGGCACCCGGCTGTCGCGCAAGCGCTGCGCGAGCTGGGCGACGCGTTGTGCGACCGGGGCGACCTCGCCCAATGCGAAGCCCGTCTAACCGCGGCGCTCGACATGCAGCGGCAGCTGCTCGGCACGGACGCGCTCGAAATCGTGCCGACGCTGACGGCGCAGGCAAAGCTGGCCCAGCTGCGCGGTGACTTCGACACGGCGGAGCACCTGTACGACCAGAGCCTGGAGATGTATCGCACGCACGGCAAGGAGCACACGACCGATGCCACGTCGGTGATGAACGAGCTCGCCGCGCTGTACTCGTATCGCGGCAGGCATGACCGCGCGGAGACCTTGTATCGCGCAGCGCTGGACATCGACCGGCAGGCGCTCGGCAACGATCATCCGCAAGTCGGCATGCACCTGCAGAATCTCGCGGTCGCGCTGCACGAGCAAGGCAAGCTCGACGAAGCCGCGCCGCTGTACCAGGAATCGATGCAGATTCTGCGGCGCGTGCTCGGCGAGAAGCATCCGCAAACGATCGACGCCATCGCGAACTACGGACGCTTCCTGCATCGCCGCGGCGAGCTGGCGCGCGCCGAAGAGATTCTGAGCGCGGTCGTCGATCTCGACCGGCAGGCGCGCGGTCCGCGCCATGCTTTCGTCGCTCACGATCTCGTCAATCTCGGGATGGTGCGCCTGGATACGCAGGAGCAAGCGCAGGCCGAGAAGGATTTCCGCGCGGCTCTGGATATCTACGCGCAGACGCTGCCGGCCGATCATCCGTATGTGGCATCGGCGCTGTCGGGTCTCGGCCGTTGCATGCTGGAACAGAATCGTCTCGCCGAAGCGGAGCAGACGTTGCGACGCGCGAAGGAGATCGCAGCGAAATCGTTCGCGCCCGACAGTCCGCAGCTGGCGGCAGCGAACAGCTCATTGGGCCGCGTGCTGATGGCGCAGCGACGCACGGACGAAGCCGCACAACTGCTGCGCGAGAGCTACCCGATCCTGCTGCAGGTGCAGGGCGAGAACGCGGTGATTACGCAACGCGCCAAGGAAGCGCTCGCTCAATTGGACGCCGCACCGCGCTGAGCAGACAGGCCGCTCCAGCGCATCCTGCGCCCGCGCCATTCGCGCATCCCTGCGCAGCAGCTTCAGCCCGACTCTTTCAGGAACATCCGGTACGCCGGGTTGTCGGTCTCCTCGACGTACACGTACTTCAGCTCGCGCACGTGCAGGTCGAAGTCGACGCTCTCCTCCGCCGGCACCTGCACGCCCGCCAGCACGCGGCCGTGGTCCGAGCCGTGATTGCGGTAGTGGAACAGCGTGATGTTCCACTGCGTGCCGATCGCATTCAGGAACTTCAGCAGCGCGCCCGGGCGCTCGGGGAACTCGAAACGGAACAGCCGCTCGTGCGCGATGCCGCGGCCCTCGCCGCCCACCATGTACCGCACGTGCAGCTTCGCCACCTCGTTGTCGCTCATGTCGACCACCGGGTAACCGGCGTCGCGCAGCGAGGCGAGCAGCGCCTCCTTCTCCTTGCGTCCTTCCGCGAGCGCCAGGCCGACGAACAGCTGCGCGTCCGCGCCGTCGTGATAGCGATAGTTGAACTCGGTGACGTTGCGCTTGCCGAGCACTTCGCAGAAGCGCAGGAAGCTGCCTTTGCGCTCCGGGATCTGCACCGCCACCAGCGCTTCGCGCTGTCCGCCGATGTCGGCGCGCTCCGCGACGTGTCGCAGGCGGTCGAAGTTCATGTTCGCGCCGCAGTTGATCGCCACGAACCTGCGGTCGCGGCACTGCTCGCGCGCGACGTAGCGCTTGATGCCGGCGACCGGCAGCGCGCCGGCAGGCTCGACGATCGAGCGGTTGTCTTCGAAGATGTCCTGGATCGCCGCGCAGATCTCGTCGGTGGTCACGGTGATGACCTCGTCGACGACCTCCTGCGCCAGCCGGAACGGCTCCTCGCCCACCCGCCGCACCGCGACGCCGTCGGCGAAGATGCCGACCCGCTCCAGCGTGACGCGCTTGCGCGCCTGCAGGGAGCGATACATGGCGTCCGCGTCCTCCGGCTCGACGCCGATCACGCGGATCTTCGGGAACAGGTACTTCACGTAGGCGCCGACGCCGGCGATCAGGCCGCCGCCGCCGACCGCGACGAAGATCGCGTCGAGCGCTTCGCCGGCGTGCTGCCGCAGGATCTCCATGCCGATCGTGCCCTGCCCGGCGATGACGTCGGGATCGTCGAACGGATGGATGAAGGTCAGCTGGCGCTCGCGCGCGATCGCCAGCGCGTGCTCGTACGCCTGGTCGTATTCGTCGCCCTGCAGGACCACTTCGCCGCCGAGGTCGATGACCGCCTGGACCTTGATCCGCGGCGTGGTCTGCGGCATCACGATCGTCGCCGGAATGCCGCGCCGCCGGGCAGCGAGCGCCACGCCCTGCGCGTGGTTGCCGGCGGAAGCGCAGATCACGCCGCGCCGGGCGATGGTCTCGGACAGATGCGCGATCTTGTTGTACGCGCCGCGCACCTTGAACGAGAACACCGGCTGCAGGTCCTCGCGCTTGAACAGCACGGCGTTGCCCAGGCGGCGGCTCAGCCGCGGGGCGTCTTCGAGCGGCGACTCGATCGCGACGTCGTACACGCGCGCCTTGAGAATACGTTCGAGATACTCGTGTGACATGCAGCGCAGGAGAGATCGGAGTGACGCTGGTACGGTAACATGCACCGCTGATGACCGACACGAACTCTTCGCTGACCCGTCGCGATCTATTGGCCGCTGGCGCCGGCCTTGCCGCCGTCAGCACGTTGCCGAGCGCCGCCGCCCAGACCGTAGTGCCCGTACCGAGCATGCCGACTTCGTCGCGCGAGCTCTGGCAATGGGTGCGCACGCAACCGATGCTCGACACACAGGTCGCGTACCTCGACGTTGCCAGCGGCGGGCCAACGCTGCGTGCGGCCATGGCCGCGGAGTACCGGGCCCGCGAGGCACAGAGCCTCGGACTCGCCAATGCCGTTTCACGCTGGACCGAAGAAACGAACCGGCTGGCGGCGCGCTTCGCGGCGTTCCTCGGCTGCGAGCCCGACGAAGTGCAGTTCACGCGCGGCGCGGGCGAGGCGCTCGGCCTGGGCATCGCGGGACTCGATCTCGCGCCCGGCGACGAAATCATTACGACCACTCGCGAGCATCCGGCGGCGCTCAGCCCGTGGCTCGTGCAGGCGCGGCGACGCGACGTGGTGGTGAAGCAGATCGAGCTGCCGACGCCGCTGACCGGCCCGGAACAGCCGCTCGGGTTGTTTGCCGGAGCGGTGACCGAGCGCACCAAGGTGATCGCGTTCTCCCATGTCCAGTACGACGACGGCGCCGTGCTGCCAGTCAAAGAGCTGTCTGCCTTCGCACGCCAGAAAGGCATCATCAGCATCGTCGACGGTGCCCAGGCTCTGGGCATGGTCGAGTTCGCGCTGCGCGATCTCGGCTGCGATTTGTATGCGACCTGCTGCCACAAGTGGCTCAGCGGCAGCCAAGGCACCGGTGTCCTCTACGTGCGACGCGAGGTGCTGGACCGGCTTTGGCCCGTCGAGCCCCGCGGCCTCGACAGTGTGCCGCCGGTGTTCACGCCAACGGACGCGGAAGGCAACGCCGACGTGCCGGCGGCCTTGCACAAGCTCGGCAACATCGTGCCGTACGCCTGGCCTGCTCTGCGCGGCGTCGAAGCCGCGCTCGAATTCCACCAACAGGTCAGCCGCACAAAGATCGAAGCGCGCGTGCGCGAGCTCGCGATCTATGCGCGTCTGCGGCTGCAGCAGCTGACGGGGATCGAGATGCTGACTCCGGCCCGTCCCGGTCTGTGGGCTGGCATCCTCACGTTCCGCGTGCCGGGGAAGCAGGCGATCGATCTCGCAGCGGCAATCGAGCGTACGCATCGGGCTCACGTGCGTGCGATACGCTGGCCGAACGACGCCGGCGGAGCCTTGCGCCTGTCGCCGCACATCTTCACCACGCACGACGACATCGAAAAACTCGTGCAGGGCCTGCAGCAGGCGCTGCGCTGACATGGACCTGACCTATCTCATGCTGACGGGCAGCCTCAGCGGGCTGGTGAGCGTGCTGTTGCATTCGATCCTGGCGTCCGCGCACGCAGCTGTCCGCCCGGGAACCGTCATCCCGCCGTTGCAGGTGGCCGACGCGCTGCTTCACATGCTCTACGGCTGCGGCTTCGCGCTGTTGTTCTGGCTGAGTTGGGGACTCGCTGCTGTCGTGGCCGTGCCGTGGTGGGTGCGCGGCCTGTCGTTCGGCGGCCTGTGCTGGCTGTCGTTCGCAGTGCCGAGCGTCGTTGGCGTCGCTCTGTCACGCGGCCTGTCCGTCCCGACGATAGCTGCTGTCGCCTCGCGCTGGGCGACCACTTCCGGGATCGCCGGACTCGCCTGCGCCTGGAGCTGGCAGAGGATGGTGTGAGCGGGTTGCTATCGGTCCAGGAACTCGCGCGCGATCGAAGCGAACTTCTGCGGGGCGGCGCTGAGGAATCCCTGGCCGTAGTCGGCCACGTCCAGCATCGAGCCGTTCGGCAGCGCGGCGCGCACGCGCGGCGCCTGGTCCGAGAACTCATCGCGCAGGCGCAGGACCAGCGCCGGTTGCTTCACGAGCGGCAGGCGCTCGGCAGTCGAATAGTCGATGCCCGCCGTCAGCGCGCGCGTGCCGTTGGAGCCGGCGCGCAGCCGATCGCCGAAATCCTCGGCGAGCGCCCCGGGCGGGACATTCGCGCCGCGACGCTGAAGCACACGTTGCCATTCCTCCGCGACATCGCTGCCGTCCTCGCGCGTTCCCGGAGTCGTCGTACTCTGCAACAGGGTCGCGCGCTCCTGCGGGGAGTAACAGGGCGCGGCCCATAGCATCACCCGCCGGACCTGCTGCGGCCGGGCGATCGCCAGCTCAGCCGTTACGAGCGCGCCGAGCTGATAGCCGAACACGTCCACCGCGCGCAGCCTCAGGCTGTCCAGGAAATCCCCGATGGCGCCGGCGATGTCCGCGACCGAGCTGCGGCCGCCCGCAGCGTCCGAGGAGCCGTGACCCGGCAGGTCCGGCGCATAAACACTGCGATCATGGCCGAGCTCGCGCAGCATCGACGCGAACACCCGCCCCGAGCCGCCGCCGTGGTGCAGGCAGACGACCGGCACGCGCTCGTCGAAGCCTCCGCCCGACGGATAGGCGGTCCACAGGTGAATCTGTCCGAAACGGCTCTCGGCATACGAGCGACGGACATGGACGACGGAAGGCTGCGGCAAAGGCAACCGGTTGCGGTGCTTGGCCTGGATCACTGCGAACGCCCCTCACTGATAGTGGTTTAGTAGTCCGGCGAGTTTACGGAGCAGGCCTCGCGAAGAAATGGATGCACTTCTCAGCTTGCACAGCGGATCGACGTCTGCGTTTACACTACCGCGATTCCTCTCCGGCCAAGAACTGTGAGGTCCGCGAATGATCGGCCCGTGTCATAAGCAGAAACCACAGCCGCGCGTCGCGGCAAGCGCAGTTCTCGTGCTCGCGGCCGGCATCGCGCTCGCGCCGGCTGTACACGCGGCTCAACCATACACCGCTGAGGCGATGTGGCAACTGAAACGGCTGGCGGATCCGGCGATTTCTCCCGACGGACGGCTCGCGGTCGTGCCGGTCACGAAGTACGACATGGAGAAGAACAAGGGCGACGCCGACCTGTGGCTCGTGCCGACGAAGCCCGGCAAGGCGCGCCAGCTGACGAGCGACGCAGGCAGCGACTCCGCGCCGGCATGGAGCCCGGACGGCGAGCTGATCGCGTTCGTCTCCAAGCGAGGCGAAGACAAGCAGGCACAGCTCTACGTCATCCCGGTGAACGGCGGCGAAGCGCGCCGCGTGACCGACGTGCCGACCGGGGTGATCGCGCCGAAGTGGTTCCCGGATTCCAAGCGCATCGCGTTCCTGTCGCAAGTGTGGCCCGAGCTGAAGAGCTGGGCGGAGCAGGAGCAGCGGATGAAGGAGCGCGCGGAGCCGAAGATGAGCGCGCAGGTGTGGGACAAGGCGCCGATCAGCTACTGGGACCACTTCCTCGACCATCGCGAGACGCACGTGTACTCGGTCGGCATCGACGGCGGAGAGCCGCAGGCGCTCACCTTGGGAACCGGCGTCTCGCTGGAGATCGCCGAGCCCGACGCGAACTCCTATGACATCGCGCCGGACGGCCTGGAGATCGCGTTCGCCTCCGACACCGACCGCAGCGGCATCCAGCCGAACTTCGACATCTTCGTGATGCCGGTCGACCGCAGCGCGCCGCCGCGCGACATCACGACCGACAACCCCGCGCGCGACGATGGGCCGCAGTACAGCCCGGACGGCAAGCTTCTCGCATTTCAGCGCCAGCTGATTCCCGACTTCTACGCCGACCGCGCGCGCCTGATGCTGTTCGAGCGCCGCGCCAGCAAGATCCGCAACCTGACCGAGGACTGGGACCGCTCGGCCGAAGGCCTGGTGTGGTCGCCGGACTCGGACGCGCTGTTCGGCTCGATCGATGACGCCGGCACGCGGCGCATCTATCGCTTCGACGTCTCTGGCGGCCCGCCGCGCGCAGTCACGCGCGAACACAGCTTCAGCTCGCTCGCGGTGGCCGGCAGCGGACCCGTCATCGTCGGCCTGCGTCAGAGCTTCACCGAGCCGCCGACGCTGGTCAGCATCATTCCGCGCACCGGCGCCGCAACCAAGCTTTCCGACTTCAACGACGCGGCGCTCGCCGATCTCACGCAGGGCCGCGTCGAGAGCGTTACCTACAAGGGCGCGAACGGCGACGACGTGCAGATGTGGATCGTGTATCCGCCGAACTTCACGCCCGACCGGAAGTGGCCGCTCTACATGCTGTTGCACGGCGGCCCGCACAACGGCGTGACCGACGGCGTGCAGTGGCGCTGGAATGCGCAGGTGTTCGCGAACTGGGGCTATGTCACGGCGTGGCACAACTTCCACGGCTCGAGCGGCTTCGGCCAGGCGTGGGCGGACTCGATCACGAAAGAGTGGGCCGACCTGCCGTACCAGGACACGATCAAGGCGGCCGACTGGTTCCGTGCGCAGCCATGGATCGACGCGGACCGCATGGGCGCGGGCGGCGGCAGCTTCGGCGGCTATCTCGCCGCGACGATTCTCGGCCGGCCGCACCCCTTCAAGACGCTGGTCGCGCACGCCGCGGTCTACAACAGCTTCACGCAATACGCGAGCGACGGCGGCGCGCAGAAGAAACGCTACGGCGAGTTCTGGGAGGATCTCGAGCGCTTCAATCGCAACTCGCCGCACATGAACGCCGCGAACTTCAACACGCCGACGCTGGTGATTGCCGGCCAGCTCGATCGCCGGGTGCCGGTCAATCACGGCATCGAGCTGTTCAATACGCTGCAGAATCGCGGGGTGCCGAGCAAGTTCGTGTATTTCCCGGACGAGAATCACTGGGTGCTGAAGCCGCAGAACTCGCTGTTCTGGTACGAGACCAAGCGCAAGTGGCTCGCGCAATACGTCGCGCCCGGGCCCGGCGCCGCGAGTCCGGCTCCCACCGCACAAACTTCCGAATGAGGTCGACGCCATGAACCGACGCGAACTGATGAAACTCGGCACGGCGGCTGCCGCCGGACTGCTGCTGCAGGAGAGCGCGTCTGCGCAGAACGCTGCGGCGAAGCCGCTCAAGGTGCTCATCTTCGGCGGGACGGGCTTCATCGGCCCGCACTTCGTGCGCGAGCTGCGCGCCGGCGGTCACAAGCTGACGCTGTTGAACCGCGGCAAGCGTGCTCCAGGCCTGTTCCCCGACGTGGAAACGCTGATCGGCGATCGCAACGTCGCGGGCTACATCGACGTGCTGAAGGGTCGCGAGTGGGACGTCGTAGTGGACGACTCCGGTTATTTCCCGCGCCAGGTGCAGGCCAGCGCGGATGCACTGAAAGACCGCGTGCAGCACTACATCTATATCTCGAGCATCTCCGCGTACGCCGAGCCCATCCCGCCGGGCATCGACGAGGACTACAAGCTCGCGCCGCTCGACGATCCGGACGCGAAGGAGATCACGGAGAAGAACTACGGCGGACTGAAGGCCGCGTGCGAGCAGGTCGTGGAGAAGACGTTCGGAGCGCGTCAGGCTGTGATCCGCCCGACGTACATCGTCGGTCCCGGCGATCACACCGATCGCTTCACGTACTGGCCGTGGCGGGTCGCGCAGGGCGGCGCAATGCTCGTGCCCGGCACGCCCGAGGATCCGATGCAGTTCATCGACGTGCGCGATCTCGCGGAGTTCACGCGTCGTTGCGTCGAGCAGCGCATCGCAGGGCGCTACAACCTGTGCAATCCGCCGGGCGCGGTCACGATGGGCGACGTGCTCGAAGCCGCCAAGCGCGTGACGAAGGCCAACACGACGTTCCGCTGGGCGCCGCTCAAGTTCCTCGAAGACAACAAGCTGCTCGAGAGCGGCGAGCTGACGACGTGGTCGCCGCCGAGTGGCGACACTGCGGGCTTCTCGCTGGTGAGCTCCGCGCGCGCGGTCGCGAAGGGTCTGCGCTTTCGCAGCGTCGAAACGACTGTGCGCGATTTGCTCGCGTGGCACGAGCAACGACCCGCGGAACAGAAGCAGAAGCTGCGCGCCGGGCTCACGCCGGAGCGCGAGGCGGACCTGTTGAAAAAACTGCCGGCGTAACTCAGGAGTGGACTCGTACGCGTGAGGAGGTGAGGATAGGGACCAGTCGACCGGTGGAGTGAATTATGTCCACTCAGCTCACGCGTCTCGTTTCACCCAGCGCCGCCTTCGCCATTGCCGCTGTGCTCGCGCTCGCCGCCTGCAATCGCGGTGAAGCGCCGAAATCAGCCGCAGCCGCAGCGACCCCGGCGAACGCCGAGCTCTCGTGGGCGCGCGCTGCCCTCGAGCGCAATCCCGAGATCGAAGTCGTCGCGAGCGATCCACAGACCGGCGTGATCACCTTCAAGCATCGCAGCACCGGCGAGATCGAAACGGTCAAGGCCAGCGAGCTGGCCGCGGTGTCGCCTGCGCAATTGAGGACGATGAATATGCGGGCCGCGCCGCCGCCGCAACCGGAGCCCGCACCGTCGCAGCAGGAGTCGGCGACTGGCGGCTCGCAGACAGCGCAGTCGCCCGAGCGCGGCGAAGGCGCTGCGCCAGTACCGGGCTCAGTACCGAGCGGTTACACGATCGATCGCTCCGACGGACAGATCCGCGTCAGCGGTCCAGGCGTGAGCATCGTGAGCTCCGGCTCGAACGCATCCGCCAGCAATCAGGGCAGCGCGGGCCGTCGCGCAGTCGATCCGTTCATCTGCGAAGGACGCCGCACGCTGCAACTCGACAATCGCGACATCTACGTCGACGGCGATGCGATCACGGTGCGCGGCGGCTGCGAGCTGTTCCTCACCAACAGCCACATCGTCGCCTCGGGCACGGGTATCGTCGTGCAGGACGCGACGGTCCACATCTCGAACAGTCACGTCGAAGGTGCGAGCGCCTCGTTCCAGGCTGACGACCGCGCCAAGATGTACGTGCGCGGCTCGACGTTCCAGGGTGTGCCGCGCCGCGCCGAGCTCACGATGGTCCAGGATCAGGGCGGCAATCGCTACCGATAGTCAGAAGGCTTCTATCGGCTTCGCTTCGCTGAGCTCGAACACGTCCACGCCCTTCGCGTGCCGGAACATGCGCCGGCCGAGATCCGGGAAATCCGCCACGTCCAGCTCGCGGCTCTCGCCGCCCATCAGGTAGACCAGCTCGCGCTCGAACGGATTGCGCAGCGAGTGCGCCACGCCGGGCGGCGGGAACGCCATGAAATCGCCGGCCGCGACTTCGTACTCCGTGCCGTCGATCCGCGCGATGCCGCGGCCCTCGAGGATGTAGACCCACTCTTCTTCCTGCCAGTGCGAGTGATAGGGAAACGCTTCCTTGCCCGGCGGAATTCGCGCCAGGTTCACACCCAGCCGCCTCAGGCCGGTCGCCTTGGCCATCTGGTAGCCGGCGATCTGCGAGTTCGCGCTCCACGGATGCGAGAACGTCTGCTGGCGCGCCGCAATGTCGGCGGCGCGCAATAGATACAGGTTGGGTCGGTCCATGGCGTGATCCCGGGTCGGTGCTGCGGTCGCAGAGCTTGCGCGGTCCGTGCGCCCTCGGCAACCTTCGCCCATGAACCGGTGGCGCATAGTCGGACTCATCGTGCTCGCGCTGCTCGCGGCGTCACTGCTGGTGTGGTGGCTGCAGCCCGCGCCGCCGCCCGTTACACCCGTGCAGCCGCCGGCGCGCGAGGTCTTCCACAGCTCGAAACCCCTGCGCGTCGCAGTCGCTTCGACGCGTCCGCCTGCGGAGACCGCGTGGCTCGACTACGAACTGCGTCACCTGCTGAACCGTGGCCGGATGCGCGTGGCCGCGATCGACGACACCGCCGCCAATTTCACGCTGCGCGTTGCGCTCAACGCGGATGCAAGCAGCGCCACGCTTGCGTTAGTAGCGCCCGACGGCGTAGTGGATCGACAGGAGCAGGTGCAGCTGCCGACCGAGAGTCGTCTCGCCGCGATCGGCGCACTCGCACAACGCCTGCCGCAGTTTCTCGGCGCACAACCCGCCGGCTCGCCGAACTGGGTCGCGTTGCTCGGCACTGACGACGCGAAGGCGTACGACGCATATCTCGCCGATGCACTCGAGTTGCTTGGCCCGGATGGTCAGGGTCTTACGCGTCCCGGTGTGCCGCAGAGCGCGCGCACGGTCGAACGGCTCGAATCGCTGGCGCGGCATCAACCGCAATTCGCGCGTGCGCGCGCGGCGCTTGCGATCGGTTACCTCAGTCTCGGCGGCCAGGATCAAGCGTCGCTGGCCCAGCTGGCGAAGACCAGCGCGGAGCGAGCGTTGGCTGCAGACGAAGGAATTGCCGAAGCGCACGCGGCGCTCGGATTGGTTCACCTGCGCGGCGGCGACTGGACCGCGGCGCGGGAACAATTCGATCGCGCGCTCGCGCTCGATGCGAACAGCGCGGCCGCGCTCGAAGGATCAGGCTGCCTGCTCGCGGATGCTGGACGTTACACGGCGGCGCGGCCGCTGATCGAGCATGCCGTGCGGTTGCAGCCACGAAATATCGGCGCGCTCGAATGCCGCGCCTATCTCGACGCCGGCGCGGCCGAGAAAGTCGCGACGGATGAAAAACCCCCGAGCGCGGTCGCACGAGTGCAGGCGCTCGCGGCGATCCTCGCCGGCGACGTCGAAACCGCGCGGCGCGTACTGCACGCGTCGTCGAGCGACGAAGACTTCCGTGAATGGGCCGACCCGCTGCTGCAGGCGGCGACGGATCGCACGCGCGTTCCCGATGCGCTGCAGTCGATCACGCGCGCGGCGAGCGACAGACGCATCGACGCGGCGACGGAGATCCTCTGCGGAGTTGCGTTGCGCCGCGCGGAATTCGTCTTCAACCGCATGGCCCGCCTGCAACGCGAGCGCCAGCCGGTACCTCTGCGGGTTCTCTGGATGCCCCAGACGGGGTTCCTGCGACGCCACGCTCGGTTCGAGCAGATCGTCGGCACTGCCGGCCTCCCCGCCTTCTGGCAGGAATACGGCACGCCGGATACGTGCGCCAAGGATCCGCAGACGTACGGCTGCAAGACACGGCCGCTCGGCGAGCGGGCCCAGACCCGCGAGCCCTGACCGCACAGCGGTCCGGCCGGTCATCGGCGCGCAGTTGCGCCTATAATGCCCGCCCGCTCAACACACCGCGTTTTCGAAAATTTTTCCCGACCATTTTTCTCGAGGGGAGATGACCGATGGGGGCAATCACTGCCGTAACGGACCTGGCCGCCGCAGGCGACGTCGCCGTGCTGACTGTCAATTCGCCGCCCGTGAACGCGCTGTCGCAGCAGGTGCGCGACGGCATCGTCAAGGGTATGCAGCAGGCGATCGGTAACGCCGCGGTCAAGGCGATCGTTCTGATCTGCGACGGCAGGACGTTCATCGCAGGCGCCGACATCACGGAGTTCGGCAAGCCGCCGCAGCCGCCGAGCCTGATCGAGGTGATCGCAACGCTCGACGAGGTGAAGAAGCCGACGATCGCGGCGGTGCACGGCACGCCGCTCGGCGGCGGGCTCGAGCTCACAATGGGCTGCCATTTCCGCGTCGCGGCCGCCGGCACGCGGCTCGGCCTGCCGGAAATCAAGCTCGGCCTCATTCCCGGCGCGGGCGGCACCCAGCGCCTGCCGCGGCTTGTCGGCATCGAGAAGGCGCTGCCGATGATCCTGTCGGGCGATCCAATCCCGGCGAAGGACGCGCTCGGGGCCGGTCTCGTCGACGAAATCGTCGAGGGCGATCTGGTCGCCGGCGCGCTGAAGTTCGCGCGCGGCGTGCTGGCGGCGAAGCGCCCGCTGCAGCGCGTGAAGGATCGCGACGACAAGCTCGAAGAAATCCGCGCCAATCCGGCGAAGTTCGACGAGATCGTCG
>DATEML010000103.1:0-18116 GCA_035275585.1 Steroidobacteraceae bacterium | reverse complement strand
GCCGAGCGCGCGCTCGAGCGCAACAACGCGGGATTGAAGCGGACAGCGGATGGCGGATAGCGGACCGCTGCTGCGCTGGCTGGGCCGCGCCGAGTACGAGCCGACGTGGCGAGCGATGCAGACGCTCACGGATCAACGCGGCCCCGAGACTCGCGACGAGATCTGGTTCCTCGAGCATCCGCCGGTGTTCACGCTCGGCATGAATGCGGCACGCGAGCACGTGCTCGCGCCCGGCGATATTCCGTTGGTGCAGATCGATCGCGGCGGTCAGGTCACGTACCACGGCCCCGGCCAGCTCGTGGTCTATCCGCTGCTCGACGTGCGCCGCAGTGGGCTCGGCGTGCGCCAGTTGGTGATGGCGCTGGAGAACGGCATCATCGCGCTGCTCGCATCGTGGAACATCGTGGCCGTCGGCCGGCGCGACGCGCCGGGCATCTACGTCGAGGGCCGCAAGCTGGCGAGCATCGGGCTGCGGATCCGCCGCGGCTGCAGTTATCATGGCCTCGCGTTCAACGTCGCGATGGACCTGGAGCCGTTTCGCCGCATCAATCCGTGCGGTTATCGCGGGCTGGAAGTGACGGACCTGCGCACGCTCGGCGTCTCGCTGGAGCTGCATGGCGCAGCCGAGCTGCTTGCGCCGCATCTGCTGAGCGCGCTCGGCATGCCCGCCGACGCCACCTGGGCCTAGCGATCTCTCACGGGGTCAAGACATGCGCGCTGTCGTTCTGAGCAGTTATGGTCCGCCGTCGCAACTGAGCGTGCAGGAGATTCCGCCGCCGCAGCTGAAGCCCGGTCACGTGCGCATTCGCGTGCACGCGGTCGGCTTCGGTTTCCCCGATGCGCTGATGGTCGCCGGCAAATATCAGATCAAGCCGGAGGCGCCGTACACGCCGGGCAACGAGACGGCCGGCGTCGTGACCGAAGTCGCACCGGACGTGCAGTCGGTGCAGCCTGGCGCGCGCGTGCTGGCAATGGCGGGGCAGGGTGGTCTCGCCGAACAATGCGTCGCTGCGGCGGAGTCGCTGATTCCCTTGCCGGAATCGATGAGCATGGCAGCCGCTGCCGGCTTCCTCGTCAACTACGGCACGACTTATCACGCGCTGGTACAGCGTGCGAAGCTCCAGCCAGGCGAGACCCTGCTCGTGCTCGGCGCGGCAGGCGGCGTCGGACTGACGGCCGTCGAGATCGGCAAGGCCCTCGGCGCACGCGTGCTCGCAGCCGCGAGCACGGATGAGAAACTGGAGCTGGCGAAGCGCCACGGCGCGGACGCCGCGTTCAACTACACGCGCGACACTATCAAGGCGAAGGTGATGGAATTCACCGGCGATCGCGGTATCGACGTCGCCTACGATCCGGTCGGCGCGGACTATGCCGAGCAGGTCGTACGCAGCATGGCGTGGAACGGCCGCTACCTGGTGATCGGCTTCGCGGGCGGCAAGATTCCCGCGATCCCGCTCAACCTGCCGCTGCTGAAAGGCTGCTCGCTGGTGGGCGTGTTCTGGGGCGCACACACGCGGCGCGAGCCGCCGGTGCACGCCGCCAATCTCAAGGCGCTGTTCCAGCTGTTCGAGGCGGGCAAGATCCGCCCGCATGTGACCGAGCTCGAAGGATTGGACCGCTACGCCGAAGCGCTCGACGCGCTCAACAGCCGGCGCTCGCAGGGCAAGGTCGTGATCCGCGTCGCGGCGGGCGAAGAGTAACCATCTACAACACGACCAGCACGCGCTCACAGGCTGTGAGCTCGCGATACAACGCGTCCAGCTGCTCGCGGCTCTGCGCGGCGAACGTGCAGGTCAGGCTCAGGTAGTTTCCGTCGCGGCTCGGCCGCTCCTCGATCCGCTCCGGCGCGATGTCGCCCGCGTGCTTCTGCACGATGCCGAGCACGATGCTGCGGAAATCGTCGCTGCGCCGCCCCAGCACCTTGAGCGGGAAGTCACAGGGAAACTTGAAGAGCGTCGCTTCGGTCATGCCGTTCACAGCACCGGCGTGCCAGTGAGGCGCTCGCGCAGCGCGTTGAACGATTCGTTCATGCGCTGCCACAGCGGGCCGGGCTTGCCGGTGCCGACCGGGCGGCCGTCGATGCGTGTCACGGGCAGGACGTCGCGCGTTGCGGCCGAGATCCACACCTCGTCGGCGGCCCGCAGCTCATCGATTCCGATACGACGGATCGTGACCTGCATCGCGCCATCCGCGAGCTCGAGCGCAACCTCGCGCGTCGTGCCCGGCAGAATGCGGTTGCTGTTCGGCGGTGTGGCGACCTTGCCGTCCTTGACGACAAAAATGCTCGTCGACGAGCCTTCCATCACGTCGCCATCGCGCACGATGATCGCTTCCTGCGTGCCGGCCTCCGCGGCGCGCTGCTTCATCAGCACGTTGGCGAGCAGCGCGGTGCTCTTGATGTCGCAGCGGCCCCAGCGGAAATCTTCGACCGTGATCGCCGACACTCCGTTCGCACGCAGCTCATCGGTCAGCGGCGGCAACGGCGCCGCCATCGCGAACACGCCGGGCACGATCTGCGCGGGGAAGGCGTGATTGCGGCCGTATTCCATGCCGCGCGTGACCTGCACGTACACGTACATGTCGCCGCCGCCGTTGCGCTCGATCAGCTCGTCGAGGATTTCGAGCCACTGTGCGTGAGTGTGCGGCGAGGGCAGTCCGATCTCCTTGAGACTGCGCGCGAGCCGGTCGAAGTGCTCGCGGAAGCGGAACATGCGCCCGGCAAACACCGGCAGGACCTCGTACACGCTGTCGCCGAACAGAAACGCGCGGTCGAGCGGCGAGATGCGCGCGTCGCGCAGCTTCTGGTACTCGCCGTTCAGATAGCAAATGGGCAGCGGCTCGGCCATGGTCAGTGCATCCAGAGTTTGACGTCGTCGATCATGCGACTGAAGAAGCCGGCCTCGCCGACATCCTCCACGGGATGCAGCGAGTACGTGCCGAGCGTCTTGTCGCCGAGCATCACGCGCAGCTTGCCAACCTCCGTCGCGCGCGCCAGCGGTGCCAACAGCGGGTCGGGGATATCGGCGGCAGCGCTGAGCGAGCTGTCCTGGCCGCGCGGCATGACCGCGTAAACGTCACGCGTCACGCCGAGCTTCACGGTCTCCGCCGAGCCTTTCCAGACGGGCAGAGTCAGGACTGGAGCGTTGGCAGCGTACAGCTTGCGCGTCTCGTAGAAGTTGAAGCCGTAGTTGAGCAGCGCCGCGCTCGCGTCCTCGCGCGCCGCAATGTTCGGCGAGCCCATGACTACCGAGACCAGCCGCATATCGCCGCGCTTCGCGGACGACACCAGGCAATAGCCGGCCGTCTCGGTGTGACCGGTCTTCAGGCCGTCGACGCCGAGATCGCGGCCGAGCAGGCCGTTGCGGTTCGGCTGGGTGATCTTGTTCCAGGTGAACTCGCGCTGCGAATACCACTTGTAGTACTCGGGATAGTCGCGGATCAGCGCGGCGGACAGCACCGCGATGTCGCGCGCGGTGGTGTAGTGCTCCGGCGAGGGCATGCCCGGGGCGTTCTGGAAATGCGTGCTCGCGAGCCCGAGCCGCTGCGCGTACTGATTCATCAGGTCGACGAAGACCGGCTCGCTGCCGGCGACGTGCTCGGCGAGCGCGACGGTCGCGTCGTTGCCGGACTGCACGATCAGGCCTTGGATCAGGTTCTCGACGGTCACCGACGTGCCGACTTCGACGAACATCCGCGAGCCATCCTGGTCGCGCGCATGCTTGCTGATGCGAACCTCGTCGGTCAGCTTGATGCGGCCATCCTTGAGCGCGTGGAAGATCGCATACGCGCTCATCAGCTTCGTCAGGCTCGCCGGCTCCAGCCGCTGATCCGCGTTCACTTCGGCGAGCACCTGGCCGCTGGTGAAGTCCATCAGGTAGTAGCCGCGCGCCTTGACCTGCGGCGCGGCGGGAATCGGCGGCGGCTTGAGCGCCGGCGCAGTCGTAGCGGCGGGCGCCACTCCGCCGACTGGCGCCGCCACGCTGCGTGTGACCTGCGGTGTCGACGTGGAGTCGGAGCAGGCGGTCAGGGCCAGCGCAAAGGCGGCGAGCAGCAGGATCCGTTCGTGCATGAGTCTTCCGGGGCTTTGGGGTTGGACGCCGCGGATTCTACCGAGCGCGGCGCGGAGAATGTAGGCGAATCATGGCAGATGCTGGCGCGGCGCGGGCACTCATTCCGGCGCGAGCTGCGCATCGGCCAGGCCGAGCGAGCGCAGGCGCGCCAGCACGCGGTCGAACTCATTGACGCTCGGAATCGGTCCGACGCGCACGCGATAGAGCATGCGTCCGTTGACGGTGTCCTCGCGCACGAAGCTCTTGTCGACGCCTTGCTCGCGGAGCCGCTCCAGCAGCCGCGACGCATTCTCTTCAGTGCCGAACGCGCCCGCCTGGACATACAGAGCTTCGGGCGTCTGTGGCGGTGCAGGCGGCGCGGCCTTCTGCGCCGGCGTCAGTGCACGCACTTCCACGAACGTCGTCCCGTCCTTGAGCATGTCGAGCCTGCTCGCCGCCGTGTAAGAGAGGTCGATGATGCGGCCGTCCTTGAACGGACCACGATCGTTGACGCGCACGACGACACTGCGCCCGTTGCGAAGGTTGGTCACCTGAACGTACGCGGGCAGCGGCAGCGTCTTGTGCGCGGCAGTCATCGCATACATGTCGTAGCGCTCGCCGTTGGACGTCGACGAGGCATGGAAGCCCGGCCCGTACCACGATGCGACACCGCGCTCCTGATAGCCCTCGGCCGTTGCGAGCACGAAGTAGCGCTTCCCGAGCACGGTGTAGAACTGCGGATTGCCGCGCTTGGAGCGCGGCTCCGCTTTCGGTATTGGCTCGGGAATCGCGGCGATGTCGCCGGGCGGCGGCAGCGGGGGCAACGGCGGCGTGCGGTACGATGGCGCGCTCGAGCAGCCTGCGAGGAGCAGCAGCACGAGAGCTGTGCTGACGCCTGCTGCGCAGGGATGCGCTGGAGCGGCCAGCCTGCAGGGTCGCCGCTCAGCGTGCATCGCGCATGAAGTTCACGACTGCGTCGCCGAGATCGTGTACGGCCATTGCGTACATCGGGCTGCGGTTGTAGCGCGTGAGCACGTAGAAGTTGGTGAAGCCGACGCGATACACCGGGCCGTCTTTCCCTTGCGCGACGATGAGCAGCGCCGGCGCAGTATCGGGCAGCGTGGTCTCGAAACGCACACCTTTGTCGCGCAGCGACTGCACTGTCTCGTTCAGCTCCAGTTTCGACGTGTCGAAGCGGCTCAGGTCGTCGCTCGGCAAGGTCGCGGTCACGACCACGGGCTCGCCTTCGCGCCAGCCGTACACGAGCAGGTAGTTCGCGACCGAGCCGATCACGTCGTCCCAGCTGTTCCACAGATCGCGCTTGCCGTTGCCGTCACCGTCGACCGCGAAATTGCGGTAGCTGGAAGAGATGAACTGCGGTGCGCCCATCGCGCCCGCGTACGAGCCGAGCGCCGTTTTCGGATCGACCGATTCCTCGCGCGACAGCAACAGGAACTGCTGCAGCTCGCTGCGGAAGAAATCGCTGCGCGGCGGATAGTCGAACGCCAGCGTCGCGAGCGCATCGAGCACGCGATAGCGGCCGGTGATGCGGCCGAACGAAGTCTCGACCCCCAGAATCCCGACGACGCTCGCGGCGACGTTCGGATCGGCGATGCGCCGCAGCGTCTCGCCGTGCGCGACCCAGAAGTCCGTACCCTGCAGGATGCGCTTTTCGGTGAGGAAGCGGTCGCGATACTCGTACCACGGCACCACGCGCTCCGCGGGGCGGCTGATCGCGTCGAGGATCGGTTGCTTGGTTTCGGCTTGCGCCAGCAGTGCTTCGAGCTGCGCGCGCGGGAAACCGAGGTCGCGACTGGTCGCGTCGATGAACGCGCGCACGTCGGGACGCTTCACGTCGAGCGCGGACGCGACAGGAATCCAGATCAGGCAAGTGAGCAGCGCGGCGGAGGCTTTCGACAAGTGTTCGATCATCACGACATCAACGGCTGACCAGTTTCCGCTTCGCGCACAGCGACATGAGAATACCGAAACCTGCCATGAGGGTCACCATAGCAGTGCCGCCGTAGCTGATGAAAGGCAGCGGCACTCCGACGACCGGCAGCAATCCGGTCACCATGCCGGTGTTCACGAACACATAGACGCAGAACGTCAGCGCGAGGCTGCCGGCCGCGAGGCGCGCGAACGTGTCCTGCGCGGTCGCGGCGAGATACAGCGCACGGCCGATCACGAACATGAACAGGCAGATGACCGTGACCAGGCCGATCAATCCCCATTCCTCGCCGACGACGGCGAAGATGAAATCGGTCGAGCGCTCCGGCAGGAACTCCAGCTGCGCCTGGCTGCCGTTGAGGTAGCCCTTGCCGAACACGCCGCCGGAGCCGATTGCGATCTGCGACTGGATGATGTGATAGCCGCTGCCGAGCGGGTCGCTCTGCGGATCGAGGAACGTCAGCACGCGCTGCCGCTGATAGTCATGCAGCAGGAAACTCCAGGCGACGTACGCGACCGGCACGAGCAGGCCAACCGCTGAGAGGATGTAACGCAGCTGCAGGCCCGCGAGCAGGATCACCATGCCACCCGAGGCGGCGACCAGCAGCGCGGTGCCCAGGTCCGGCTGCTCCGCGATCAGCAGCGTCGGCACGCCGATGCCGACCCCGACGATGGCAAGCGACAGAAAGCTCGGCGGCAGCGGCCGCTCGTGCAGAAACCACGCGCAGGCGAGCGGCACTGCGAGCTTCATGATCTCGGACGGTTGAAAGCGCACGACCCCCAGATCGAGCCAGCGCTGCGCGCCCATCGAGACATCGCCGACGAACATCACGATGAACAGCAGGATCAAGCCGATGACGTAGGCCCAAGGCGCGATCGTGCGGATGAGACGCGGCGGGATCTGCGCGAGCATGATCATCGCAAGCAGACCGAGCGCGAACCGCAGCAGATGCGCTTCCAGCATCGGCAGGCTGCGGCCGGACGCGCTGAACAGCACGACCGTGCCCACGCCGCTGACGAGGCACAGGGCGACGAACAGCGGCCCGTCGAGGTGCAGCGCGAGCAGCAGCTGCGTCGTACCCGTCAGGGTGCGCTGGGTCCGCGAGGTGTCGAGGGTGTCGTAGCTCATGGTCGCTATTCAGTGTTCGTTGGCGTCGCCACCGGCGCCGGCGGCTTGCGCTTCGCTTCCTGCTCGTCCCATTGCGCGTCCGTCAACAGATAGCGATCGAGAATGCGGCGCGCGATCGGCGCCGCGAAAGCCGAGCCGCCGCCGGGTGCGTTCTCGACGACCACCGCGACGGCAATCTTCGGCGACTCGAACGGCGCAAACGATACGAACAAGGCGTGATCGCGCAGGTGCTCTTCGAGCTCCTTGGCCTTGCGCATCTTCTCGTTGATGCTGACGGTGAAGACCTGCGCAGTGCCGCTCTTGCCGGCCATCAGGTAGACGGGCGCGGGCGCGAGGTAAAAGCGCGCCGTGCCGTGCGGTGCGTTCACGACGTCGAACATGCCTCCCTGCGCAACCTCCCATTCACCGGGATCGTTGACCTTCACCGGCGGCAGCGGCTCGGGCGTGATCTGCTTCACCTTGCCGGTCTGCACGTCGCGGACAGCGCGTACCAGGCGCGGCTTGAAGCGCTGACCCTTGTTGGCGAGCGCGGCAATCGCGTTGGCCAGTTGCAGCGGCGTGACCAGCATCTGGCCCTGGCCGATGCCGACGCTGATCGTGTCGCCGGGGAACCAGACCTGGAATTCCGGCTTCTTGTAGGCGCGCTTCTTCCACTCGGTGGAGGGCAGGATGCCGGAACGCTCGCCCTCGATGTCGATGCCGGTCGGGGTACCCAGACCGAACCTCGACAACACCCCCGCCATGCGATCGATGCCCATCAGGCGCGCCATGTCGAAGAAATAGATGTCGCAGGACGTGGCGAGCGCGCGGCGCATGTCGACGGTGCCGTGACCGCCGGGCTTCCAGTCGCGGCGCGCGCGGCCGTAGCCCGGCGCGGACCACATGCCGCGGCAGAAACGAGTGTCATGCGACGTGACGACTCCGGATTCGAGCGCCGCAATCGCGAACAGCGGCTTCACCGTGGAGCCGGGCGGATACACGCCGCGCAGCGCGCGGTCGTACATTGGCCGGTCAGGATCTTCGGTGAGTGCGAGATATTGCGGACGACTCAGGCCGCGCGCGAACAGGTTCGGATCGAACGCCGGCGTGCTGACGAAGGCCAGGATGTCGCCGCTCGTGGGATCGATAGCGACAGCCGCGGCGCGCTGGCCGCGCAACGCTTCTTCTGCGACTTGCTGCACGCGCAGGTCGATCGTCAGGAACAGGTCGTTGCCCGCGGTCGGCTCCTGCCGCTTGAGCTCGACCGCTTCCTTGCCGATGCGCTCGACGGTGCGACCTTGTGCGTTGACGAGCAGCTGCTGAACGCCGGCGCGCCCGTGCAGCTCGCGTTCGTAGGCCTTCTCGACGCCGCTCTTGCCCGTGAGCGTCGTGCCGGCGTACTCGTTGAGATCGAGCGTCTTTTCGTCTTCCTCGCTGATGGCGCCGACGTAGCCGATCGCGTGCACGCTGCTCGCGCCGAGCGGGTAGTAGCGCGTCAGGCGCGGGCGGATTTCCACGCCCGGAAACTGATAGCGGCGCGCAGCGAAGCGCGCCAGCTCCTCGTCCGTCAGCTGCAGCTTCACCGGCACGGCTTCGAAGCTGCGCCGGCTGCGAATGTCTTTTTTCAGGCTCGGGAAGTCCGCGTTGTCGAGCAGCCCGAGCTGCGCCAGGCCGACCAGGGTTGCGTCGATGTCGGTGACCTGCTCACGCGTCAGCTCCAGCTGGTAGGAGGGCGCGTTCGTCGCGAGCGGCAGGCCGTTGCGGTCGAGGATCAGCCCGCGGTTCGGCGGAATCGGCTCGATCTTGATGCGGTTGCCCTGCGAGAGGTCCGCAAAGTAGTCGTACTGGACCACCTGCAGCCAGATCAGCCGCGCGATCACCGAGCCGAGCGCGACCACCATGATCACGGCGGCCGCGATCGCCCGGCCTTCGAACAGCCGCTGTTCGGCGTGGTGATCCTTGATGCGGACTGAGCGGCTCATCGGCTGCGCCGGTTCCAGGTATCGAGGATCCCGACGACGACCGGCCACAGCAGCGCGCTGGTGAGCACCGGAATCCAGCGGGCCCACGTCGTGACCGGATGGCCGAGCACGCCATCCGTGTACCAGACGAGGCCTTCGTAGATGAACACCAGGAACAACACCGTCATGGTCTGCTGCGACAACGGGAAGATGCGGATGCGCAGCTGGAACTTGTGCGTCAGGAAACTCACCAGCAGGAAGGCGAGCGCGTGCTGGCCGAGCGTGGTGCCCTTCAGCAGGTCGATCGCCATCCCGCACAGCCAGGCGAACATCAGGCCGGCGATACGCGGCGCACTGAGCGACCAATAGATCACGAGCAGCAGCAGCAGGTACGGACGCGCGATGTCCATCCAGCGCGGCAGCGGGAGCACGGCGAGGATCAGCGCGATGATCACCGTCGCGGTGACCCGCAGGCGACTGATGCGTCCGTCGGAGACGCTCATTGCTTCACCGCTGGCGTCGCCGCGGGCTTCTCCGCCTCGATCGCGGCTTCCGGCGCCGGCACCTTCGGCTTGTTCGCCCACAACAGCAGCACTTCGCGATCGCGGTCGAGCCGCGCCAGCGGCCGCGCTTCGACCAGTGCGAACGTGTCGGTGGCGTTGCGCTCGACCTTCGTCACCATGCCGACCGGGTAGCCGGCCGGAAAGATCTCGTCGAGGCCCGAGCTGACCAGCAGGTCGCCTTTGCGCACGTCGGACTCGACCGTCAGATAAGGCAGGCTCAGCTTCGCGTCCTCGCCGGTGCCCATGGCGATCGAGCGGATGCCATTGCGGTTCACCTGCACGGGCACTGCATGTTCCGCGTCGGTGATCAGGATCAGGGTCGACGTCGATTTGCCGACCTGCATCACCTGGCCGACGACGCCGAACGCGTCGAGCACGGGCTGCCCGCGAAACACGCCGTCATCCGCGCCCTTGTTGATGACGACCATGTGGCGGAACGGCTGCACCGAAACGTTGATGATCTCCGCGATGAGCGTGCGCTCGCTGACGCCCTTGGACGCCTCGCGGATCTCGCGCAGCCGGCGGTTTTCCTCGCTGAGCGCGTCGAAGCGCAGCAGCTGGGTACGTGCGACGCGCAACTGCTCGGTGAGTTGCTCGTTCTCGGTGCGCAGATGTGAGCGATCTGCAAAGCTGCCGGTGACCCAGTTCCACAGCTGGTAGGGCGTCTGCACGACGGCGTAGATCGGACTCGCCGCGGCGCTCATCCACAGGCGCGCGGTGTCCAGGTAGCCGCCGCGATGATCGAGGGTCATCACGATCACGGAGACGATTCCGAGAAAGAACAGGCCGGCGCCGAGCGGCGGCCCGCGACCTATGATCGGGCGGCTGTCGGAGCTTAGAGTGACCACGACGACCGGGTGTGGAGGAGAGCGTTATTCCAGGTTGAAGAGCGCAGGACCGTGCTCATCGATCAGCTCGAGCATACGCCCGCCGCCGCGCGCGACACAGGTCAGCGGGTCTTCCGCGACGACGACCGGCAGCCCGGTCTCTTCCATCAACAGCTTGTCGATGTCGCGCAGCAGGGCGCCGCCGCCCGTGAGCACGATGCCGCGCTCCGCGACGTCCGCACCGAGCTCGGGCGGAGTCTGCTCCAGCGCCACTTTGACCGCGCCGACGATGCCGGCGAGCGGCTCCTGCAGCGCTTCGAGTATCTCGTTCGAGTTCAGCGTGAAGCTGCGCGGCACACCTTCGGAGAGGTTGCGGCCCTTCACCGAGATCTCGTTGACCTGCTGGCCGGGATAGGCCGAGCCGATCTCGATCTTGATCTTCTCGGCGGTCGACTCGCCGATCAGGATGCCGTAGTTGCGGCGCACGTAGTTGATGATGGCGTCGTCGAAACGATCGCCGCCGATGCGCACCGACGAGGCGTACACGATGCCGTTCAGCGAGATCACCGCCACCTCGGAAGTGCCGCCGCCGATGTCGAGCACCATCGAGCCGCGTGCCTCGTGCACCGGCAAGCCCGCGCCGACCGCGGCAGCCATCGGCTCTTCGATGAGACGCACCCAGCGTGCGCCCGCGCCTTCGGCGGACTCCTGGATCGCGCGACGCTCGACCTGCGTCGAGCCGTACGGCACGCACACGAGCACGCGCGGGCTCGGACGCATGAGGCGGTTGCCGTGCACCTTCTCGATGAAGTACTGCAGCATCTTCTCGGTGACGGTGAAGTCGGCGATGACGCCGTCCTTCATCGGGCGAATGGCAGTGATGTGGCCCGGCGTGCGGCCGAGCATGTTCTTCGCTTCCTGGCCGACCGCTTCGATCTTCTTGCCGGCGCGGCCCGGCTCTTCGCGGATCGCGACCACCGAGGGCTCGTTGAGCACGATGCCCTTGCCGCGGACGTAGATCAGAGTGTTGGCGGTGCCCAGGTCGATCGACAAATCGTTCGAGAAGTAGCCGCGCAGATTCTTGAACATGGTTCTTGTCGGTCGAACGAGTGGCGAGAGAGAAAAAGGGGGGCAAAAAAGTTGCGGTACTCTAACAACGGGTCGACCTTTGCACAAGCGAAAGGTGTATCATCTGCCACTGTTTTTTCAGGGTTTTTCCACTGCTTTTTGCATCGAGCATCTGACGTCTCATGAGTCTCACCCGCCACGATGTGGAGAACATCGCACATCTCGCCCGCCTCGCGATCAGCGAGCAGCAGCTGCCTGTGTATGTCGACAGCCTGTCGAAGATCCTGAGCTTCGTCGAACAACTCAACGCGGCCGATACCACCGCGGTCGAGCCGATGGCGCACCCGCTCGCTGCGCAGGTGCAGCGCATGCGCCCGGACGAAGTGGTCGATACCGATCAGCACGAGAAGTACCAGCGCAACGCGCCGAGCGTAGCGGCGGGACTTTACCTCGTGCCCAAAGTAATCGAGTGAGACGCGGGTAACGTTTCATGACGGATCTCCATCGACTGACGCTCGCGGAGCTCAACGAGGGTCTGCGGGCGCGCCGCTTCTCCAGCGTCGAGCTCGCACGGCACTTCCTGGCCCGCATCGAGCGCTTCAATCCCGCGCTGAACGCCTTCATCACGGTCACCGGCGAGCAGGCGCTCGCGGCTGCGCAAAAGGCCGACCAGGTGATCGCGGCCGGCGAAGCGCCGCCGCTCGCCGGCTTGCCGATCGTGCACAAGGACATCTTCTGCACCGACGGCGTGCTCACGACCTGCGGCTCGCGCATGCTCTCGAACTTCGTCGCGCCCTACGACGCCGCGGTGGTCGAGCGACTGTCGCAAGCTGGCGTCGTCATGCTCGGCAAGACCAACATGGACGAGTTCGCGATGGGCTCCTCGAACGAGAACAGCTGGTACGGGCCGGTCCGCAACCCGTGGGATCCGCGGAAGGTGCCCGGCGGCTCCTCTGGCGGCTCTGCGGCCGCGGTCGCCGCGCGCGTTGCGCCTGCGGGGACCGGCACGGACACCGGCGGCTCGATTCGTCAGCCGGCGGCGCTGACCGGACTCATCGGGTTCAAACCGACCTACGGCCGGGTATCGCGCTACGGGATGATCGCGTTCGCGTCGAGCCTCGATCAGGCCGGTACCCTCACGCACACCGTGCGGGACGCCGCGATGCTGCTCGCGCAGATGGCGGGCTTCGACCCGCGCGATTCGACGAGCGTGGACACGCCCGTGCCCGACTACGTCGGCGCGCTCGAGCAGCCGCTCGCGGGTCTGAAGGTCGGCCTGCTGAAGGAATTCTTCGAAAAGGGCCTCGACGAGGCGAGCGGCACGCTGGTCCGCGAGGCGCTGCGCCTGTACGAGAAGCTCGGCGCGAAGCTCATCGAAGTCAGCCTGCCGAACCTGCCGCTGTCGGTGCCCGCGTACTACGTGGTCGCGCCGGCGGAATGCTCGTCGAACCTGTCGCGGTTCGACGCTACGCGCTTCGGTTACCGCTGCGAGAACCCGACCGACCTGATGGATCTCTACAAGCGCTCACGAGGCGAGGGCTTCGGCGACGAGGTCAAGCGCCGCATCATGACCGGCACATACGTGCTGTCGGCCGGTTACTACGACGCGTACTACCTGCGCGCGCAGAAAGTGCGGCGCCTGATCACCGATGACTTCGCGCGCGCGTTCAAGCAGGTCGACGTGCTGATGGGTCCGACCTCGCCGACGCCGGCCTTCGACATCGGCGCCAAGGTCGACGATCCGGTCACGATGTACCTCAACGACATCTACACGATCGGCGCGAATCTCGCCGGCCTGCCAGCGGTCTCGGTGCCATGCGGGTACGCGGGCGGGCTGCCGGTCGGGTTGCAGATCATCGGTCCGCATTTCGCCGAGGCGAAGCTGTTCAACGTGGCGCACCGGTATCAGCGCGAAACGGCATGGCACGAGCGGATCCCGCGCGGTTATGAGTGAGCGTATGAGTTGGGAAACCGTCATCGGCCTCGAGATCCACGCGCAGCTCGCGACGCGCAGCAAGATCTTCTCGAGCGCGCCTACTGCTTACGGCGCGGCGCCGAACACCCAGGCGAACCTGGTCGACCTCGGCTATCCGGGCGTGCTACCGGTGCTGAATCGCGAAGCGGTGCGCATGGCGGTGAAGTTCGGTCTCGCGGTCGGCGCGAGCATCGCGCACCGCTCGGTGTTCGCGCGCAAGAACTACTTTTACCCCGACCTGCCGAAGGGCTACCAGATCAGCCAGTACGAGAAGCCCATCGTGGAGCAGGGGCGGCTCGAGATCGTGCTCGACGACGGCGCGCGCAAGACGGTCGGCATCACGCGCGCGCATCTCGAAGAGGACGCCGGCAAATCGCTGCACGAGGATTTCCACGGCCAGTCGGGCATCGACCTGAACCGCGCCGGCACGCCGCTCCTTGAGATCGTCTCCGAGCCCGACATGCGCTCGGCGAAGGAAGCCGTCGCGTACATGAAGAAGATCCATACGCTCGTGCGCTACCTCGAGATCTGCGACGGCAATATGCAGGAAGGCTCGTTCCGCTGCGACGCCAACGTCTCGGTGCGGCCCGTCGGCGCCGAGAAATTCGGCACGCGCTGCGAGATCAAGAACCTCAACTCGTTCCGCTTCATCGAGAAGGCGATCAACTACGAGGTCGCGCGCCAGATCGAGCTGATCGAGGGCGGCGGCAAGGTACGCCAGGAAACTCGCCTGTACGATCCCGACAAAGGCGAGACGCGCGCGTTGCGCACCAAGGAGGAGGCGAACGACTATCGCTATTTTCCCGACCCGGACCTGTTGCCGGTCGCGCTCGACGATGCATTCATCGAGTCCGTGCGCACGACGCTGCCGGAGCTGCCGGACGAGAAAGCGGCGCGCTACATGGACAAGTTCGGTCTGTCGCTCTACGACGCCGGCGTGCTGACCGCGAGTCGCGAGATGGGCGACTACTACGAGGCAGTCGTCGCCAGGGTCGCGGGTCACGAAAAGCTTGCCGCCAACTGGGCGATGGGCGAGCTCTCCGCCGCGCTCAACAAGGACGGCGTTGAAGTGATCCACTCGCGCATCGACGCGCAGCGGCTCGCGGGCTTGCTCGCGCGCATCGCGGACGCGACGATCTCCGGCAAGATCGCCAAGGAAGTGTTCGAGCAGATGTGGCACGAAGGCAAGGATGCGGACGCGATCATCGAGGCCAAGGGCCTGCGGCAGATCACCGACACGGCGGCGATCGAGAAGACGATCGACGAGGTGATGGCGGCGAACCCGCAGCAACTGGCGGACTACCGCTCCGGCAAGGACAAGCTGTTCGGCTTCTTCGTCGGCCAGGTGATGAAAGTGACCGGCGGCAAGGCAAACCCGGCGCAGGTGAACGAACTGCTGAAGAGGAAATTGAACGGCTGATGCACGACCGCGATTGCCTGCATCGCTTCCTGTTCGAGCACTACCCGATCCGCGGGCACATCGTGCACCTGGATGCATCGTGGCGCGCGCTGCTCGAGCATCGCGATTACCCGCCGTCGATCCGCGACACGCTCGGCGAAGCAGTGGCCGCTTCGGTGCTGCTTGCTGCGACGCTCAAGTTCGAAGGCACACTGAGCCTGCAGCTGCAGGGCCAGGGGCCGATGCACCTCATGCTCGCGCAGTGCTCGAGCGAGCTCGGCGTGCGCGCGGTGGCGCGTTTTCGCGAGGCGCCCGAGGCGGGCGACCTTGCGGCGCTGTCGGGCGAGGGCAATCTCACGGTCACGCTGGAGAACGAGGATCTGTCGCAGCGCTACCAGGGCGTGGTGCCGCTCAGCGGCGAGCGCCTCGCCGATTGTCTGCGCGAGTACTTCGAATCCTCGGAACAGCTGCCGACGCGGTTGTGGATGCACGCCACGGAGAAGGGCGCTTCGGGATTGCTGCTGCAGCGGCTGTCTGAGGACAGCGTGCGGGCTCGCAGCAGCGTCGATAAGGGAGTGGAGCTGCCGGAGCGGGACGAGATCGACGACGCCTGGCGCCGCGTGCAACTGCTCGGCGATACCTTGCGCGGCGAAGAGCTACAGGCCCTGAGCGATCGCGAGATCCTGCGCCGGCTGTTCGCCGAGGACGACGTGCGGTTGTTCGAGTCCACGCCGGTATTTTTCCGCTGCCGGTGCTCCCGCGAGCGGGTGATCGGGATGCTGCGCAGCCTGGGAGCCGCTGAGATCCGCTCCGTGCTCGCCGAGCGAGGCGAGGTCGAGGTCCGCTGCGACTTCTGCAATCGGGCGTACCGCTTCGATCCGGTCGACGTCGAGCAGCTCTTCGCCACAGCCCCCGCGGCCGACGGCAGCGAGACCCGCCACTAAAATCAAAGCCTTGCGCGGGCGCAGCGGCTGCTGAGCCCTGCTGGGGAACCCTTTGGCCGTCTTGCGACTTACTGCGGGGTCGAATATAAGGACATCCTTATATCCTGAATCCTACTGTCATCACGATGCCGACCGCATTCCTGCCAGCTGTTTCAGCGCTTCGCGCCGCCGGCGAACCGACCCGGCTGCGACTGCTCGCGCTGCTCGCGCGCGCTGAGCTGACGGTGGGGGAGCTTTGCGAGGTCATCGGCCAGAGCCAGCCGCGCGTCTCGCGGCACTTGAAGCTGCTGTGCGACGCCGGACTGCTGGATCGTTTCCGCGAGCAGCATTGGGTCTACTACCGCGCACCTGCATCGGGCTCGGAGCGCGGCACGGTCCGGCAACTGCTCGCGCTCGTTCATGACGACGACGATCTGCTGCGGCGAGACCGCAAGCGCATGGAGACCGTGATTCGCGAGCGCGCACGCCGCGCCGCCGATCAGTTGCCGACGGCGTCACGCGGCGCAGCTTCCGGCGCTGTCGATTCGATCATCCTGGGTGAGCTGGCCGACGCGCCGATTGGCGTGCTGCTCGACGTCGGCACCGGTTCGGGTCATCTGCTCGGGCTGCTTGCGGCGAATGCGACTCGCGCCGTCGGCATCGACATTTCGAGCAACGCGCTCAGGCTCGCGCGCACCAACGTCCATGGCGCGGGCCTCAGTCACTGCGAGCTGCAGCGCGGCGATATGTACGACCTGCCGTTCGCCGGACCGCTATTCGACACGGTCACGGCCGATCGCGTACTCGCGACCGCCCAGCGGCCTGCAGCGGCGCTCAGCGAGATCGCGCGCACGCTGAAGGATGGCGGTCGTGCCGTCGTCATCGAAGACTTCGACACGCTGAGTAACGCGGGCGCCGCCAACCCGATCGCCACGCTGCGCGAGTGGTTCGCCCGCGCAGGTCTGGAATGCCAACGCGTGCATCCAGTCGACACCGAAGATGCACATCTGCTGGTCGCCCTGGCGCGGCGGCCTGCGCAGACGACAGTTGCCGCCTGAGGAGCCGAGGATGTCAGTCGACCAACTCAAGGATCGCATCGGCAATGCCGGGACCCGCCTGCGCGGGCGACCGACCGTCTCGTTCGAGTTCTTTCCGCCGAAGGACGAGCAGATGGAGCAGACGCTGTGGGAGTCGGTGCAGCGCCTGACACCGTTGCAGCCGCGATTCGTTTCGGTGACGTACGGCGCGGATGGCTCGACGCGCACGCGCACGCACAACATCGTCACGCGCATTCAGCAATCCACTTCGCTGACCGCCGCACCGCATCTCACGTGCATCGGCGCCCCGCGCGAGGAGATCCTGGATATCGCGCGCAACTACTGGCAGCACGGCATTCGGCACATCGTCGCGTTGCGCGGCGATCCGCCGCAAGGCAGCGGCAAGTACGTTCCGCGGCCCGACGGCTTCGCCTATGCCGTCGACCTGGTCAAAGGGCTGAAGTCGGTCGGGGACTTCGAGATTTCGGTCGCAACCTATCCCGAGCCGCATCCCGAGGCGCCGCACGCCGCGTTCGAGCTGGACAATCTCAAGGCCAAGCTCGATGCCGGCGCGGCGCGGGCGATCACGCAGTTCTTCTTCGACCCGGACTGTTTCCTGCGTTTCCGCGACCGCTGCGCGGCGGCCGGCATCACGGCGAGCATCGTGCCGGGGATTCTGCCGATCACGCGCTTTCCGCAGATGTTGCGCATGGCGCAGCGCTGCGGTGCCAGCGTGCCGGACTCGATGGTGCATCGGTTCGCGGGCCTCGATGACGATCCGGATACCCGCCGCCTGATCGCGGCGGCGGTCGCGATCGAGCAGGTGCAGGCGCTGCAGCAACACGGCGTCGAAGAGTTTCACTTCTACACACTCAACCGCTCCGAGCTCACGTACGCAATCTGCCACGCGCTGAACGTCCGCACGCCGGCTGTGCAGGCCGCGGCAAACTGAGAACCCCTATGTCGACAGATCCCATCTTCATAGCCCGAAGGGAACGTCTCAACGCGCTCCGCCAGGCGCTCACGCAGCGCATCCTGGTGATCGACGGCGCGATGGGCACGATGATCCAGGGCTACCGCCTCGGTGAGAGCGACTACCGCGGCGAGCGTTTCGAGTCGTGGCCTTGCGATCTGAAGGGCAACAACGACATCCTGGTGCTGACACAGCCGAAGATCGTCGCCGAGATCCATCGCGCCTACCTCGAGGCGGGCGCGGACATCATCGAGACGAACACCTTCACCGCGAACTATTCCTC
>DATEML010000102.1:0-4277 GCA_035275585.1 Steroidobacteraceae bacterium | reverse complement strand
CTCGTTGGTAATTTCCCAGGCGGGCACGGCGGGAGTAGCGGTCACCTGTTTTCTCACGTAGGCCGGCCACCCCGAAGTGTCCGTGGAATACCAGGGCAGGAGCGCCAGCACCTCGATTCCCTTGCGCTTCATGTCCGCGGCAAAGCGGGCATCCTTCGCCGGATCCTGGTAATCGCCGCGGATCCAGAATTTCCCGGCGGAACGCAGATCATCCAGAACGGCCGCTGCCGCCGGCGTGTACTCGTCGCCGAAGGCGCCGTGGTGAAAACAGACGCCAAACTCCGTGGGCCTGCGCTCGCCTGCCGTCGCCGGCGACACGAAGCACAGTGCAACGAGGCAGAGGGTGAAGAGGCAATGCCGACTCGGCAGAGAAGAACTCATGCCTCGAGCACTCGCCGCGGCAGCAGGCGCGCCATCAGTGCCCGAGGACCCGTAGGACGCAGCTCCGGATGATCCGCGAGAAAGTTGCGCCGCGCGCTGGCCGCAGTGTGCGAGTCATCGCCGGGCGACCAGCCCGGCGGCATCACCAGGTAGGCGAGCCGCGTGCGCCAGTCCGGCGCGCGGCGCACGTCGCGTGCCAGCAGCAGCAGCTCGCCGAAGTAGAAGTCGACGAAGCTGGTGACATTGATGTCGCGCGTGATGCCGTACTCGATCTTCACTTCATCGCGCAGCGGCTGCAATGTGCCGAACATCCAGTCCCAGAACGGCAGCAGCGAGCAGAAGTTGGTGTCCATGTAGAGCGGGTTGCGACCGTGATGAACGCGATGGTATGAGGGCGTGATGATGAAGAAGCGTGCCGGCCCGAAGCGGCCAGTGCGAAACGAGCGCTCGCCGGCGTGGATGAAAGTGCCCCAGGTGACCTCGAAAGCCATGATCACGACCAACATGCCAGGCTCAACGCCGAGCAGCATCAGCAGCGGCGCCTGCACCAGCGCCGAGTAATAGCCTTCCGCGAAGAAGTGCACCCAGGCCACCGTCATGTTCAGATTCTGAGGCGCGTGGTGGGGCGAGTGCAGGCACCACAGCACGCGCACCTTGTGCGCACCGTAGTGCCAGATCCACATCGACAGGTCCCACATCAGCAGGGCATAGAGCCAGCTGTACCAGTGGTAACCGACACGGAACAGCGCGAACTGCTGGAAGTAGGGCACCAGCAGCCAGAACACATCGATCACGATCAGCCGCGGCAGCAGGCCGAGCAGCAGTCCGGCAAGAAAAGTGGGCTGGTATTCGAGTGCCGTCGCCTTGAACAGCCGCGCTGCCATGCCCGGGCCGCGCTCCTTGCCGGCCTGCGTGACGAAGAAGCGCACCAGCTCCCACAACGTGAGCAGCGTAATCAGCAGCCCGACGACCGCGAGCACACTGTCGTGGTAATTCCCGTCCTTGAATGGCTTGAGCAGGTCGGAGATGAACCCCTGGCCCGAGGCCGTCGCGCGCGCATAGTGCACGAGGCCCGCAGCAAGGCCCCACGTGGTGTAGACGAACACGCCGGCGAACAGCCACGCTTCGACATGCCGCCACAACGGCGGAGTGTTGCGCCATCGCGGAACGTTGCTCTGTGTCATTTGCTGCGCGAGAGCTCGACGGCGTCGATGTAGATCGCTCCCGGCTCGTTGGACGCCTGACCGAAGGAAAGCGACAGCCGCGCCTCGACCGCGCCGGCAGGAGCGACTGCTTCCAGTTCATGGTCGCGCCAGACATCAGTGGGCGTCGCCGCGTCGGCGACCTTGCGCTCTTCGAATCCGAGCAGCGCCGGGCCGCCGAAGTAGTCGCCCCAATGGTTGTAGAACTCGATCTTCATCCAGACCCCATCCTGTGGGTCGACCAGATCCTCCTGCGAACGCACGAACGCCGCAAGCTTTGCACGAACCCGCTCGCCACCGGCGACACTGATGCTTTGAGTCACGCCGGAATAGTTGGCCTCGCCAATCGCCTGGCCGGAGATCTTCAATGCGTGAGTGCCATCGCGCACCGCCTCGCGATGCACCAGCACGTTCGGTCGATCGTCGATGCGATTGCCGAAGATGTGCCAGCCGGCCGCCGAGCCGCCGTTTTCGTCGAAACCGCCGTTGCGAAACGTCCGAGTGCCCGGTTCCTCGGCGAGCTCGTAGACGCGAACCCAATCCACGATCGCGCCGTCGATGATCAGTCGCATCGGCGCGGAGAGTTTCGGCAGGAAGTACCCGATCTCGTCGTCATAGAAAGTCCCGTGGTGCACGTCGTCGACGTAGAAGCGCAGTTGGTTCTCGACCCACTCGCACGCGAACGTGTGGAAACCGTCGGCGTACGACACCAGCTGCTCTGCGATCGCCATCTGCTGTTCGACCGCGAAGGAATCGTGTTCGCCAGGATTCTTCGCCGGCCAGTGAAACGCGCTCGAGGTGATCGTCGGCCGATCGCCGCGATTCACCATGATGTCGATCGCACCCGCAGTTGGAAACGGGCCATCGGGCAGCAGCCGGATCGTGGACGCCACGCCCTGGGTGCGCGGTAGTTTGGCCCGTACTTCCCAGCGCCCGAATCGCTGCGCCAGGCGACTGACGAGCTTGTTGTCGATCAGCTTCCACTTGTCCTTGTCGAGGGGGTCGAAGTCGTCGCTCCACACCTGGCGCCACTTGGGCGGCGGTTCGGGAATCAACGTCAATCTGACGAGTGCACCACCCGCTGCTGCGAGCGGGATACTGAGCTCGTCGGGCGGGCTCACTTTGCGCGTTTCGCGTTTGAAGCCGTGTTGTGCGGCAAGATCATCCCGGTAGATCTCCGCTTGATACCGACCGGGCTGCAGGAATGAGAGCGGGAAGCGTACTTCTCGCGCGTTTCGATCCGTCATCGCACCGATCCACCAGTCGTTGCCGCTGCGGCGCGCAATGACTACTTCTTCACCCACTCGCGCAGCCAGCGCCCGCGTGTCATCCCAAGTGGTGGGCACGACCGCCATGACCCGTGTGAGCGGATTCGAACGATAGGCCGACGGATAGTCGGCCATCATCGGCAAATGATTCTGCAGAACGACGTACGAAGCCAGCATCCGTGAGGGCGTGCCGATCACCAGCGGCGCAGCAACTCTGGGCTTGAAGCGCTCGAGCGGCACGCCGCGGAGCGTGCCCTGGTGATAGTCGGTTGGTCCAGCGAGCATCCGTGTGAGCGGCACCGTGACGTCGTGCTCCGGCGTCACGCCGTCCTCGTCCCATTTGTCGTATTCCAGATTGCGTACCGCCTCGCTGTTGAGCAGGTTCGGAAACGTCCGCTCGAGGCCTGTCGGCGCCGCGACGCCGTGAAACGTCACGGTCAGGTGATTGTCGGCGGCAAGCTGCAGCAGCTCGCGCTGGAACACGACCATCTCCTGATCGTCGCGGTCCATGAAGTCGATCATCACGCCTTCGATGCCCCAGGCGCGATAGAGCGGAAATGCCCGTGCCATGTGCTGCTGCGCCGCTTGCCAGTGCATCCACAGCCGCAGTCGCACTCCCTTCTGCCGCGCATAGTCGATGACTTCTTCGAGATCGAGCCCGGCGATACCCTTGGTGATGTCGGTGCCTTCGTACGGCGCGATGCGCCCGCCGTACCAGGCCACGTCGTTGACGCCATCGAGCGTGTGATAGGGGATGCCGTACTCCGCGCAGAAATCGATGTAGTACTTGGCCGTCTCGGTATTGAGACCCATCTTGAACGGCACGCCCACTTCATAGAAATCGTTCCACCACGGGAACGTCGTCTTGCCTGGCTTGATCCACGAAGTGTCCTCGATCGCGCTCGGGGCATTGAGCTTGAGCACGGTGTCCGAGTCGAGCAGCTGCTGCGCCTGGCTGCCGACCAGAATCAAACGCCAGGGTGACGCATGCGGCAAAGGCGCGCGCACGGCAATCTTCGGCTCGTCGGGGCGGGGCGAAAGCCGGCTGACCAGACCGCCGCTGCCGCGCGCAAGATACAGGCCGGCATAGTCGGTCAGGTTCGCTTCGAGGACGGCGGCCCACGCGCGGCCCGGCAGCTCCACGAGCAGCGGCAACCCCAACAACCGGTCGGCCGGAATTTCAGCGACACGCCGCCGTTCGTAGCGGTTCTCGTGCGAGGTGGTGAAGCCCGCCAACGGCAGGGTCGTCGCGACTGCGTCCGCGGGGAATGCATATTCCGTCAGTTCGTCGGCGAGTTGCAGATCCGACCAGCCCGGCTGTTTTGGAAACTGGTAGCGCAGCGCGACGCCATCGTCATACGCTCGCACGATCAGTCGCCACTCCAGCGGCTTCGCTCCGCGTTCGCGCAGCGTCAGCGTAGTTTCG
>DATEML010000101.1:0-20107 GCA_035275585.1 Steroidobacteraceae bacterium | reverse complement strand
GCGCTCGGCCTGGGCGACAACCTCGGCGAGCTGCGCGCCGCGATCACCGACTGGAAGCCCGACGTCGCGTTCAACCTGCTCGAGGAATTCCAGGGCATCGTCACCTACGACCAGTACGTGGTCGCGTTCCTGGAGCTGATGAAGCTGCCGTACACCGGCTGCAATCCGCGCGGCATGATGATCTCGCGCGACAAGGCGTTGTCGAAGCAAATCCTGTTGTATCACCGCATCCCGACACCGGGCTTCGCCGTGATCCGCCAGGGCCAGCGTTACCGCGCGCCGCGCAAGATGAAGTTCCCGCTGTTCGTGAAGTCGGTGACCGAAGACGCGTCGCTCGGCATCGCGCAGGCCTCGATCGTCGGCGACGCCGACAAGCTCAAGGAGCGCATCGAGTTCATCCACGAGCAGACCAACTCGGACGCGCTGATCGAGGAATACGTCGAGGGCCGCGAGCTGTACGTCGGCGTGCTCGGCAACGAGCGGCTGCGCACGTTCCCGGTGTGGGAGATGGATTTCGGCACGCTGCCCGAGGTGATGGCCGGGATCGCGACCCGCAAGGTGAAGTGGGACCGGCGTTACCAGAAGAAACATGGCATCCGCACGGGCGCGGCACAGTCGCTGCCGGATGGCGCAGCCACCTATCTCGACAAGATGTCGAAGCGCATCTATCGCGCGCTGTACATGACCGGCTATGCCCGCATGGATTTCCGCATGCGGCCCGACGGCAGCGTGTTCGTGCTGGAAGCGAACGCGAACCCGAACATCAGCCGGGATGAGGACTACGCGGACTCGGCCAAGGCCGCCGGCGTCGACTATCCATCGCTGCTGGAGCAGATCATCCGGTTGGGCGCGAACTACCAGGCGGCCTGGCGGGTGGATGAAAGCGAAGAGTCAGGATAAAGACTGACTCTCATCTCAAACTCGACAACCCACCATCCACCACCAGTTGCTGCCCGGTGACGTAGCTCGACTCCGCTCCGAGCAGGAACACGGTTGCGTACGCAACCTCCCACGCTGTTCCTTGCCGCCCAAGCGGTATCGCCGTACGCGCGCGGGAGGGACGGCCGCGGCTGGCGACGCGCCCGAGCGGCGTGTCGATCAGACCCGGCACGACGATGTTCGCGCGGATGCCGCGATGGGCACCTTCGAACGCGACGTGTCGACACAATCCGGCGAGACCCGCTTTGGACGCATCGTAAGAGGGCATGCCCGTCCCCGGCTTGAGGCTGGCGACGGAGCTGACGAACACCAGTGCCGCGCCGGCCTGCAGTCGCGGCAACGCCGCGCGTGCGATCAGGAAGTGCGCGCGAAGATTGACGGCGAACGTCTGGTCCCAGGCTTTGGCATCGGTACTTTCGAGACCGTGGCCCAGCCCGATCCCGACGTTGATGACGACGCCTTCGAGGCCGCCGAGCTCCTGCTCGGCCTGCGTCACGAGATGCGCACACGCTTCCTCGTCGGCGACGTCTGCAACGAGCACGACTCCGCGACCGCGCTCGCGTTCGATGCGCTGCAGCGTTTCGCGCGCGGCACTCTCGCTGCGATCCGCACAGGCGACGATCGCACCCTCGCGTGCACACAGGATCGATATCGCGCGGCCGTTGCCGAGCGGCGCATCGGCGTCCTCGCAGGGCTGCGCGCCGGCGCCGACGACGAGGATCCTGCGACCTTCGAGGCGACCGCGACCCGACGTTGCGCCGGTGGCTTCCGCGGGCGTCCAGATCGTCGCCGGATCGCGCTCCGTCATCTCACTGCTCGATCTGCACGCCGAACGAATTGAGCGCCATCGACACGAGCGTGTACTGGCCGACGGCGAACACCAGATCGATCACCTGCTGCGTGTCGTAATGCTGGCTGAGACGCTGCCAGGTTTCGTCGCCGATGAATTGATCGCCGTGCAGCTCGTCCACCGCCCGCAGCAGCGCCGACTCTGCTGCGCTCCATCCCGCAGCGTCGGGGTCGCTCTTCAGGCGCTCGATCTCGGCGTCGCTGAGCCCGGCCGCCTTGCCGATGCGAGTGTGCTGATGGAACTCGTACCCGGAACGACACAGCCAGCCGACGCGCAGGATCGCCATCTCGCGCTCGCGCTCCGGCAGCGATGACTTGAACAGGACGTGATTCGCGAACGGCATCCAGCGGCGGTACAGGTCCTGGTGCCGCACCAGTGTCGCGAATACGTTGAGGACGCGTGGCGGGTTGCCACGCGTCAGCAGCTCGCGCTGCTCGTCGTTCCACTCGCTCGGGTGGAGCGGCGCAAGGCGGGGTCGCGACAGGCGCATGTCATTCCTCTCTTTATTCCTTTGGGACCGCCGTCCACTGCCCGAGCCACTTCTCGACTTCGCGATGCCACTGGATGCTGTTCGCGGGCTTGAGCACCCAGTGGTTCTCGTTCGGGAAGACGATCAGGCGGCTCGGGATGCCGCGGCGTTGCAGCGCGTTGAACATCGACAGACTCTGCGCGTACGGCACGCGATAGTCGTTCTGGCCCGCGATCACCAGCATCGGCTTCTTCCAGTCGCCGACGTGATCGAGCGGGTTGTACTTCTCGTAGTTCTCCGGCACCTCCCACGGCGTGCCGCCGTTCTCCCATTCGCTGAACCACAGCTCCTCGGTCATGTAGCCCATGCCGCGCGTGTCGAAGATGCCGGCGTGGCTGACGATGCACTTGAACGGCTCGTTCCAGTTGCCGGCGATCCAATTCATCATGTAGCCGCCGTACGAGGCGCCCAGCGCGCACATGCGGTTGCCGTCCAGCCACGGGAACCTGTCGAGCGCCGTCTGCAGGCCTTTCTGCAGATCTTCGAGCGGCTTGCCACCCCAATCCTGGCTGATCGAATCCGTGAACGCCTGGCCGTAGCCGGGCGAGCCGTGGAAATCGATGAAGACCGAAGCGTAGCCGGCGCCGGCGTACGTCTGCGGATTCCAGCGGTAGCTCCACGCGTTCGCGAACGAAGCTTGCGGCCCGCCGTGCACGATGAACGCCACGGGGTAACGGCGCTTCGGATCGTAGTTCGCCGGGCGCATCACGTAGCCGTACACGGTATCGCCGTTCGCGCCCGCGAACGTGAACTGCGCCGGCTCGCCGATCTGCAGCTGCGCGAAGGCATCGGCGTTCATGCGCGGCAGCTCGCGCAGGTCGCCGCCTTTCAGCGTGAGCACGTTCAGCTCCGCCGGCGACTTCAGCGTCGAGACTGCGAACACGATCTCGCGCTCGCCGGCCGCGAACGCATCGACGTGGCCCGGGCCGGTCAGCATCGTCGCCTTGCCGGTCTTCACGTCGATCGCCCACAGCGGGCGCTGGCCGAAGTGATCCGCAACCGCATACAACGTGCGACCGTCCGCCGAGAACTCGATCTGGTCGGCCGAGCGGTCCCAGTCCTGCGCGAGCTCGCGGCGCTCGCCGCTCTTCAGGTCGGCGATCATCACGTGGAACCGATCCGCCTCGAAGCCCGGGCGCTTCATTGCGCGCCACGCCATCATGCTGCCGTCGGGCGAGAACACCGGTTGCGCATCCCAGGCCGGGTTGTCGGCAGTCAGATTGCGCGGCTCGCCGCCCTCGATGCTCACTTCGTAGAGATCGAAGTTCGTCGACCACGGCTCGGACTTGCCTTTGATGCGCGCGCCGAACACCAGCTTGCTGCCGTCCGGCGAGAACGTGTATTCGCCGGCATCGCCGAATGGCTTCGACGGCACGTCTGCATCGAGTGCGGCGGTCAGGGAGCGCGGCTCGACGGCGCGGCCGTCTACGATCTGCAGCACGAACAATTGCGAAATGCGGCCGTCGTCCCACGTGTCCCAATGCCGCACGAACGTGCGGTCGTAGATCTTTCCGGTGGCCTTCGAGTCCGCCGCCTGCTTGATGCGGCTGCTGCTGCAGGCGAGGTCTTCGCAATCGCTGAAGACATCCATCGACACCGCGAGCCGCGCGCCGTCCGGTGCGAGACGGAACGAGCCGACGTCGAGCGGCAGGCTCGTCACTGGCTCGGCTTCGCCGCCGGCCGAGGGCAGTCGCCACACTTGCGCCGAGCCGCCGCGCGACGAGATGAAGTAGACGTAGCGGCCGTCACGGGACCATTCGGGTGCGTTGTCGTTCTCGGGATCGGTCGTGAGGCGGCGCGGCTGCGCGCCCTTGGTCGCGAGATCGAGGGACCAAAGATCCTGGCGACCGCGATTCGCCGCCACATCGGTTTCGCGCACCGCGAACACGACGGTCTTGCCGTCGGGCGACAGAGCAGGATCGGACACGCGCTTGAAGCGGACCAGGTCCTCGACCGACAACGGATGACGTTCGGCTGCCGCAGCGGCCGTGCCAACGAACGCGAGCGCAATCCACGACGCGAACAGCGAGCGTGAAACAAACATGGAAAGGAACTCCTTACTTCTTTTCTCTGAACACCGCGAAGGCGCTGGTGTAGCCGTGCAGGTAGGTCGCATTCTGGATCGGGCCGATCTCGCCGTTGCAGAAGAAGCCGCCGAGCGGCACGTCGCCGACCAGGCGGCGGAATGCATTGCTGTCGTGATCGGCCTGACCATACAGGCCCATGCCGCGGCCGTTGCACGAGAACAGCAGCGCGCCGGCGTCGGGCTGCAGCGGACGCGAGGCGCCATAGCTGGTCAGCGTGCGTTCGAGATCGTGAGCCGAGGTCGCGGCGTCCCGCAGGTGGAACTGCACGACGCTGTTCGACGGCACGTTCGCGCTGACCCACAGTGCGCCGCTCTGCGGATCCATGCCGAGGATGCTACGGATGAGGAAGTCGCCCGGCTGGTATTCGCTGGCGTCCGTGCGCATCGCCATCCCGAGGAACAGCGACTGGCTGAACAGCTCGCGATCGCTCGGCGGCAACCGCTCGAACAGGCGCGCCAGCACTTCGCGCGGCGGGCGGCCGTCGAGCTCGCGTATCAGGTTCTCGTGCGCCATCGTGACGAAGATCGGGTCGCCGATCGGCCGGCAGCCCTGCGCGACGACGGCGTCGAGCTCGATGTTGCCGGTCAGCGCGAGCGTCACGCAGCCGGAGTGGTAGACCTGGTTGCCGAGATACAGCGCCGTGCCGCCCACCTGGCGTGCGCCGCTGGCGAGGCCGCCGATCTTCGCGGAGAGCGGATACACGCGGTCGAGCCCGCGAACGAACGCCTCGGTCTCGAAACTGTACGGGTCCGCGAGCAGCAGGAATGCCGGTTGCTGATTCGCAGTCATGCGCAGCGTGTCTTCCCAGATGCGGGGCTCGGCGAACACCGGCGGCACCTGCGCCGCGTCGAGGTGCGTACCCTTGAACTTCACGCCCGGCAGCAGCGCGCCGGTCAACGACAGACCCGGCCGGTCCTCGATCTCGCGGCCGCCGCCGATCACGCCGCCAGCGCAGCAGCCGAACAGGAAGGCGCTCTCGAACTCGCGCAACAGCAGGTCGGCGACGGCGTCGAAGCGCGGCGCGTGATCGGCGCCGACGAAGACGAACAGCAGATCGGGTTCCTGGCGGCCGAGCCCGGTGAAGACGGTGCCGGCGGCGCGTTCCACGGCCGAGCTCAGGTTGCTATCGGTATCGACTGCTGACGCCCACCGCATGGCCGGGATTGTAGCGAGGGCAGGAAGGGTTGTCCGGTCGTTCCGCCGTAGGAAGTTGGCGGACCGCAAGGACGAGAGTCAGGCTGAGCCTGACACTTCCTTTTCCGCGTCTGCGAACCACTCGCGCATCTCAGCGTTCTGCAGCCATTGCTGCACGTACGCCTGCGACTGCGCCGTGAGACCGGTTGCGCCGTAGTGACGGAAGCGCAGCACAACAGGCGCATACATCGCGTCAGCGATCGAGAACTCACCGAACAGCCACGGCCCGCGGGCAGCGTACTTCGTTCGGCAGTCGTCCCAGATGGACTGCACTCGCGCGACGTCGGCCCGACCCTGCGGCGGGAGGGGAACGTGCGGGTTGCTGCCGGTCGTGTGCATCGGCCAGGTTTCGCGCAACGCCTGGAAGCCGGAATGCATCTCGGCGCTGACCGAGCGGGCGTGCGCGCGCAGCAGCGGGTCCGCCGGCCAGGCGCGTCCGTCAACCTTCTCGTTCAGGTACTCGACGATCGCCAGCGAGTCCCAGATGTGCGCCTCGCCGTCGATCAGGATCGGCACGCGCCGCGCCCCGGAGTACTTCACGATCTGCGCGTAGAACTCCGGCGTATCGAGCGGCAGCTTGATCTCGCTGAAAGCGATCCGGTAGTGCTTGAGGACCAGCCAGGGACGCAGCGACCAGCTGGAGAGGTCTTTGTTGCCGATGACGAGGGTGAGCATGGGCAGAGAAGTTAAACTAACCGCCTCCTTTCCGCACCAACGCCATACGCTTCCTATGCCAGACCATCACCTCGCAACCCTGGCCATCCGCGCCGGCCAGGTGCGCACGCACGAAGGCGAGCACGCGGAGCCGATTTTCACCACGTCCAGCTACGTGTTCCGCAATGCCGCCGAAGCGGCCGCGCGGTTCGCGGAGACCGAGAAGGGCAACATCTACTCGCGCTTCACCAATCCGACCGTGCGTTGCTTCGAAGAGCGCCTGGCGGCGATGGAGGGCGGGGCAGCCTGCGTCGGCACCGGCTCGGGCATGGCCGCGATCCTCGCGATGTGCATGGCGCTGCTCAAGGCCGGCGACCACATCATCTGCTCGGACAGCGTGTTCGGCTCCACGATCGCGCTGCTCAACCGCTACATGACGAAGTTCGGCGTCGCGGTGACCTACGTGCGGCCCGACGACAACGATGCGTGGCGTGCCGCGATCCGCGACACCACGCGTCTCGCATTCCTCGAGACGCCTTCCAATCCGCTGTCGGCGATCGCCGATATTCGCGCGATCGCCGATATCGCACACGAGCGCGGCGTGCTGCTGTGCGTGGACAACTGCTTCTGCACGCCGGCGTTGCAGAAGCCGTTCGAGCTCGGTGCGGACCTCGTGATCCACTCGGCGACGAAGTATCTCGACGGGCAGGGGCGCTGCGTCGGCGGCGCGATCGTCGGCAGCGAGGAGCTGGTCGGCCGCGACGTGTTCGGTTTCATCCGCTCGGCCGGGCCGAGCATGAGCCCGTTCAACGCCTGGGTGTTCCTGAAAGGGCTGGAAACGCTGGAGCTGCGCATGAACGCGCATTCCGCCGCTGCGCTCGAGCTGGCGCGCTGGCTGGAGCAGCAGCAGGGAGTGCGCAAGGTCCACTACGCCGGGCTGGAGTCGCATGCCCAGCACGCGCTCGCGCGTCGCCAGCAGCGAGGCTTCGGCGGCATCATCGCTTTCGAAGTCGGCAACGGCCGGGCCGGTGCCTGGTCATTCGTCGATGCGACGCGGCTGATGTCGATCACCGCGAATCTGGGTGACGTGAAGACCACGATCACGCATCCGGCGAGCACGACGCACTCGCGGATCACGGCGGCGGAGCGCGAGCGCGCGGGGATCACCGAAGGATTGCTGCGCATCTCCGTGGGCCTGGAGCACCCGGACGACCTCAAGGCGGATCTGCAGCGGGGACTTGCGGCGGTGCGCGCTTGAAGGTGCGCGCGATCTGCTTCGACCTGGACAACACGCTGTGGGACGTGTGGCCGGTCATCATGCGGGCCGAGCAGAGGATGTACGACTTCCTCGCGCAGCGATACCCGCGCGTGGTTGCGAGCATGACGCTCGAGATGATGCGCAGCGCGCGCGAGCAGACAGCAGCCGCACATCCGCAGATGCGTCACGACTTCACTTTCCTGCGCAAGCAGACCCTGCGCGAGCACGCTCGCGAGTTCGGCTATGCCGAGGCGATGGCGGAAGAGGCGTTCGACGCCTTCATCCAGGCGCGCAACGAGGTCGACCTCTACGACGACGTGCTGCCGGCGCTCGAACAGCTGCACCGCCGCTATCGCCTGTTCACGGCCAGCAACGGTAACGCCGACCTTGCGAAGATCGGCCTCGCGCACTTCTTCGAACGCACGATCGCCGCGCGTCACGTCGGCGCGCTGAAGCCGGATCCCGCGATCTTCCACAAAGTGATCGAAGGGACCGATCTGCAGGCGAGCGAGGTCGTCTACGTCGGAGACGACCCGCACCTCGACGTGGAGGGCGCTCGCGGCGCCGGCATGCAGGCGATCTGGATCGACCGCCAGGGCGTGCAATGGCCCGCCGAAATCGCGCCTCCGGCGCACACGATTCGGTCGCTGACGGAGCTCGTGCGATTGCTGTAAGTGGTGCGTATACAGGGATATACGCAATCCGCCGGCCGGGCTGCCGGCCAATTGCCTTGCCAAAACGATTGGCGTACATTCCGCGCCGTTCGTTGTGCCTTTGCCCGCTTTTTTCTCTGGCTTGGCCAGCCGGGTCATTGAAGACCCCCATCCTCCGGCCAACTTCTGAAAAATCCGACGAGACCGCGAACGTAGGCCTGGGACCTCAACCGCCGCCTGTCGCTCCGAAGAGGAACAGGACAGGAGACGGGGGCGGAGCCCGTTTGTAACCAGGCCTCGCAGTGGGGATCTATCCGCGCTCGGGGCTTTTTTCAGCAGAGAGAGCTAGTACTTCTATGACGAGGATCTATGTGGGAAACCTGCCGTTCTCGGCAGACGAGGCCGCGGTGCGCCAGCTGTTCGAGCAGCACGGCACCGTGGAGTCGGTGGCGCTGATCAACGATCGCGAAACCGGCCGTCCGCGCGGCTTCGGCTTCGTGGAGATGCCGCGTCCCGATGCACAGCGCGCCATCCAGTCGCTGAACGGTAAGGACATGGGAGGCCGTCCCCTGCGTGTCAATGAAGCGCAGGAGCGTCAAGGCGGCGGCGGTGGTGGCGGCGGTGGCCGCGGCCCCCGTGGCGGTGGTGGCGGTGGTGGTGGCGGCGGCGGACGCTGGTAAGCGTTCCAACGCCTTCGAGCGATACGAAGACCCCGCGGTGTGCGAGCACCGCGGGGTTTTCTTTTGGCCCACACACACATGTGACCGACCGCACAGTGTTCGTGCGTTGTTCTGTCATTAGCACTCCAGGTACACGGCTGCCAGCGCACCAAGCGCGCATTTCGCGATTTCCCGCACAGGTTTGGCGCAATCGCTATGTAACCTTGGCTCGAAGCGGAACTCCCGCGCGCTGGTACGAATCCTGAATGTAAAGGTCATGGCAGAAATGTGCGTCAAAGAGGTGTCGGGCGATGGAGGAGCACGAAGCAGCTAAGCCGCTCGTTGCAGTCACCAATCTGCGCGAGTTCTTTCACGACTCGGTGCAGGCTGCGTTGCGCAAGCAACGCGTCGACGTGGACGACCACACCGAACACTACGTCGTCAACATCCTCACCATGTTCGCCCGCTCGGAAGAGCTCTACGACATCACGTCCGAGGGCGTCCGCCTCAAGCCCCTCGCTCACATGCTCGCCGACGCCGCCGAGGCGCCTTCGGCGCAGCAGCGCGACGAGACGCTGCGCCGGCTCGGCGACGTCTCGCTGTTCGTGGCCGGGTTCTTCGCACAGAGCTTCGCGCGCAAGCTGATCGACATCGACTACCACATCGCGATGGGCGGCCGCGCCTACGGGACGCTGGCCGACAACCTGCGAGGCACGATGCGCGGCCAGGCGTTCGCGGCCGTCTTCCTCGAGCTCGCGCAGAAGTTCCAGCGACTCGTCGACGTGCTCAACGACGTCGCCGAGATGGCGCATACCCATACGGACCGCGACATCCTGCGGCTGTACGAGATCTGGCTGAAGACCGGCAGCCCGCGTGCGTTCGCGATCCTGCAACGGCTCGGCGTTGCGCCCGTCGCGCAGGGCGCGCGCAAGGAGCACTGAACGTGCAGCTCTTGCGCCGCATGCAAACGTTGTTGACGCAGCTCTACGACGCGCCGGTGCGCGAAGACGTGCAGGACTTCGTGCTCAGCGATCGGCAGCGTCTGTCCGAGGTCGTCGGCGAGCAGGCCGAGCATGCCGGCGACGAGCGGGTCTTCGTTGTCGAGGAAGAGCAGGGCGTGCGGCTCGGCCTGTTCATCGATCGCGACGTGCTGGCGCGGCTCGCGCGGCGCGATCCGCTCGAGGCGCTCGACGAGGACAACCTCCCCGACTATTGCACGGTGCTCGAAGGCGTCAGCCACTTTCACTACCTGGTGTGGAGCCTCGCCCGCGGCCGCAACGTATCGCTGCTCGAGCTGGAGCTGCAGGCCGAGGTCGACAAGTACGCAACCGCGGTCGCGCTGCTGACGCGGCAACAGTCCGGCCGCTTTCCGGACGCGTTGCACGCACGGCTGTTTCATGCGGTGAGCTTTCTGCCGCAGCCGGACGAGATCAGCCGGCATCGTTACGAGGAAGCAAACCGGCACGCGGCGCGCTTCTGCCGCTCACTCGAAGAGAGATTCATGCGCGCGCGACGCCAACGGCCGGAGCTGTGGCTCGGCGAGCTGCGGCGATTCTTCCGCCGCGGGCATCAGGAGAAGATCAGGAATCTAGCGGTGTCAGGCTGAAGCCTGACTTATTCTTCGTGCCCGTCGGGCTTGGCTTTCTTCTTCGCTTCCATCCACTTCGACAGCTCGCGCAGATCGCGCATCCTGCGGGGTCCTTTCTTGGCGAGCACGCCGCTCTCGTACGGGTTGTAGCCCACGCGCAGCCCCTTCGGATTGGAGCGGATCGGTGCGTTCGCCGGCGCGTCGTCCTCGACGATTGCGAGCCCGGGGTGTGCGAGCGCCTTGTCACGCGCGCGCTCGCCGTCTACGCCGTCTGCGGTCAGCTGTTCGTCCTGCCACTGGTAAATGGCGTTGCCGCGCTCGTCGAAGCGAATCTGACCCGGATTCTCCGGGTTCTGCACGCGCGGTTCCACGACGCGCGGTCGGATGCGCAAGCCCAGCTTTTTCAGTTCGTCTTTCAATGCACCTTCGTCCCTAGAAACCCGGCCGCGAGGCCGAATTACCACTGCAGCAGATTGTATGTCGCGTCAGCGCAGCACCCTGTGTGCGGCTTCACGAGTGCGCGGAATACTCAGAAGGTATTGAAGTGCGTCACGGTTGGCGCAGCAAGGCGCGAAAGTGTGAACTGGTGCGCGAATGGCGCAGCGCGCCTGTCAGCCGCATCGACAGCGGCCGCGCGCTGCGGTTAGCCCGCGCCCGGGACGCGCGTAGAGGCTCTAAAAACCGCTACCAGCGATTTGCCGTCGCGAAGCTCACCCGAGCGCGCCATCTCCAGCACGTCGCTAAACGGCAGCCAATGCACTTCGAAGACCTCGTGCTCTTCCGGACGCTGGGGCAGGGAGGACAGCTGCGTGGCGAGGAACAGATGAACGACTTCTGTAAAAACGCCGGGTGAGCTCAGGTAATCCCCGAGCGACTGCCACGAGCCGGCCGCCACGCCGGCTTCTTCCTCGAGCTCGCGGCGTGCGGTGTCCAGCGGCGGCTCGCGATTGTCGATCTTGCCGGCGGGCAGCTCCCAGACCCAGCCGTCCGCCGCGTGCCGGAATTGCCGCAACAGGCAGACGCGATTTTCAGCGTCGAGCGCGAGCACCGCGGCGCCGCCCGGATGGCGAATGATTTCGAGCGCAGCGGTCGTGCCGTTCGGCAGCTCGACGCGCTCGATGTTCACCTCGATGACACGCCCGGTGAAGACATGCGTGACGTCGACGCGGCTCAATTGTCGTCTCCGTCCTCGACCGTGGCTTGCCCGGACCAGCGCCGGTACAGATGCGACCACGACATGCCGACGGCCAGGATCAGCGCCAGCACGACCAGCCCGATCCACAAGATCGCGCCGGTGTCCGACAACTTCACCCAGCCCCACGACACGATGAGCCAGATCAACGCCGCGAACAGCGCGAGCGCGAGCACCATGCCGAACGGGCCGATCGAGCTGAGCGTGGCGCGTAAAAATACGAACCAGCCGATCAGCAGCAAGACCCCGAGCACGGCTTCGAGCGGCGTGACCGCGGGGAAACCCGCCTGCACCATGTGCACGTACGAATAGCCGCTCGGGTTGTACGTGAGCAGGACCAGCGCGAGAGCGAACGCCACGCGCAGGAGAAAGCCGGTGAACGTCAGTTTTTCCACGAGTGCTCCGAGTCGGTCAGCCGCGCGGCGGCGCATCCTCGTCTTCGGGAGTGGCTTCGTCGTCCGGCGCGTCCTCGCCCGCATCGTCGGCGGACTGGATCGCAGCGTCGGACTTCGACGTGGCCGTGCCGATGCGGTACGCCGCGAAGCCCGGCAGCACGACCTGGTTGAGCGCCATGCCGAGCACGCGGCCGCTGATCGGCGCGTAGATGCGATGCTGCTGGTTCGAGATCGGATCGGTCACGACGCCGAGCAGCTCGCCCTCGCTGACGCGCTCGCCGAGCGCCACGTCCGAGAAGAGGATGCCGCCGTGATCGACGCGCACCCATTTCGACGCGTAGTACACCGGTTCCGGGTCGCCCCAGTAGCGGCGCTGCTTGGTCATGCCGAGCGAGTACATCAGCGTCTCGATCGCCTTCGCGCCGTGCTCGACCTGCTCGGGCTGCACGCGCATCGGCTCGCCCATCTCGAAAGTCACGGTGGGAATACCAGCCTCGCTGGCCGCGCGGCGCAGCGAGCCGCGCTCGCCGACGCTGTGAAGCACGACGGTCGCGCCGAGCGCCTGTGTCATGCGCTGGACCTGCGGGACGCGCAGGTCGGCGCGCACTTGCGGCAGGTTGGTGCGATTCAGCGAGCCCGTATGCAGGTCGACCAATGCCGAGCAGTGCTTCACCACTTCGGTGAAGAACGAATGCGCCATGCGTGTCGCAGCGCTGCCTTTCGGATTGCCGGGGAAGTACCGATTCAGATCGCGACGGTCCGGCAGGTAACGCGTGCCGCGGTAGAAGCCCTGGATGTTCACGATCGGCACGCCGATCACTGCGCCGTTGAGCTCTTCGAGGTCGACGTCGTCGAGGACGCGTCGCGTCACCTCGATGCCGTTGAGCTCGTCGCCATGCACCGCGGCCGTCAGGCACAACACCGGACCGGGACCTTTGCCGTTGAGCACGATCACCGGCACGGGCGTGACGAAGCCTTCCATCCCCTCGCCGCTGGTCCAGGTGAGTCGCTTGCTAGTGCCGGCCGGCACGTCGGCGCCGAGCAGGCGGATCTTGCCCTTGGCCTTGAGCGCCGTTGCCGTCGCGGTCTCGGTCGGCGGCTGGGCCGGCTTCGCGTCGGGTTGCTGAGCGTGGGCCGGCAAGGCAAGCGCGACCAGCAAGACCAGCGCGACGCGCGTCATCGCGCGACCTTCTCGAACTTCAGCGTGAAGCGATCGCTTTCGCCGATCGCAGCGAAGCGGTCGTGGCCGGTGTTGCCGCCGGCAAACGTCGGCGGCAATGCCCACACGCCCTTCTCATAGTCCTTGGTGTCGCGGGGATTGGCGTTGATCTCGGAGCGGCCGACGAGCCTGAAGCCGACGCTTTCGATCAGGTCGATGGCGTACTGCTCGTGCACGTAGCCCGAGGCGGCTTTCGGATCCTGCGGGCGTTTGGGGTCGCCGCGATGCTCGACGACCCCGAGCACTCCGCCGGGTTTCAGCGCGGCGTGCATGGCTTCGAACGCTTCGCGCTGCCAGCCGAACATCATCCAGTTGTGCAGGTTGCGGAAGGTCACGACCAGGTCGGCCGAGCCGGCGGGCGCGATTGCGTTCGGCGCCGGCGGCGCGGCGAGCGTGGTCACGACGACTTTGTCGTAGAGGTCGGGGCGCGCGGCCAGGGTGGCGCGGAAGTCGTCGACCGTTCGGCGCGCGTATTCGCTCGACGCCGGATCGAGATGGGCGGTGTACAAGCGCCCGCGCTGCTTCAGCAGCGGCGCCAGGATCTCCGTGTACCAGCCGCCGCCGGGCCACACTTCGACCACGGTCATGTCGGGACGCAGCCCGAAGAACTGCAGCGTCTGCAGCGGATGGCGATACGCGTCACGGGCGCGATTCGCGGCGGAACGATGCGGGGCGGCAAGCGCCTGCTCGATGGCAGGGTCGCTGGCACGCTGCGTGGCGCAGCCGCTCGTCAGCAAGGCGGCGGCTGCGAGCAGCGGCACGATTCGCAAAATCACTTCCACCGATCTCCTGCGCTTCGATGAGCGCGAAGATAGTGGAATCGGCGGGGCCCGGCTACCCGAGCCCGGCGCCTACGTCTACCAGCGGTTGTTCTGACGCGGCGGGCGCGCTTCGCGCTCGCGTGCTTCGTTCACGCGCAGCGGGCGGCCCCCCATGTTGAAACCGTTCATGTGCTGAATCGCGGTCTGCGCGTCCGTCGGCGACATTTCCACGAAGCCGAAGCCGCGCGGGCGGCCGGTCTCGCGGTCGTTCACCAGTTTTACTGACTGCACGGCACCGTGCTTCTCGAACAGGCTGCGCACATCTACTTCAGTCGCGCTGAAGGGCAGATTTCCAACGTAGATCGTCGTCATCGATGTCATCACTCTTGAGGCCAGACAGGAGTTACGCAGCCCGTCGCTTCCGGTGGTCTCGAAAACCCCGGTTTATGGAGACGGACTGCGGGTGTGGTCGCTGACAAATCAACTATTCCAGACGGTGAGAGAACGGCTGCGGAGGGTTGGTCCCGAAGACGGGCAGAAACGGCTTTTGAAGCGGTCGCTCGTATTAGTTGAGTGCGTAGTCAGCTGACCGCGGACGATGTTACGTCACGGTTTTAGGCCTTGCAACGCCGGCTCAGGGGAATCCCGCGGGGCAGGATAGGGGCCTTGTTGCGTTCGCAAAAAGGCTGCTTTGCAGGGGTTTCAGGACCGTACGGCCGCGATGACCGTCCAGGCGCCTATGGCGATGAAGCCGATGCCGGCGACGATCGACAGCATCTTCGTGTCGACGTGCCGGGAAAGCCAGCCGCCGGCCAGCACGCCGAGTCCGGCGGCGCAGACCAGGGCGGCCGAGGACGCAACGAAGATCAGCCAGGGACTGTGCTTGGCGTTGGCGGCGAACAAGACGGTGGCCAGCTGGGTCTTGTCGCCGAGCTCGGCCAGGAACACGGTCGCGAAAACCGTGAGAAGCGCTTTGAAGTCCATCAATCCGGTTCGAGGTAGGTATAGCCGTTCAGCTCCGACTCGTAGAACCGGCGCAGCGCCTGGCTTTCCGCCAGCGTCATGCGGTTCTCGCGCACGGCACGCTCGCAGTCGCGGGCGAACTGCGGGAACAGGCGATCGACGTCGTACTGCATGTAGCTCAGCACTTTGCTGGCGGTGTCGCCCTTCACGATCTCTTCGATCCACCAGCCGCCTTCGTCGTGCAGACGGATGTGCACCACGTGCGTATCCCCGAACAGGTTGTGCAGGTCGCCGAGCGTCTCCTGGTAAGCGCCCACCAGGAACGCGGCGAGGTAGTACTCCTCGCCGACGCGCAGCTCGTGCAGTTCCAGCGTGCGCTTCACGTCGCGCTGACTCACGAAGCGGTCGATCTTGCCGTCGGAGTCGCAGGTGATATCGGCGAGCACCGCGTTGCGCGTCGGCTTCTCGTTCAGCCGGTGGATCGGCATGATCGGGAACAGCTGCCCGATCGCCCAGCTGTCGGGCAACGACTGGAACACGGAGAAGTTGCAGAAGTAGGTGTCGGACAGAATCAGCTCGAGGCCTTCCAGCTCTTCGGGCACTCTACGATCGTCGGTGGCGAGCTTGCGGCAGTAATCGCGGATCCTGGCGCAGGTCGCCCAGTACAACCGTTCGGCCAGGCCGCGGAACTCCAGGCTCAGCAGGCCGAGGTTGAACATCTGCAGCGCCTGCTCGCGCGCCTGCAGGGCGTCGTGATAGCACTCGACCAGGCGTCGCTCCGACACGGTGCGATGCGCCTCGAACAGGTCGAGCACCGGCTGCGGCAGCTCTTCCTCGCCGTTGTAGTCTTCCTCGATGCTGCCGGCGACGCGAAACTGGTCGAGTGCCGAAGAGCCGAGCGCGTTGAACACCAGCACGCTGTGGTGCGCGGCAGTCGCGCGGCCCGACTCGCTCACGATCACCGGATGCTCGATCTCGCGCGCGTTGCACACGCTGGCGATGCGGTACACGACGTCGCTCGCGTACTCGTTGATCGTGTAGTTCATCGAGGATTCGAAGTTCGTGCCGCTGCCGTCGTAATCGACGCCGAGCCCGCCGCCGACGTCGATGTACTTCACGCCGGTGCCCATCAGCTTGAGCTCGGCGTACACGTGGGCGAGCTCGTTGATCGCGTCCTTGACGCGGCGGATGTCCTGCAGCTGGCTGCCGGGATGGCAGTGCACCAGCTCCAGGCAGTCGAGCATCTCGTGCTCGCGCAGCGTGTCGACCAGCTCGAGGATCTCGCTGACGAACAGGCCGAACTTGGATTTCTCGCCGGCCGAGTCGCGCCAGCGGCCGGCGCCTTCGCTCGCCAGCTTGACGCGCACGCCGATGCGCGGCCGCACCTGATATTTGTCCGCGTGCCGCAGCACCAGCTTGAGCTCGTCGAAATTCTCGATCACCGGGATGATCGTGCGGCCGAGCTTGGTCGCGAGGATCACCGCTTCGATGTAGCTGTCGTCCTTGAAGCCGTTGCAGACGATCATGCGCTCCGGTGCGCCCTCGGTCAGCGCCATGACCGCCAGCAGCTCGGGCTTGGAGCCGGCTTCCAGGCCGAAACTGAACTCGGCGCCGTAGCGATACACCTCTTCGACGACCAGCCGCTGCTGGTTCACCTTGATCGGGAACACCGCGCAGTAGCGGTTCTTGTAGTCGTTCTCGGCGATCGCCTGCGCGAACGCCTTGTGCAGGCGCGTCAGGCGGTGATGCAGGATATCGGAGAAGCGCACCACGACCGGCGTGGTGAGATCGCGCGCCTTCAGGCCCTCGACGACTTCGAACAAATCGATGTCGCGCTCCAGGGTGCCGTCGGGCCGCACCACCACGTGACCGGCCTCGTTGATGCCGAAGTACGGTTTGCCCCACGCGGTGACCTGGTACAGGTCGAGCGAGTCCTCGGTGTCCCACGCAGGACTCGGCGTGAATTTTTTAGCGGGCTGGTCCAAGGCGGTTGCGCTCTCCATGGGCGCGTCACTTCGGCGCGAAAGATAGCAGAAAATTCACGACTCTTTCGCAACACCTCGCGACGGATCGCGGATCCACTCGCTCCACGAGCCGGCGTACAGCCGCGCGCCGCGCTTGCCCGCAGCTTCCATCGCGAGCAGCAGGTTGCAGGCAGTCACGCCGGAGCCGCACATTACAATTGTGTGATCGTCGGCGACGCCGGCCTGCGACTGCTCGAAACGGCGCCGCAATTCCTGCTCCGTCGCGAAGCGCGAGTCACCGCCGAGATTGCTCGAGAACGGATGATTGCGCGCGCCCGGCACGTGACCGGCGACGGGGTCGATCGGCTCGACCTGTCCCGCGAAGCGCTCCGGCGCGCGCGCGTCGAGCAGGCGCCAGTCGGCGCGCTGGACACGTTCGGCGACTTCGCGCGCGTCGTACCACATGTCGCGGTTGGGACGCGCGACGAAGTGGCCCGCGCGGCGCTGTGGAACCTCGGTCGTGGTCGGCAGGCCGGCAGCGGTCCACGCCTTGAATCCGCCGTCGAGCACGGCGACCGCGTCGTGCCCGACCCAGCGCAGCAGCCACCACAGACGCGCAGCGTATGCTGAGTTGTCGGCGTCGTAGGCAACCACCTGGGTGGCCGGCGTCAGTCCCCAGCTGGCGAGCGTGGCGGCGAATTTCTCCGGCGACGGCAGCGGATGACGTCCGGTCTGCGGCGTGACGGGAGCCGCCAGATCCCGGTCGAGATGGGCATAAATTGCATGCGGGATGTGTCCGGCAGCATAGGCGCGCTCGCCGGTTTCCGGCTTGCCGAGCTCGAAGCGGCAGTCGACGACGAGCCAGTCGGCGTCGGCGACGTGCGGCGCCAGCTCGGCAGGCGAAATGAGCGTTGCGAAACGGTTGGGCATGCGAAGTAGTTTGCTCACTGCGCCGCACCGTTACAATCGCGCCCGACGCAAGAAAGCACACACAAGGGCAGGACCATGGCACTGGAAATCTGGTGGGGCAGCGGCAGCCCGTATTCGTGGCGGGCGCTGCTCGCGCTCGAGTACAAGCAGCTGTCGTACGTGTCGCACCTGGTGCAGTTCGCGAAGCAGGAGCACAAGGCGCCGCCGCTGCTGAAGATGAATCCGCGCGGCCGCGTGCCGGTGCTGAAGGACGACGACTACGTCGTCTTCGAGTCGCTGGCGATCCTGCATTACCTCGATCGCAAGTATCCGCAGGCGCCGCTGTTCGGCAACACCGCGGAGGAGGCCGGCACGATCGAGCGCGTGATCTGCGAGTACCAGTCGTACGCCGAAGAACACATCATGCGCATCATCCAGGCGATCCTGTTCCAGGGCGTCGAGGGTCGCATGGAGGAAGTCGAGCGCGTCATGGGGTTCGCGTTGAAGGAGGCGGCGACGATCGAGCGGCGCCTGACGACGTCGGCCTGGCTGGTCGGCGAGGCGTTCTCGGCGGCCGACATCGTCGTGTTTCCGGGCATCCAGATGCTGCTGCGGAGCCTGGAGCGCCGCGAGGCGCAGGAGCTGCGAGGGCGCTTCCTGCCGCTGGACAGCAATTTCCCGGCGATTGCCGCGTGGATCGGCCGCGTCCAGGCGCTGCCGGGCTACGAGCGCACCGTGCCGCCGCATTGGAAAGAGTGAAGAAATCAGTAAACTCGCGCCCGCCGTTTTCCCTCACTTCGGAAGTAGCTCGCCATGCCTGATTTCCCGGTCTACGTTCAGTTTCCCGGCCGCCTGGTCTGCGTCGGTTTCGGCAGCATCGGCCAGGGCGTGCTGCCGCTCATCCTGCGTCACATCGGCATCAAGCCGGAGCGCATCACCATCGTGACCGCGGACGAGGCGGGCAAGCGCGAGGCCGCGGAGTATGGCATCAAGTTCGTCGTGCAGCCGCTGACGCGCGAGAACCACCGGCAGGTGCTCGACCCGCTGCTCGGGCGCGGCGATTTCCTGCTGAACCTGTCGGTGGACGTTTCGAGCATCGCGCTCGTCAAGTTCGCGCATGAGAAGGGCGCGCTGTACCTGGATACCTGCATCGAGCCGTGGCCCGGCGGTTACACCGACCCGTCGATCTCGCCGGCTCGGCGCACGAATTACGCGCTGCGCGAGGAAGCGCTGGCGCTGCGCCAGTCGCATCCGAACGGTCCGACGGCCGTGCTGACGCACGGCGCGAATCCCGGAATGGTGTCGCACTTCGTCAAGCAGGCGCTGCTCAATCTCGCTTCCGATCTGGGCGTCGCCGCCGGCAGTCCGAGCACGCGCGAGCAGTGGGCCGCCCTCGCGCACAAGCTGCAGGTGAAGGTGATCCACATTGCGGAGCGCGACACGCAGGTCGCGAACGTGCCCAAGCGTCCGGGCGAGTTCGTCAACACGTGGTCGGTCGATGGCTTCGTCAGCGAGGGCAGCCAGCCGGCTGAGCTCGGCTGGGGCACGCACGAGAAGTCGCTGCCGCCGCGCGGCCAGCGCTACGACTTCGGACCGCAAAGCGCCATCTACATGCTGCAGCCTGGTGCGGGCACGCGTGTGCGCACGTGGACGCCGAAGGCGGGCCCCTTCCACGGTTTTCTGATCACGCACGGCGAGTCAATCTCCATCCCCACCTACCTCACGCATCGCGAAGGCGGCAAGGTGGTGTACCGGCCCACGGTGCACTACGCGTATCACCCGTGCGACGACGCCGTGCTCTCGGTGCACGAGTTCGCCGGGCGCAACTGGCACCTGCAGGAACGCAAACGGATCCTCAACGAAGAGATCATCGAAGGCATCGACGAGCTCGGCGTGCTGCTCGCCGGCCACAAGAAGAACGCGTACTGGTACGGCTCGCAGCTGTCGATCCAGGAGGCGCGCAAGCTCGTGCCGCACAACACGGCGACCAGCCTGCAGGTCTGCGTCGCGGTGCTCTCGGGCATGGTGTGGGCGATGGAGAATCCGCAGGCCGGCGTGATCGAGCCGGACGAGATGGATTTCCGCCGTAACCTCGAAGTGTGCATGCCGTACCTCGGCCCGGTGGTCGGCGTCTATGGCGAATGGACCCCGTTGACCCAGCGCGGCGAGCTGTTCGAGGAAGACCTGGATCGCAGCGATCCGTGGCAGTTCAAGAACGTGCTGGTGTGAGCGTCAAGGTCAGCTTCAACCTCGACGACGCGGATCTCGAGCATCTGGCTGCCATCGCGCAGCA
>DATEML010000100.1:0-15162 GCA_035275585.1 Steroidobacteraceae bacterium | reverse complement strand
GCGCCGGGAGCCAACGTTGCAAAGATCGGATCGAGGCGCTGCACGACGTCCCGCTCGCCGCCGATCATCATGCAGTAGCCGCGTTCGAGGCCGAACACGCCGCCGCTCGTTCCCACGTCGATGTAGTGGATACCTCGCGAGGCAAGCGCCTGCGAGCGCCGGATGTCATCGACATAGTGTGAGTTGCCGCCGTCGATCAACGTGTCGCCGGGCTCGAGAAACGGCAGCAGCTCGGCGCTGATCTTGTCCACGAGCGCGACCGGCACCATGAGCCACAGCGCGCGCGGCTTCTCGAGTTTCGCGACCAGATCCCGGAGGGACGAGGCGCCCGTTGCACCTTCTTTCGCGATGTCCTCGACGGCTTTCGGCGCAACGTCGAACACGACACAGCTGTGACCGCCCTTGAGCAGGCGGCGCACCATGTTGGCGCCCATTCGACCCAAACCGATCATTCCCAGCTGCATTAGAGACTCCTGAGCTTGCGATAGCGGTGGATGAGCGCGTTCGTCGAACTGTCATGGGCGAGCTGCGGCGTGCTCCCGGCGCCGAGCTCGGTGAGGATGCGCTTGGCGAGCACTTTGCCGAGCTCCACGCCCCACTGATCGAACGAGTCGATCTGCCAGATCGCGCCCTGCGTGAACACGCTGTGCTCGTAAAGTGCGACGAGCTTGCCGAGCGCTGCCGGCGTCAGTCGTTCGAGCAGCAGTGTGTTGGAAGGTCGATTGCCCTCGAACGTGCGATGCGGAACGAGCCAGTCCGGCGAGCCCTCGGCCTTGACCTCCGCGGGCGTCTTGCCGAAGGCGAGCGCCTCACCCTGGGCGAACACGTTGGCGAGCAGCATGTCGTGTTGCTCGCCGAGCGGATTCAGCGGCTGCGCAAATGCGATGAAGTCGCAGGGGATGAGCCGCGTACCCTGATGAATGAGCTGGTAGAAGGAGTGCTGCCCGTTCGTACCGGGCTCGCCCCAGTAGATCGGACCGGTGTCGTAGCCGACACGCTCGCCGTCGAGCGTCACGTGCTTGCCGTTGCTCTCCATCGTGAGCTGCTGCAGGTAGGCGGGGAAGCGATGCAGATACTGCTCGTACGGCAGTACTGCAACGGTCTGCGCGCCGAAGAAATCGGTGTACCACAGGCCGAGAAGTCCCATGAGCACGGGCAGATTGCGCTCGAAGGGTGCAGTACGAAAGTGCTCATCCATCTCGTGAAAGCCCGCGAGCAGCTCGCCGAAGCGCTCCGGACCGATGGCAATCATCGTCGACAGGCCAATTGCCGAGTCCATCGAGTAACGCCCGCCGACCCAATCCCAGAACTCGAACATGTTCGCGGTATCGATGCCGAACTTCGCGACCTCCGCGGCATTGGTAGAAACGGCGACGAAGTGCCGTGCCACCGCCTGCGCGTCACCGCCGAGACCTTGCAGAGACCACGCGCGAGCGGCGCGGGCATTGGTCATCGTTTCCAGCGTCGTGAAGGTCTTCGAGGAGACGATGAACAGCGTCTGCGCCGGATCGAGATAGCGGACGGCTTCGGTGAAGTCGGTGCCGTCGACGTTGGAGACGAAGCGGAAAGTCATGGCGCGCTCGCTGTACGACTTGAGCGCTTCGTAGGCCATCACGGGCCCGAGATCCGAGCCACCGATTCCGATGTTGACGACGTTGCGGATGCGCTGGCCGGTGTGGCCTTTCCAGTCGCCGTTGCGAACGCGGTTCGCAAAATCGCTCATCCTGGCGAGCACTGCGTGGACCTGCGGCACGACGTTCTCGCCATCGACGCGAACGGACGCGCCCTTCGGTGCACGCAGCGCGGTGTGCAGCACAGCCCGATTCTCGGAGACGTTGATGTGCTCTCCGCTGAACATGGCGTCGATGCGCTCTCGCAGCGCTGACTCCTCAGCGAGCTTCACGAGCAGGGACAACGTCTCGTCGGTAACGCGGTTCTTCGAGTAGTCGAGATAGATTCCGGCGGCCTCGAGCGTCAGGCGCTCGCCGCGCTTGGCGTCGTCCGCGAACAGCTTGCGCAGATGCAGCGGTGCGACTTGCTTCTGGTGGGCTTGCAGCGCCGCCCAGGCAGGGCGCGCGAGCAATGGCAAAGTTGGAGTCTTCATGGGAGCGGGTCCTAGCTCGCTCGCGCGAGCGCTGAGCCTTTGGACGCGATGACGCCGAGCAGGTTGTTCCAGGAGGCAACGAAGGAAGCCGCGCCTTCGTCCTGTAGCTTCGCGGCGAGCGCATTGAGATCCACGCTGGCCTTGCGGAACTCGCCCAGCACCTTCGCGGAATCGCCGCCGTCGGCGCGTAGCTCCGGCCCGACCTCGCCGTGGTCGGCGAAGGCCTTCAGCGTGCCTTCGGGCATCGTGTTCACGGTCAGCGGCGCGACCAGGGCTTTGATGTACAGAATGTCGGACGCCTTGGGATCCTTGGTGCCCGTGCTCGCAAACAGGAGCCGCTGTGGACGCGCACCGGCGTTGAACACACGACGCCAGCGCGAGGAAGCCAGCAGCTGCGCATAGGCACGGTACGCTTGGTGGCCGATCGCAATTCCCAGTGCGTTCGTCAGCGCCGGCGGCACTTTCCCTGCGACCGCGACATCCCAGCGACTGAGGAAGATCGACGCGACGGAAGCGACGTCCGGGTTCAGGTTTGCCTCGATCCTGCGCTCGATGCCTCGCAGCCAGGCTTCGGCCGCAGCCAGGTACTGCTCGGGGGAAAACAGCAGCGTCACGTTGATGGGTACGCCCGCGAAGATGGCTTCCTCGATCGCGGGCAGCCCTTCTGGCGTTCCCGGAATCTTGATGAACACATTGGACCGGCCCGCTCGCGCGTGCAGATCCCGCGCCTCGCGCAGTGTCGTTGCCGCGTCGTGCGCGAGGAGCGGCGAGACTTCGAGCGAGACCCAGCCATCGGCTCCGGCAGTGCGCTCGTGCACCGGACGGAACAGATCCGCCGCCTTCGTGATGTCCTCCAGCGCGATTTCGAAGAACAGCTTTTCGCCGGACAGGCCGGCTCTCAGGCGCGCGCCGATCGAGGCGTCGTAGGCCGTGCCGTTCTTGATCGCCTGATCGAAGATCGTCGGGTTCGAGGTGAGACCGGTGATCGACCACTCGTCGATGTAGCGCTTGAGCGTGCCACTCGTCAGCAGATCGCGGGTGATGTTGTCGAGCCAGAGACTCTGGCCAGCTCGGGAGAGTGCGTGCGTGGGATTCATGATGACCTCAGGGAATCGGTGACGATCTGCTGAGCTTCGGCGACGAGCTTCTGCAGGTGATGCTCGTCGCGGCGGCTCTCTGCATAGATCTTGTAGAGATTCTCGGTACCGGACGGACGCGCCGCGAACCAGCCATTGTCCGTCACGACCTTGAGCCCGCCGATCGGCGCGTCGTTGCCGGGCGCGCGAGTCAGCTTCGCGGTGATCGGCTCGCCGGCGAGGGATGAAGCTCGGACCGCCGCGGGCGACAGATTCGCAAGTCGTGCCTTCTGTTCCGGCGTCGCCGCGGCATCGATACGCGTGTAGTGCGAGGCGCCGAACTGCGCACTGAGCTCGCGGTAGTGCTCGCCCGGGTCCTTGCCGGTGCACGCGGTGATTTCAGCCGCAAGCAGCGCGAGGATGGGCCCATCCTTGTCGGTGGTCCACACCGTTCCATCCAGGCGCAGGAAGCTCGCGCCGGCGCTCTCTTCTCCGCCGAAGCACACCGAGCCGTCTAGCAAGCCCGGCGCGAACCATTTGAAGCCCACGGGCACTTCGAGCAGGCGCCGTCCCGCGCCCGCAACGACACGGTCGATCAGGCTGCTGGACACGAGCGTCTTGCCGACCGCCGCGTTCGCGCTCCAACCCGGACGAGCGTCAAGCAGATAGTGGATCGCAACGGCAAGATAGTGATTGGGATTCAGCAACCCCCCTGAGGGCGTAACGATGCCGTGGCGGTCGGCATCGGTGTCGTTGGCGAAGGCGACGTCGAACCGATCCTTCAATCCGAGCAGGCTTGCCATCGCGTACGGGCTCGAGCAGTCCATGCGGATCTTGCCGTCGTGGTCCACGGTCATGAAGGAGAACGTCGGATCGACTTTCGGATTGACCACTTCGATCTCGAGACCGTAAACGCGATTGATCGGCTCCCAGTAGTGCACCGCGGCGCCGCCGAGAGGATCCACCGCGAGCTTCAGCCGCGCGTCGCGGATCGCGTCCATATCGATGACGTTGCGCAGGTCCTCGACATAGGGAATCACGAAGTCCTGCTCGCGCAGCGTCGCAACACGCTGAGCGGCAGCGAATGTCATACGCTTCGCTGCGCGATTGCCTTCGCGCAGCAGCTCATTCGCTCGTTTTTGAATCCAACCCGTCACGTCAGAGTCGGCCGGGCCGCCGTTCGGCGGGTTGTACTTGAAGCCGCCATCCTCCGGCGGGTTGTGCGACGGCGTGATGACGATGCCGTCGGCCAGGCGGTCCTTGCGGCCGCGGTTGTGCACGAGAATCGCGCGCGAGATCGCAGGTGTAGGCGTGAATCCATCGGCGCTCTGGATGACCGTCTCGACTTCGTTGGCGGCGAGTACTTCCAGGGCGGTGCGTTGCGCAGGCCCGGACACGGCATGCGTGTCACGGCCCATGAAGAGCGGCCCGCCGATGCCCTGCGCGCGCCGGTAGTCGCAGATCGCCTGGGTGATCGCGACGATGTGCGGTTCGTTGAACGAGCCGCGCAACGGCGAGCCACGATGGCCGCTGGTGCCGAAGCTCACCAGCTGCGTCCGATCGGTGAGCTCGGGACTGCGCGTGTAGTACTCGCGCTCGAGCTGCGCCGGATCGATCAGCAGTTCCTGCGGAGCCGGCTTGCCGGCCAACGGTGATAGGGTCATGAGAGATCTCGTCGAGGGACCGGACAGGGACGCACGTGCCAGATCTCGCTGGCGTATTGGGCGATGCTGCGATCGCTGGAGAACTGACCGGATGCTGCCACATTCAGGATCGCCTTGTGCGCCCAGGCGCCGCGGTCGGCGTAGAGTTGCACGGCGCGCGCATCCGCATCGAGATACGAGCGCAGATCGGCGAGGTGCATATAGTAGTCGCGGTGAGTGAGCAGCTCATCACGCAGCGGCGCGAACACGCCGCGCTCATAGGGGCTGAAGTGATCATTGAAGATGAGGTCGAGCGCCGCGCGCGTCTCGGGCTCATGATCGTAGTGCCAATGCGGGTCGTACCAACCACGCGTGTCGGCGATCTGTTGCGCCGTCAGCCCGAACAGGAAGAAATTCTCCTCGCCGGCTTCCTGCGCCATCTCGATCGTGGCGCCGTCGCGCGTGCCGATCGTGAGCGCGCCGTTCATCATGAACTTCATGTTGCTGGTGCCGCTCGCTTCGTAGCCCGCTGTCGAGATCTGGTTGGACAGGTCGGTGGCGGGAATCAAGCGCTCGGCGAGCGTGACGTCGTATTCGGGAAGGAACACGACCCGCAGTTGCCCTCGCACCACGGGATCCGCGTCGATCGTCGTGGCGACACTGTTGATGAGCTTGATGATCAGCTTCGCGAGCCGATAGGCCGGAGCGGCCTTGCCGCCGAACAGGAACGTTCGCGGCGCCATGTCGAGCCCGGGCTGCTGCCGCAGCCGGTTGTAAAGCACGACTATGCGCAGCACGTTCAGGAACTGGCGCTTGTATTCGTGGATGCGTTTGACGTGGCTGTCGAAGATCGTATCCGGATCGACCAGCACGCCGGATGTCGTCTTCAGCCAGTCGGCGAATTGCGCCTTCGCCGCGCGCTTGGCCTTGCAGAACTCGCCGCGGAAGTTACTGTCCGCGGCGAGCGGCTGCAGTTTGCGTAGCACCTCCAGGTCAGTGATCCACTCATCGCCAATCGCCCGGGAAATCGACTGAGACAGCGCCGGGTTCGCCAGTCGCAGCCATCGGCGCGGCGTGACGCCATTGGTCTTGTTGTTGAACCGCTCGGGGAACATCTCGGCGAAGTCCCGGACGGTATGAGTTCGCAGCAGGTCCGTGTGGATTGCCGCGACACCGTTGGTGCTGTGCGAACCGACGATCGCGAGGTGCGCCATGCGCACGTGCTTGTCGCCGCTCTCGTCGATCAGGCTCATGCGCGCGACGCGCGCCTCATCTCCGGGGAAGCGCGCACGGACCTGATCGAGGAAGCGTCGGTTGATCTCGAAAATGATCGCGAGGTGGCGCGGCAACAAGAGGCGGAACATTTCCAGCGGCCACTGTTCGAGCGCCTCGGGAAGCAGCGTGTGATTCGTGTATGCGAGCGTTTGCTGCGTCAGATTCCACGCCTGGTCCCAACCCAGATGTCCAGCGTCGAGCAGAATGCGCATGAGCTCGGCGACCGCCAGCGACGGATGCGTGTCGTTGAGCTGGATCGCGACCTTGTCCGGCAGGCTGTGCCAGTCCGGATTGGCGCGCCGAAAGCGCCGGGTCAGGTCTCCCAGTGAGCAGGCGACGAGAAAGTACTCCTGCACCAGGCGCAGCGCCCGGCCGCGAACTGTGGAGTCGTCCGGATACAGCACTCGTGTCAATGACTCGGCCACCAGCGATTCGGTAAGCGCGCCGACGAACTCGCCGGCGCTGAATTGCTGAAAATCGAAATCGTCCGGGGAGACGGCGCCCCACAGCCGCAGCGTGTTGACCGTGGTGCCGCCGTAACCGACGATCGGTCGATCGAAGGGAATGCCGGTCAGCGTGGAGGGGCGATCGGCGATGAGCTCGAGGTTGCCGTTGCGCATCACGAACGAACAGCCGAACGCAACTTCGATTCGCTCGTCGGGCCGGGCGATCTCCCAGGGATCGGGGCGACGCAGCCAGTTGTCCGGCTGCTCGTACTGCCAGCCGTCGCGAATCGACTGCCGAAAGATCCCGTACTCGTAGCGCAAGCCATAGCCCATCGCCGGCAGCTGCAGCGTGGCCATCGAGTCCAGGAAGCAGGCGGCCAAGCGCCCGAGGCCGCCGTTGCCGAGCCCTGGATCCGGTTCCTGTTCGAGCAGCGCGAGCCAGTCGAGGTGTTTCTGACCGGCGACACCCTGCGCGTGGCCGTCCAGGCGGAGGTTGGTCACGTTGTTCGCGAGCGAGCGCCCGATCAGGAACTCCATCGAAAGGTAATACGCCAGCTTCGGATTCTGGCGCGCGTAGGTTTCAGTAGTCAGCGCCCAGCGCTCGGCGAGCACGTCGCGCACGGATCGTGCAAACGCTTCAAACTGGTCGCGCGCGCTCGCGGTGCCCGGATCAGCTGCCTTGTCGAAAAGCAGGTGGCGGTCGTAGTCGGCAAGGGCGAGGTCGGTAACGCTGCTCATGGTTCGATCACAGCAGAACGCAGGGGTGCGGCACTATTAATTCTTCGTATAGCGCAGCGGCGGACCGTACGACTAACACTGACTCGCAGACGGCGGCACGTGCTGACCAATACCATCGTGTAATCGAAAGGGAGATCCCGCGTCTGCTGCAATCGCGTCGCATGACTCCTGGTTCGAGCGAATCGATCCGACCGCAGTTCCCCATGCAACCACTGACTTACGACAAGAAGCGCACCGCGCTGCTGGTGATCGATCCGTACAACGACTTCATCTCGGAAGGCGGCAAGGTCTGGGATCGCATCAAAGCCGTTGCACAGGCAAACGGCTGTGTGCCTCACATGCTGCAGGTTCTCGATGCGGCGCGACTGGCGGAATTTCGCGTGTTCTACGCCTTGCATCGCGGCTACCGCCCGGGTGACCACGAGACCTGGGAGTTCATTGCGCCGGTCCAGCAAGCCGCGTGGAAGCGCCAGACCTTTGAGTACGGCACGTGGGGCGGCGAGATCCGCCGCGAATTTGCGCCGCAGCCCGGCGACATCGCGGCGCTCGAGCATTGGTGTTCCAGCGGCTTTGCCAGCACCGACCTGATTTGCATGCATGCCGCTCTGAGCATCAACATTCCCAACTACGCCAGCGCCGTCGTGACTGCGGACGAGTTGCTCGGCGCGCTTGCGCCGAGCGGATAGGCCGAGCAGATAACAGGCACTGATCGTTCAGCGGTGCCCGTATTCCGTGAAAACGTAGTCTCTCTGCTTCGCGACCGTGTGGCACGCGACGCCGCACTTGGCGTCGTTCGCTTGCGGCGGCTGGTCGGCCGTCGTCGCGGGCGTGAAGGTGTCGGTCGCGGTGTCGTATCGGAACGCGCCATAGCCCCAGCCGCCAACGTCTCCGAACCGCTTGCTGTCCTTCACCATGAAGTCGACGTCGTGCTGCTCGCCCGGCACCGTTGCATCCGGGAAGAACTGGTTCTGCTTCGGGATCCAATGGATCTTCGCCATCTTCGCACCGTCGGGGACCGGCTTGCCGTTGGCGGGAATGCCGGCCTCGTAGGCCTTGATCATCGCGGGATTGCCGACGATTACGGCGATCGCCTTGGCGTTGTGACTGACTGAGACGACCTGCCAGCTCTCGTAGCCCTTGAACTCGGAGAACGCGAGGCCGCCGGGCACCTTCACGCTGTACTTGTCGGCGGCGAATGCAACTGTCGCGACGAGCGCGGCGCAGCCGCCCAACGTGCCCAGGTATTTCAGTGCCGTTTGCATGAGGAAGCTCCTTGGTAAGGAAGGGTCGAATGGCATCGTGAGCGAAAGCGCAGCCGCGCGTGGATTGCACCAAGGTATCGGTCAGCTTCACGAGCTTGAGCAGGACTCTATACTGGTCGCACGGATGAGGAGACTGAGATGGCGGAGCAAGCCTGTGCGCACCTGGCGAAGATCCATGAGGTCAAGCAGCCGAAGCGTCGCGTCTGCGAAGAATGTGAGAAAGTGGGCGGCAGATGGGTGCACCTGCGAACGTGCCAGACCTGCGGCAGCACGTTGTGCTGTGACAGTTCACCCGCCCGGCACGCGACTGCACACGCCCGTGCCAGCGGACATCCCGTAATCGCATCGGCTGAGCTCGGCGAGCGCTGGCTCTACTGCTATCCGGACGAAGAAACGGTCATGTATTGAAGTCGCGCCGCCATCACAGGTCGAGAATGCCGCGCTTCAGCGCGATCATCACTGCGTGAGTGCGGTCCGAGGCGTCGAGCTTGGGCAGGATGCTCTTCATGTGCGTCTTGACCGTTCCCTCGGAGATATCGAGCTCGGCGGCGATCAGCTTGTTCGACTTGCCGGCCGCCACGCGCCGCAGCACGTCGAGCTCACGCTCGGTCAACTCGTCGTCGGCCACGTGCTCGGCTATTTCGGTCGCGATCTCGGGCGGCACGCGGCGCTTGCCGGAGTGAACGACCCGGATGGTCTCGAGCAACTCCTTGCGCACCAGATTCTTGAGCAGGTAGCCGACCGCACCGGCCTTGAGTGCCGCAGCCGCCTGCGCGTCGCCTGCGTACGTGGTCAGGACGATGATGCGAGCATCCGGAAATTCCGCGCGGATCGCCGTGATCGCCTCGATGCCGCTCATGTCCGGCATGCGCAGATCCATGAGCGTGACGTCCGGCCGCAGCCGGCGGAAGCTCTCGACGGCCTCGCGACCGTTGCTGGCCTGCGCGACGAGCGTCATGTCCTCCTGCCTTTCCAGCACCGCGGCGATGCCTTCGCGCAGCAGCTGATGGTCGTCGACCGTCAGGATGCGAATTGACTCCGATTGCCGCAGGACGCTCATGAAGTTGCTCCGAGCCAGGATCGCATACTGCGCGACTCCGGCTGCGGCCGTCGATACGCGACTGCTGCGGGCACTCGCAAGTCTATTTCCGTGCCGGCGCCCGGCTTGCTCCACACTTCGAGATGCGCGCCGAGCTTCTTCGCCCGCTCGCGCATGCCGATGAGGCCAAAGTGGCCCGGCTTGCCGCCGGCATCGAGCACGGCTGTGCCGATCCCGCGTCCGTCGTCACGGATCCTGAGGTGCAGTGCGATGTCGCCGTAAGTCACTTCGGTTTCGATGTCCGCCGCTTCTGCGTGCCGGAAGGCATTCGCCATTGCCTCGCGGCAGATCATGAATCCTTCCTCGCGTACGATCGGGTGCAGGTCGCGGCGTGTGCCCACGACGCTCACGTGGAACTTGGCGGAGTGCAGCAGTGCGAACTGCTCGCCTTCCGCGGCGAGCGCCTGCGCGAGATCCGCGACGGTGCTGGCACTGGGCCGCAAATCCTTGACCTTGTCACGACTCTCTTCCAGCAGCCTGTCCGCCCGGTCGAGCGACTGCTCCATCAGGTGCCGCGCGGGCTCGTCGGCAGGGATACGATCAGTCGCCGCCTGGAAGCGCCAGATCAGACCCTGCATTCCCTGCAGCAGCGTATCGTGCAGGTCGCGTGCGATGCGCTCGCGTTCCGCGAGACGCGCCTCCAGCCGGCCACGCACTTGCGCAGCAACCTGCCGCACTCGCACCCGGTAGAGGACGGTCAGCACGCCGAGGCATGCGAGCGCGCACAGGACGTAGAACCAGCGCATCCGGTAGAACGCGGGTGGAATCGTGAACTCGAGCGCGGCGCCGGTCTCGTTCCACACGCCATCGTTGTTGGAAGCCGCCACCCTAAACGTGTACTCGCCTGGATCCAGGTCGGTGAAGTACGCCGTGCGCCGCGCACCTGCCTCCTGCCATGGCTCGCCCGCGCGCAGCTGGTAGCGAAAGCGCACTCGCTCGGGAATCGACAGGCTGAGTGCCGTGTAGCTGATCTGCACGTTGCGCGGCTTGATGGGCAGCTGCAGATCGGCCCCCGGCTCGTAGGACCGTCCGTCCGCGACGACGCTCTGCACCTCGACGTTCGGCGCGAGGGTGTTGTGCCGGGGATTTTCCGGGTCGAGCCAGACAATGCCGTTGCTCGTCGAGAACCACAGTCGGCCGTCGCCCGTGGCGGCAATGGAGGGCAGCGGACGCAGCGCGTTTGGGGTGCCCGGCATGCCGTCGAGGAAATCGAACAGCTCGGTGCGCACCGGGCGGCGCGGATCCGCCGCGAATCGCCGCACCTCGTCGGCAGCAATCCTGATTGCGCCGGCGCTCGTGCTCAGCCACAAGTCGCCTGCGGCGGTCGTCACGATGCCGGACACGCTTGGCAATTGCCGGCCGCCGCGCTGTGTCACCGCATGAAAGCGCTGACCGTCGAACCGAACGAGACCGAGCTCGCCGCCGATCCAGACGTTCGCGCCTTGCGGCAGGATCGCCATGACGTTGCCGATATCGAGCCCGTCAGCGGGCGAGAGGTCGCGTTCGGCCGTGCCGTCCGGGCCGACGACGACGATCCGGCTCTTGGGATAGCCGATCCAGACTCGTCCATCGGCGCCGCTCGCAAGCGTGAGCGATGGATCGTCGAATCGCGTCCACTTGCCGTCGGCATAGTGAAAGACGCTACCGCGCACGACCGACACCCACAGCCCGCCCGATCGATCCTGGGTGATCGCCTGGACCGGATAGTAGTTGGCATTCGCGCGGTCCACCGGCACGGCGAGCGGAGTCCATGCCGGTGCGTGTGGCGTGGCGCTCGAATGCCACAGCATCGCGCGGCCGCCGAACCATACGACGCCGTCCGCGGCCCGATAGACACAGGTGATGAACTGCGGGCCGGGTACGGCAGCCACCGTCGAAGGCGCCGTGACCTTGAACGCGCCTTCTGCGAAATCGACGCCGACGAGCAGCGCGTCCGCTTCGCCCGGCGCGATGGCGAAGCCGTTCGTGCCGCGCGGCAATTCCACCGGCGTCAGCCGTGATTCGCGAAAGCGGTCCACGCCGCCCGCGGTTCCGATCCAGACATTGCCTTCCCGGTCTTCGAGGAATGCATTCGCATACGGCGCCGTCAGGCCGTCGACGTTCGAGTAGACATCGAGCGAGGACTCCGCGGCGCGCGGGCGATCGAGCAGCAGGGAGAGATCTTTCACGCGATGAATGCCGCCCGGCGACGCTGCCCAGAGCGCACCGTCGCGATCGACGAGCTTGCCCCACAATGATCCGTGCTTCGAATCGCGCAGCGCGATCCAGTTGCGCGTCGTCTTGCCGGTCGCTGTGGTTTCGCCTGGAACGTACACGGCTCGCGCGCCGAGATTCTGGTCCGTCAGCCACAACGTTCCATCGGGCGCTTCGACGAAATCCGCGTCTTCTTCGCTGGTCTGCAGGTCCGTCGCGACGAACACGTTTCCTCCGGGGCGCAGGACCATTGCCGCGTGGCCGACGATCACCCACAGCGTGCCGTCGCGGGCGACGTGCAGCGTCTTCACATACTCCGACGGCAGATTGAAGGTCTCGCGCGCGTCCTCCCACAGCGAACCGTCGAAGCGCTTCAGCCCGCGGCCCGTATTCGCCCACACGACGTCGGAGCGTTCCTCGACGAACGCCGTGACGCTGCCTCCGGGCAGGCCTTCGCGCTCGCCGTAGTTCGTGACGTTGCCGTCGCGAATGAAGCTGGCGCCGCCGAATCGATAGCCGACCCACAAGCCGCCCGTTCGCGGTGCAAAAAGCGACATGACGTTACTGGAGGGCAATCGCTGCCCGCGAATGCTGTCGATGCGCTCGAAGCGAACGCCATCGAATCGAAACAACCCCGCCGAGGCAGCGATCCACAGATAGCCATCGGTCGTCTGCGCCAGGGACTCCACGCCAGTCGGCGCCCCGTCCTTCGCAGTCCAGGCCGTGTGATAGAGCTGCGTGATGTGCAGATCCGGCGACAATGCCAGTGCGTTGGACGCGAGCGCGAACGCCGCTGCAACTGCGGACATCTGTTGCGAAAGCCACCGTGAGGTTGACCGCCTTGCCATAGGTCCCCGTCGTATCCGTTCGTAGCATACGCCGCGACGCGGGTGCTCAGCACTGTGCCGCCGGGGCGCCAGGCATCTCCCGAAAGAGGGAGCGCGCGACCCCCGACTATCGGCTACTTCGCAACACGTGCCTGTAGCACGCTCGCCCGGTGCAACGACTCTTCTCCATGTTCCCCCCGGGCCTGCCCGGACTCGCGTTGCTGCTGCTGCGCGCGTCGGTCGCGATTGCGCTCCTGCTCGACAGCTATGCTCACGGGGCTGCGCTGCCCGGCTGGGTTCACGGAACTGCAATACTGATTTCGCTTGTCGTATCCGTGGGATACCTCACGCCGATCGTCGCCGCAGCAGCGCTGGTGCTGCACGCAATCGTCTGGTTCGTTATCGCTGCCGGTGTCGACGCTGCAGCCGTGGCGATCGTTCTGTCTCTCGATGCCCTGGCGCTCGCATTGCTCGGTCCTGGTGCGTATTCGCTCGACTCGCACCGTTTCGGGCGTCGACGCCTCGTGCTTCCGCCGCCCTGATCCCTGAGGAATTCAGTCATGAATCTCAAGTACAGCTGCACCGGCCATGGCCTGTATCAGTCGCCCGAGATACCGGTCGTCTTCGTCGTCGATGGTGACGAATCCATGCGCACTGCATTGGAGAGGCTGATTCGCTCCGCCGGCTGGGCGCCGCGAACGGCGGCCTCGGCCGAGGAATTCCTCGCGCAGGAGCGCGTCACGACGTCGAGTTGCCTGCTCGTGGAGCTCGACCTTCCCGGATCGAGCGGGCTCGATCTGCAGAAGGTCGTCGCCGATCGCACCGACATGCCGATCATCTTCATGAGCAGCCGTGCCGACATCCAGGCGACGGTGCGGGCGATGAAGGGCGGAGCGTTCGAGTTCCTCACGAAACCCGTGCTGCCCGAAGTGCTGCTCGACGCGATCCGCGGCGCGCTGGAATGCAGTCAGGCAGCGTTGCGGCAGCTGATCCGGATTAACGCACTGCAGGAGCGCTACGAGTCGCTCAGCCGTCGCGAGCGCGAGGTCATGAGCTTGCTGGTCCGTGGCCGGCTGAACAAGCAGGTCGGCGGCGAGCTCGGCATTTCCGAGATCACGGTGAAGGCGCATCGCGGCAGGATGATGCGCAAGATGCGTGCGAGCTCCTTTGCCGAGCTCGTGACGATGGCCGGGAGTCTGCATGCCGGTGCGCGAGCGAGCCTGAGTGACATCGCGGTAGCGATGCCATCGTAGGGCGCCGGCAACCGATACCAAGATCTAATCGCGCGTTGCGTCGAGCCTCGCGTACCGTCGGATGGGGGCTTCGTCCAGGGGTAAGCGCGATGTCACGGACACACGAACAAGAACGGCCGGTTGCGACGCTTCGCTGCGCCTGCATCGGCATCCTCGGCATGGCGTGCGCTTCGCTGGCGCACGCTGACGATGGCGGACAGTTCTACGGGCTGTTGCGCTCGCGCGATCTGACGGCGTTCGGCTTCCTGCGACTCGACATGCGCCCGGCGCATGCCATATCGATCGAGCCGGGCAGCTGGGCGATCGAGACCGAGATCGGCTATCAAAACACGTGGGCGTTGAGCCCGGAGGTCGAGAAATATCTGATCGGCCTGGAGCCGACGGGCCGACGCAAGATCGGGCCGGCCGAAGTCGCGGCGATCGAAGCCCTGCCCGGCGAAAACTATCTGCTCGACATCGAGACCGGGTTGTTCGACCTGACTTTCCACTACAAGCTGTCGCGCGACTGGACGGCCTATGCGATCGCGAGCGCGATCACCTACCAGGGCGGATTTCTCGACAGCAGCATCGAATCGTTTCACGATGCCTTCGGCTTCAGCAGCTTCGGCCGGCCGGCGGTCGAGCGCAACCAGGCGACGCTCATCTACGATCTGAAGGGCGCGCATGTGGTGTTCCTCGATGCACCGACCGACGGCGGTTTCACCGATCCGACGATCGGTTTCCGCTACACCGGCTGGCAGCCCCTGGAAAAGTGGCGGCTCTCGCTCGAAGGCGCCGTGAAGATTCCCGTCGGAGGGAAGAGGCTCCTGCTCTCCACCGGGCGCACGGACTACGGCATTCAGGCATCGCTGCAGCGGCCGGGCAACCATCATGCGATCTACGTCGACGTGGCAGCCGTGTACTACGCCGGCGCCGACGACCCCGCGCCGCAGGATGCGCAAGTGGTGCCAACGCTGGTCCTGGGCTACGAGTACAAGCTGACTGCGCGCACGAACCTGAATCTCCAGGCCTACGTCAGTCCGAGCGTCTACGGCGGCGAGACGACGGACCTCGATGAGCTGACCGGCATCAAGTATCAGTACAGCGTCGGAGTGCGCCACCGTTGGGACAACATGATCTTCACGTTTGGCTTCACCGAGAACGTGCAGAACATCAACAACACACCCGATATCGGCTTGCAGCTGGGGTTCGCCTACGTTCCCCATGTCCACACGGCTCGTCCGATCGCACAGCGCTGACACGCGCG
>DATEML010000099.1:0-4003 GCA_035275585.1 Steroidobacteraceae bacterium | reverse complement strand
CCGTTGTCTACCGGCGTGAACCCGCGCGTGATGACTTTCCTGCAGCAAGCGAACGGCTCGTTTGCAGCGCCGATCTTTACCTCCTCAGGACCGTCGGGCACGCTGCAGATCGCCGCGCTCGATCTGAATCGCGACGGCGCGATCGACATTGCGACCTTCGGAGGCTTCCCGGGACTGAACGTTCTCTACGGCGGCCCGTTCTTCGGCGGGCTGACCGTCGACCCGCGCCCGACTGCGACCCTGGCGTCCAGGTACGCGTTCCCGGAAGCGACCCTGGATCTCAACCACGACGGCTTGCTGGATTTCGTCTATCTCACCGGCGACGGCCGCCGCGTGATCCTCGGCGTGGCACTGGGGTGGAACGACTGATGCGTGTCCCGCGCCGGGTGCCGTATCGCTTGATCGCGGCGGTGCTTGCGGCGGCGATCGCGGTTGCGTGTTCCAAGCAGAGCCCCGTCGCTTCGCCCGTTGCGTCAGCAGCACCGCCGACCGGCGCTGTGGACGAAGCGACGCAGGGCGCGCGGCCGCGTGTCGTGCCTGGCGAGTTTCTGGTCAAGTTCAAGCCGAGCGCGGACAAGAGCCGCGTCGCTGCCGCGCTCGGCAAATCCTCGCTCGCGCAGGTCAGCAGCTATCGATCGATTCCCGGTCTGCATCGCGTGCGACTGCAGCCCGGCACGCAGCTGGCCCAGGCGAAAACCGCGCTCGAGCAATCGGCGGACGTCGAGTATGTCGAGCCGAACTACATCGTGTCGGCACGCGCACTCCCGGACGATCCTGAGTTCCCGCGCCAATGGGGTCTGCACAATCTCGGCATCGACTTCGGAATCGCGGACGCCGACATCGACGCGCCCGAGGCGTGGGACATCACCACGGGCAGCGCCAACGTCGTCGTTGCCATCATCGACTCTGGTGTCGACTACGCGCACGAAGATCTCGCGGCGAACATTTTCAGCTCTGCGCAGGACTGCAACAGCAATGGCGTCGACGACGACGGCAACGGTTACGCGGACGATTGCCACGGCATCGACACAGCGAACGACGATTCCGACCCCATGGACGACGAGGGGCACGGCACGCACGTCGCGGGCACCATCGGGGCGCTGGGCAACAACGGCATCGGCGTGGCCGGCGTCGCATGGCAGGTTCGCGTCCTGCCCTGCAAGTTTCTGGGATCCGACGGCACCGGCTCGACGGCCGATGCGATCGAATGCCTCGACTACATCGCCACGCTCAAGGCGCGCGGCGTGAATGTGGTCGCATCGAACAATTCCTGGGGCGGGCTCGAGATGTCGCTCGCGCTTCAGGATGCAATCGCTGCTCAGCGGGAGCTGGGCGTGTTGTTCGTCGCCGCTGCGGGCAACGAGCTCGAAGACAACGACGTGCAGCCTGCGTTTCCGTGCAGCTACGACCTGAGCAATATCATCTGCGTCGCGGCAACCCAGCCCGGCGATGTGCGACCGATCTTTTCGAACTACGGGTCGAGCACGGTCCATCTCGGCGCACCGGGCGAAGGCGTGCTCAGCACGCTGCCTGGCAATCAGTACGGATTCGCCGACGGTACATCGATGGCCACGCCCCACGTCACTGGCGTGCTTGCGCTGCTGGCGGCGCAGGCTCCAGCGCGCGATTGGCGCGCGCTCAAGAATCTCGTGCTCGCCAGCGGTGATCCGCTGGCAAACCTCATCGGCTGGACGATCACCGGGCGACGCCTGAACGCCCATCATGCTCTCACCTGCGCGGATTCAGTCGTACTCGCACGCTTGCAGCCGCTGAACTTCACCGTGCTGCACCGTGCGGTTGGCGCGCGCATCCCGCTCAAAGTCTTGCACATCGACTGTGCGTCGCCGAACGGTACGGTCACCGTAGACGTGGAGCCGAGCGGCGAGACCATAACGCTGCAGGACAATGGCGCAGGTCAGGACGAAGCTGCCGGTGATGGCATCTACTCCGGTGCGTGGACCACTGCCGCGGCGGGCACTTTCACGCTCTCGTTCAGCGGGCTGCCGGATGAGTCCGTCACGGTGGAGGTCGATCCGCAGCTGAAGCCGGGATTCCCCGTGCAGACGTTGTCGATCGATGAGTTCGGCGCCATCGGCACGCGCTCGGGCGCGAGCGTGCTCGCGGGCAACGTCGACGACGATCCGCAGCTCGAGATCTTCGTGTCGGGCATCATGTTCGGCCCGCTGCATGCCTGGAATCACGATGGCAGCCCGCTGAGAGGTTGGCCTGTGTGGGATGTGCAAGGCGCGGTCTTCAGCTCGCTCGGCGAACTCGACGGCGATCGCACGCGCGCGGAAATCGCAGCCGCAATCGGCTTCGTCAGCATGTTCGCATACTCCGGCGACGGCACGCGGCTGCCTGGGTGGCCAAGAACCACGTCCGGCCTCGCGCCGCCAGTGATGATCGACGTCGATGGCGACGGCCTCGATGAAGTCGTCGCTGTACCGGTGCGCCACGCCGACGGCGCGCCGCTCATCGCGTCGGTGGACTATCCGCCCGGCGGGGCCGATGCCGCGGCCGATCTCGATGTCGACGGCGAGATGGAGTTCGTTGCGGCGAACGGCGAATCGGTCGCGGCCGCGAACCGCAGCGGCATGCTGCCGGGATTCCCCGCGCCGTTGCCGCACCAGCCAGGCGCTGCCGGAGACGAGAAGAGCGTCGTGGGTGATGTCGACGGCGACGGCAAGCTCGAGATCGTGGTCGCCGAGCGACTCAATCCATCGAACCTCGCAACGGTCCATGTGTTCTCGAACGCCGGACGTTTGGAGCGCACACTGCTCACCGATTCCGTGTTCGGAGGCGCCGGTGCGAGCCTCGCCGACCTCGATGGCGACGGCATCCCGGAGATCCTGCTGCCTGCGGCGAACAGAATCTACGCATGGCGCGGCGACGGCACTCCCGTTGCGGGCTGGCCGGTTTCGCTGGGAGCGAATGCAGCCGGAGGTCGCGAGGCCGTCGTGGGCGATATCAACGGCGACGGCCGCCCGGATGTGGCCGCGACGGCTCAACAGTTCTTCCCATTCAACAGTGCGCTGCTATACGTGTTCGACAGCGACGGCACGCCGCTGGCCGGTTTTCCGAAGCCTTTCGATGCGACGAGTGGTGGCGTCACGCCGGCGATTGCCGACATCGATCTCGATGGGCGTAACGACGTCATCGTCGCAACTGCGCCGCTGCCCGGCAGGAGAGACGGAGTCTTCGCCTACGATCTGCACGGAGCCGGGCCGTACGGGCCGATCGAATGGGGACAGTACCAGGGCGGCGCCGATCATCGCGGTTACTACGAGACCGGTAAGAACCTTCCGGGCCACGCCTACCTGAGCGCGCTCGCTCACGGCGCGGGTAACATCACCGCGCCCGACGGCGGCATCGACTGCGGTCTCGACTGCATCCAGCGCTACGCAAAGGGAGCGAGCGTGACGCTCACTGCGCGCGCAGATGCCGGCGCGACATTCGATAAGTGGTTGGGCGCTTGCGCAGGTCAGGGCAACCCGTGCGTCGTCGCAGTGAATCGCTACACGGCGGTCGCTGCGCAGTTCGACAGTCCGCTCACGGTATCGCTCATCGGCTCGGGAAGCGGCAGCGTGACCTCCGCGCCAGCGGGTATTTCGTGTCCGGGTGACTGTGCGCAGGTGTACGACGCACGCACGGTTGTGACATTGACGGCCCGGCCTGCAGCGGGCTCGGGTTTCGACGGCTGGTCCGGTGCGTGTTCGGGCACAAACACGACGTGCAAAGTGACGATCGATGCCGCGCACGCAGTCACAGCGAAATTCGTCACCGAGCGCCGGCTCACTGTGACCTCGATCGGCACCGGGCACGGCACGATCACGTCCGCGCCCGCCGGCATCGATTGTGGCACTACGTGCGAGGCGGACTTCGCGCCCGGCGCGTCGCTCGTTCTCACCGCGACTCCAGACGCTGCTTCCGTGTTCACCGGGTGGACGACACCATGCCCGAGCTTCCTCGGCCCGTGCGAAGTCACGATGGATGCGGCGAAGAC
>DATEML010000098.1:0-13557 GCA_035275585.1 Steroidobacteraceae bacterium | reverse complement strand
GGCGTTCTCGTCGCGGATGTCGACGTGCATCGCGAGCCCTTTGCCGCCGGCTTCTTCGATCTCGCGCGCTGCCGTGTGAATCGTGCCGGGCAGCTTCGGATGCGGCTGATCGCTCTTCGCTGCGATCGCAACGTTCGCACCTTCGCGCGCTGCGCGCTTGCCGATCGCCAGGCCGATGCCGCGCGAGGCGCCGCTGATGAAGAGGGTCTTGCCTTGGAGGGACATGAGTGCTCCGGAGGGATACTAGTGTCTACTGACTATCGCCGCGCTCAGCCGAGATGAGCAACTTCGAGGTCGCCCCAATGGTGCTGCAGATACTCAACCACGAGCCGCCGGTGGCAATGGTGCGGCTTGTCTTCACTGCATAACAGGCAACCATCGGATATGAGGTCGCGTGACACGGTTTCCTCGATGCGTCGATCCTTCATTAGGTCGAGGAAGCGCGTTTCGTACGCCTGCCAGTCTCCTCGTTGCTTCTTGTATTCGTCGAGCATGTCCTGCGTCGGCGCAAGCGCGGGGACATGAACGTAGTCCATGCCGCATATCTCTTTCAGAAAGTAGGAAAGATCGTCCTTCTTGGCGAACCCTGCGAGTTGCGAGACATTGTTCAGGCGTACGTCTACGATTCGCTTCGCCCCGGAGCTCCTCAGCAAGTCAAAAAATCGCCGGGCCGACTTTTTCGTGAATCCTATGGTGAATGTCTTCATCCACTGCGGTTGGCGGCGTCGGCCGCGAACTCCTCGTCGACGTACGCAATGCGCTCTTCCTGGCGTACCAACGCCTCAGCTATGAGCTCCTGATTGGAACGAAACAAATCCTCATGAGGCAAATGGACGGCATCGAGTAACCGTTGCATCGTGGCCTCATGCGGTTCAACTCTTCCGTCGGACAGGATGTGCTGGATCGTTACGCCCCGCTCTGCCAGCACATGCGCTACCAGCAAGGTGCGATGGCATTCCAGCGGTTCCTTCTCCGCACACATCAGCGCGATTCGATATTCATGCGCACCGCGAACAACACGATCAATGCCTTCTTGGAAGGTGCTGGTCCGCGCCAAGGATCGGTACTGGACGCGCCCGTTCTCATAGCAAGACCGGTCCTTCGAACGGGCGCCTAGTTCGTGTCCGAGGAACACATACTTGATACCGGCCTGTCGCAGAGCATCAGCGACGGACTCTCGATTGAATTGCGGATTGAACCGGCTGTACGGCGCGGATCGCACGTCGGCTACCGCTGTAACACCATGTTGACGCAGCGCCCCCACGAAGCTCTCAATCGAAAGCGTGGAATGCCCAATGGTAAAAACTTGGTCCTGCATATCAGGCTCAAAAGCGGTTCATTCCTGGCGCTCTATTATGGCCGCAATCAGCTTATAGCAAGCGCCCTTGTGCGCCTCGCCCAAGCTGATGGTGAGATAGCATTCTCCAATCCCATAATCACCATCTGCCTTCGTGAGGTAGGCTCGCTCATAGCCAGGGTCTGTTACCCACAATCTGTAGTCCGACCGGTCGTAGTTGAATCGGCCCTGGACCCTTCGCTTCGGATTGCCGAACGCCAAGCCCGGTTTGAAGACCGACAGCGTCATGCGATTGACGTGAATAAGCCGCAATGAACTCCTGAGAGCAGAGGCTGCGGCCAGTGGAATCTCGTCATTGAGTCCGCTGTAGGTGCTGTGACCGTTGATCCAGAGACGCCCACTTGGATCCAGCAGGCGTGCAAGGTCGTTCCATCTGGCGACGCCAACCTTCTTCCAGTACGCGTCCGGATCCAACAGCCAATTTTCCTGCTGGTAGTTCGTGGGGCGTGGCTTCAGGAGTTCCACATCGAGAATGTCGAGCACGTGCGGATCACTACCGTCTTCGTACTGACGTTCGTACTCGGATACTTCCTCGTGCTCACGCGCGCTAACGGGTCGGATCCATCCCTGCGGCTTGTTCCGAATCATCTCCTTTCCGGCGATACAGCGACCGCTGACTTTCCGCGAATTGGCTAGACATACAATCCGTTTGTTGACCGCATGAGCGCTCCCTGGTCGATCATCATCCCTGTGTTCAAGCATAGCACTGGAGTGCAGCCTCAAGATGCGAGTCTCTTGATCTCACTTCCCTCCGATCGCAGTCCACGCCGTCCGCAGGATCAGCGCGCCGACGATGACGATGAATACCTTGCGCACGAATGTGCTCCCGCCGCGCAAGGCCCAGCGGGCGCCGACGATCGCGCCTGCGATGTTGCAGATCGCCATGCCTGCGCCGACGTACCACAGCACGAGACCGTGCGAGGCGAAGTACGAGAGCGCCGCCGCGTTCGTCGCGACGTTGATCGCGCGAGCCGACGCACCGGCGTGCAGAAAGTCATAGCCGTAGCAGCGCACGAACACGAAGATCAGCAGGCTTCCGGCGCCCGGCCCGAAGAAGCCGTCGTACAGGCCGATCGCCGCGATCAACGCGGCGCCGACGACATGATGCGAGCCGGCGAAGCCGCGCGGCGCGTGCTCGCCGCCGAGGTCCTTGCGCCACAGTACATAGATGAGTACGGCGAGCAGCATGATCGGCACGAGCGGGCGAAAGACATCGGGCGCGACGACGCTCGCGAGCCGCGCGCCGCCCACCGACGTCAGCAGCGCCACGAGCGCCAGCGGAACCAGCGAGCGCCAGGGAATCGCGACCTGCCGCGAGTAGCGCGCGACGGCGCTGACCATGCCGAACAGGCCCGCGAACTTGCTCGTCCCGAGCAGCGTCGGCGGCGCAACGTTCGGATACACCGCGAACAAAGCCGGGATCTGGATGAGCCCGCCGCCGCCGACCATCGCGTCGATCACGCCCGCCGCGAACGCGGCAACGAGCACCAGCAAGAGGTCGAGGGGGAGTTCGGGCACGCGCGCAAGAATACCTGTTATATATTGGCGCCCTCCAACAACGACTCGACCTGGGGAATCCAATGCGCGCACCGCTCCAAGCCTTGCTGCTCGGCTGCCTGCTGCTGGCCGGCCCGCTCACCCAGAAAGCGTCGGCCCAGGATGTCTGGGATCAGGTCGAGCATCGCTACGCCGATTCGAACGGCGTCAAGATCCACTACGCGGTATTGGGCGAAGGCCCGCTCGTGGTGATGATCCACGGCTTCCCCGACTTCTGGTACACGTGGCGTCACCAGATGCGCGCGCTCGCGGATCACAAGTACCGCGTCGCCGCCGTCGATCTGCGCGGCTACGACCTGTCGGACAAGCCCAAAGGCGTCGAGAACTATGCGATTCCGCTGGTCGTCGGCGATATCGCCGCGGTCGTGAAGGCCGAGAAGCAAACGGACGCGATCATCGTCGGTCACGACTGGGGTGGCGCGGTCGCCTGGAACGTCGCGATGATGAAGCCGGAGATCACCCGGCTGCTGATCATCTGCAACCTGCCGCACCCGGCCGGCATCGCGCGCGAGATCGCCACCAACCCGCAGCAGAAGAAAAACAGCGAGTACGCGTTCAACTTCCAGAAGCCCGATGCGCACAAGGCGCTGACCGCCGAGCGGCTCTCCGGCTGGGTGCGCGATGCGGCCGCGAAACCGCGCTACATCGACGCGTTCAACAAATCCGACTTCGAGAGCATGCTCAACTACTACAAGGCGAACTACCCGAAGCCGGACGCGCCGCCGCCGGCAGCCGACGTGCAGTTCCCGAAGGTGAAAGTGCCGGTGCTGATGTTCCACGGTCTCGACGACCAGGCGCTGCTGCCGGGCGCGCTCAACGGCACGTGGCAGTGGGTGGAGAAGGACCTCACGATCGTCACGATTCCCGGCGCGGGCCACTTCGTACAGCAGGACGCGGCCGAGACCGTGAGCAACACCATGGTGGATTGGTTGGCGCGACACCAATGAAGAAGGTACTGATCGGCATCGCCGTGCTCGCCGTCGCGGCGGGCGCCGCTGCATTCCTGTATCGCGACCGCATTGGCATGATGATCGCGTTCAGTCGGCTCAAGCCCGCACACAGTTTTGCCGAAGCGCCGCCGCCGGCCGCGCCCGACTATTCGGCCGCCGCGGGCTGGGCGGCGTTACCGGATCGGCGAGACGCCGCGGACGTCGTGCCCGGCGGCGACGTGCAGGACCGCCAGTCGAGCGCGGAGGTCGATGTGTTCTTCGTGCACCCGACCACGTACTTCGGCACGGGCTCCTGGAATCAGTCGCTGGACGACAGCTCGACGAATCAGCTCACCGACACGTTCGTGCTGCGCGGCCAGGCGTCGGTGTTCAACAGCTGCTGCAGGGTCTACGCGCCGCGCTATCGCCAGGCGACGATCTACTCGTTCATGGACAACTCAGGCAGCGGACGTTCGGCGCTGCAGCTCGCCTACGAAGACGTGGAACGCGCGTTCGACTATTTCATCGAGCACTACAACCAGGGGCGGCCGTTCATCCTGGCTGCACACAGCCAGGGCTCGCTGCACGTTCGCACACTGCTGGAGAAGCGCATCACCGGGACCGCGCTGCGCGAGCGACTCGTCGCTGCGTATCCGATCGGCTTCGGCATCGATCGCGACGAGTTGGCGAAGGCCGTGCCCGACGTGCCGGTGTGCGAGTCCGCCGAGCAGATCGGCTGCCTGGTCACGTGGAACGCCGTGGGTCCGCACGCCGACAAGTGGGGCGACGCGAACAAGAGCATCTGCGTGAACCCGCTGACGTGGCGCACGGACGGCGCGGCAGCGGACGCGTCGCTGAACCTCGGCGGCGTGTCTTACGCCGGCACGTTCGAAGGTACGCTCGCCGACGTGAAAGGCGTGCCGCAGGACTTCGTCGACGCGCAGCCGATCCTGGAAACAGGCGTCGCCGACGCGCAATGTGTCGACGGCATGCTGCGGGTGCAGGAGATTCACTCGAAGTACTACGCAGCGCGGCCGATGGGACGGCACAACTACCACATCTACGACTACAACCTGTTCCACATGAATCTGCGGAAGAATGTCGAGACGCGGGTGGCGAAGTACCTGGAGAGTCGGGGCTGAAGCCTGACTCTCTATCTATCCCAATATCGCCTCGCGCCGATACAGCTGAATCGCGAGCCCCACGAACAGCGCGCCGAGCAACAGCGTCGTTCCCGCCGAGATCAGTGCGTGCAGCGGTGGAATGCTGTCGCCGCGCATCAGGCTCGTCGCGAGCAGATGCTGGCTGAGGCTCGGGATCGTCATCAGCGTCGCGCTCGGCTTCGTGCCATTGACGACCGCGAACATGATCGGCGCAATCGGCAACAGCATCACGACGGACAACCACGACTGGGCCTCGCGGTTGCTGCGCGTGAACGACGCAACGGCGGTCATCAGCCCCGCGCCTAGCGGGACGAACGGCAGCATGACAGCGAAGATCGCCAATACGACGCGCGGACCGAAGTTTGCCGACATGCCGAGGGCTTCCAGCGGGATGAACTGCAGCACGATGCCGAACGCGGTCAGCGTGAGCAGCAGCGAGATCGACATGAACGCCGACGTCGCGAGCATCTTGCCGACGATCAGCTCGGCGCGCTTCACCGGCAGTCCGAGCAGCGGCTCCAGCGAGCCGCGCTCGCGCTCGCCCGCAGTCGTGTCGATCGCGAGATAGAAACCGCCGACCAGCATCGACATGAACGAGAAGTACGTCATCATCCCGAGGATCAGCAGCGAGCGGCCCGCCGGCGTCGCGACGTCGAGCGTGCGCACGTCGACGGGTCGCACGACCTCCGGGCTGATGCCGCGCACGAGCAGGCGCAACGACGCGAGCTGACCGCCGTACGCTTCCAGCAGGCGCCGCGCGCGCTCGGCACTCGCGCTCGTCTGATTGTTCGCCGTGTCCACGACGAGATCGAGCGGCGCCGGCTCGCCTGCCTGCAGTTTGCTGCCGTACTCGGTGTCGATGAGCAACACCAGGTCCTCCCTGCCGGCACGCACCTCGGTGATCGCTTCGTCCGGCGCCATCGTAACGGTCTTGATCTGCGCGCCGTTCTCTTCGAGGAAATGCACGAGATTCGGCGCGTGCGCGGCGCCCGAAACCGACAGCCGCAAGGGCTTGTCCTGGCTTTCCACGACGCGCTTCGAGGCGAGCGAAGTCGTCAGACCGAAGATCACCGGCGCCAGCAGCACGCCGAACAGAAACGCCGACAGGATCACGCGCCGATCGCGCAGGTTCTCCAGCATCTCCTTGACGAAGACGATCCGTACTGCGCGCGTCATGCGGCCACACCGCCGTCGGCGGCACGCACGAACGCCTCTTCGAGGTCCGCGGCGCCGGTTGCGGCGAGGATCTCCGCGGGCGCGCCCTGCACGACGACGCGGCCGTGCGAGATGATCACGATGTCGTCGCACAGCGCTGCGACTTCCTGCATGACGTGACTGGAAAACAGCACGCAACGGCCGGACGCGCGCAGCTGCCGGATCAGCTCGCGCAGCATGCGAACCGCGTTGACGTCGAGCCCGTTGGTCGGCTCGTCCAGGATGATCGTGCGCGGGTGATGCACGAGCGCGCGAGCCAGCGCAACCTTGAGGCGCTCGCCCTGCGAATAGCCCTTCGCGCGGCGCCCGGCGACCGCACCGAGCCCGAGACGCTCGATGAGCTCGTCCGTGCTGCGATCGAGCTCCGCGTCGTCCAGGCCGTGCAGTTTGCCGTAGTAGCGAATGTTCTCGCGGCCGGTGAGATGCGCATACAAACCGCTCGAATGCGGCAACACGCCGAGCGACCGGCGGACCTGCAGCGATTGACCGAGACAATCGTAGCCGTCGACGACCGCACGACCCGTGTCGGGTCGCAGCACCGTGCTCAGGATGCGCAGCGTGGTCGATTTGCCGGCGCCGTTGTGACCGAGCAGCCCGGTGATGCGGCCGTCCTGGGCCTCGAACGAAACCTCGCTCAGCGCCTGCACCGTGCCGAACTTCTTGCTCAGGCCTTCGACGCGGATCATGGCGCCGGCGCGCTCCGCGACAACATGAAAGGCGTCGGTCCGATGTTGCGCACGCAGGCCTCGTCCAGCCCATCCGCCGTGCCGGCGGCGATGAACTCAGCCGTCAGCCGCGGAATGCAACCGGTCGCGAGCTGCCCGTGACCCTGGCCGGCGGCAACCAGATGTTTCCCATGGCTCAGCCCGTTCATGATCTGGTCGGCGTAGCGCCGCGGCGTCACGGGATCGTCCGTGCCGGACAGGACCAGCGTCTGCACATCACTCTGCAGCGGCTTGCCGAAGTCGGCGTCGACCGGGCCGCGCGGCCACTCCGCGCAAACCGCGCGCATGCCGCTCATGAACGCGGTCCCCATGTACGTTTTCGCGAGCGCTTCCTCGGTGACGTGCTCCTGATCCCAGCGTGGGGCGTCTTCGCTGCAAACGACGGCGAAGTGCATGCCCTCTGCGATCTGCTCATCGACATCGCTCGCGATGCGCAAGTACTGCGCCGCCAGCGCCTGCGGCTCGCGCAACGACTGCGCCTCGTGGATCAGCAGCGGCAAGGTCGAGACGGTTTCATCGGCATAGCTCAACAGGCGAACCGCGGCGCCGAGGCGTGCAGTATCGAGCTTGGTACTCGTGAGCACGCCCGTGAGTGGATGCGGAATCGAAACCGTTACGGGCTCCTTGCGCAATCGCTCCTGCAACGCGGTGAACTGCGCGGGAATCTGCGGAAACTGACGCGCGCAATCGGTATCTCGCGCGCAGCGCTGCAAGGCGCTATCGATCGCGTGCTGCGCTTCGATCGCGACATCGGGACCGAGCGCCACTTCCGCGGGCAGCACGCCATCGAGGATCGCGGTGCGCACGCGACTGGGATAGCGGCGCATGTAGTGCTGTGCGACCCGCGTGCCGTACGAGATCCCGTAGAGATTCACGGTTGCGTAGCCAAGCGCGGCGCGTACATCGTCCAGGTCCCTTACGGCGATGCTGGTGGTGTAGTAGCGCGGATCGCCGGGCAACGAGGCCCGGCACTCGCGCACCAGCTCCTGCAGCTTCTGCGGATCGAGCACCGTGAAATCGGAATCGTCCGGCAGCGCGCAGTCCAGCCGGTTCGAGTACCCCGTGCCGCGCTGATCGACCAGCACCAGGTCGCGATCGCGCCGGATCCGTGCGAACGCCGGCGCGACACTCAGATAGAAATCGCTGGCGGCCTGTCCGGGACCGCCGCTCAGGATGAACAGCGGATCCGCGGCCGGCTTCAGCCGCAGCGCCGGGATCACGGCGACGTGCAATTGCAATTCTTTACTCTGTGGATCATCCCGGTTTTCGTGCACGCGGTACGAGCCGCAGCGCGCGGCGACGCTGCCGCCGGTTACGGCGCTCTCCAGGCGGCAGTCGTCGAGGCGCAGCGGCTCGTCAGCGGATGCAGCACGGATTGCGCTGCAAAATATCCATGCTACTAACCAAGGAACCTGTACCCGCATGGGTTGTCCGGACGTTGTAGTCGAACGCATCGGCGACAGTTTGATACATTCGCACGCCTGCCGGGGATCATCATGGAGTCGTCAATGAGAATTCGAACACTGCTCACCGCGGCGCTGCTGACAGCGCTGCCGCTTTCAGGGGCATTGGCCAAAGATGCTGCGCTGGCCAAGGCCGTTGCCGACCCGAACCGCACGCCGACCCTGGTCGCGCGCGACAAGTATCGCCATCCGCAGGAAGTGCTGGAATTCGCCGGCATCAAGCCCACGATGACGGTCGTCGAAATCTCGCCGGGCGGCGGCTACTGGACCGAGATTCTCGGTCCGTACCTGAAGGACAAGGGCACGTATTACACGGCGATGGTCCCGCCCGGCGCGAGCGAGAACGCGAAGAAGGCTGTGGACAACTGGACCAAGAAGCTCGCCGACAACAAGGCGCACTGGGGCGATGTGAAGCTCACGGAGTTCGGCAAAGGCAGCTACGACATCGCGCCCGCCGGCTCGGCCGACCTCGTGATCACCTCGCGCAACGTGCACAACTGGATGGGCCAGGGCTTCGCTGAGGATGCGTTCGCAGGGTTCTACAAGGCGCTGAAGCCGGGTGGCATCCTGAGCGTCGAGGAGCATCGCGGGCCGGCGGATCAGCCGCAGGACCCGAAGGCCGCGAACGGCTACGTGCGCGAGGATCACACGATCGAGCTGGCGAAGAAGGCCGGCTTCAAGCTCGTCAGCCGCTCCGAGGCGCTGGCGAACAAGAAGGACACGAAGGATTGGCCGAAGGGCGTGTGGACGCTGCCGCCGACGCTGGCGCTCGGCGAGCAGGATCGTGACAAGTACCTCGCGATCGGCGAGGCCGACAACTTCCTGCTGAAGTTCGAGAAGCCGAAATAGGATCCGCCATGGATGAAGATGCAAAGCGCTGGCTCTACTGGGCGATCCCGATCGCCGTCGTGATCGGCGCGGGTATCGCGCTCTACTACGGCCGCAAGGCCAACGAGCCGAAGCCCGAGCCGGCGGCGCAAACGCAACCTGCGCCGACCGTCCAGCCGCCGGTGCAGCACCCGATCGACCAGGATGCGGCGGAGAAGCCGCTGCCGAACCTGGAGAGCAGCGACACCGAGGTTCAGAACTCGCTCGTCGGCGCCCTCGGACGCTCGCTCGAACAGGTGCTGGTGCCGAAGGACATCGTGCGCCACACCGTCGTCACCATCGACAACCTGCCGCGCAAGAAGGTCGCTATCCAGCTGCGGCCGTTCAAGCCTGCGAGCGGCGAGCTGACCGTCGCGCCGGGCGGCGAGCCGACGCTGAGTCCCGACAACGGCGAGCGCTATGCCGCGTTCATGGCTGTCGTGAAGAATGCGGACGTGGGGCAGGTCGTGTCCGTCTATCGCCACTTCTACCCGCTGTTCCAGCAGGCGTATGTGGATCTCGGCTATCCCGACGGCTACTTCAACGACCGGCTGGTCGAAGTGATCGATCACCTGCTCGCAACGCCGGACGTCACCGGCCCGATCAAGCTGACGCAGCCGAGCGTGTTCTATCAGTACGCGGACCCATCGCTCGAGGAGCGCTCCGCGGGCCAGAAAGCCATGATCCGTCTCGGTCCTCAGAATGCCGCACTCGTGAAAGCGAAATTGCGCGAGCTGCGCAAGGAAGTCGTGAAGCAGCAGAAGCCGGCGGGCCAGTAAGAGCAGCCGTGCAACGGCAACGTCGGGGGAGGAAGTGCCATCATGCACAAGATCGTGCTGGTGCTGGCGATCGCCGCAGTCGGCGAGGCGTTGATTGCGCTGCATCTGGTCCGTCAGCTGCACGCGGAGCGTGAGAACACGCAGACTTTGCAGGCCCGCGTAACCGAGCTCGAGGGACGCGCGCCGCAGGGAGCTGCAGGAGCGACGTTCGTGGCGGTCCCGACGCAGCCAGCGGTTTCCCCGTTCACCGTCGGCGGCCAAACCGCGCCCGCGCCCTCTCAATCGCAGCCGCCGCCCGCCATCGCGAACGTGCCCGATCAGCAGCAACTGCGCGAGCGCATGAACGCAGAGATGGAACACCAGCGCGCGTTGCTGCGGGATCCCGAGTATCGCGACGCAATGAGAACTCAGCAGAAGCTGTCGATGCTGCAAGCCCATCCGGGCCTCGAGCGGGACCTCAACCTCACCGCCGACCAGGTGGACCGGCTGTTCGGCACGATCGCGGAGCAAACGCTGCGCTCGATGGACACCGGCAACCTGTGGGAGCCACAGGCCGACCCGGCAAAGGCGCAGGAGATCCAGCGCAAGGCGCTGGAGCAGCAAAGCGTCAACGAAGCAGAGCTGAAGAGCGTGCTCGGCGAGGCGAAGTACCGCGAATGGCTGGACTACCAGACATCGGCGCCGGCGCGCTATGAATCGGCGCGCCTGCGCAGTTTGCTGGCGAATGCCGGCGTGCCGCTGGAGCAGAGTCTCGCGAAGCCGCTGCTGAAAGTCCTGCAGGACCAGCAGAAACTGGAACAGCAGCGGGTCGAGCAGTACATAGCGACACAAGGCGCCGCGGCAAGCGCCAGCGTGGGCTTCATTGCCGTCGCCGACGGCACGAATGCCGTGCAGGCCATGACGAACACCGACGAATCCCTGGCGAAGAGTCAGCGGCAGCAGCGTGAAGCGCTCGCGCGCGTGCTCACGCCGGAGCAGCTCAAGGTCGTCGAAGACGAACAGAACACGCAGCTGCAGATGCAACGCCTGCAAATGCGGATCATGCGTGCGCAACAAGCAGTCGATGGACCCGATCCGGCGCAGAATGCCAGCGGCTTCTTCGTGCCGAGCGGGACTGTCGTGCCGGTCAACGACTGAATGAGAGAGAGCGCGACGCTTCTGCTCGCCGTTACCCTGATCGCTGCAGTCGCCGGCACACTCGCGGACGAAGCCAAGGCGCCGCGCACGGCGGATGCAATCCTCGATCAATACTGTAACGTCTGCCACCTGACCGGCTGGAACGGCGCGCCGTTGAGCGGTGACCCGAACGACTGGCAGCCGCGCCTGACGACCGGCTTCGATTCGCTGTTCAAGAACGCCAAGCAAGGCATCAACAACATGCCGCCGATGGGCACGTGCACGGACTGCACCGACGCAGAGCTGGAGGGAGCGATTCGCAGGATGCTGCCGTAACGGGGAGCGACTGGTGCAAAGAACGATCTCGACACTGCTCGCTCTGGGGCTGAGCGCGGCAGCTTCGGCTGCGGACACGCAACGCGGCGAGTGGCCGTACTACGGCGGCGACGCCGGCAGCTCGAAATACTCGCCGCTCGCGCAGATCGACGCCGGCAACGTGAATGCGCTGCAGGTCGCGTGGACCTGGAACAGTCCCGATGATGCGCTGGCCGGTCCCGCTACCCGCGAGCGGCCCGGCTACTTCAAACCCACACCGATCATGATCGGCGGCGTGCTGTATACGAGTACGCCGTTCAGCGAGGTCGCAGCGATCGACGCCGCCTCGGGCACGACACTCTGGACCTTCGATCCGCACGCGTACGCCGCGGGACGCCGACCCGCGAACTCGGGCTGGCAGCATCGCGGCGTCGCCTGGTGGTCCGGCAAAGTCGCCGGCCGCCGCGAGGAGCGCATCGTCATCGCGACAGGCGTCGGCGAGCTGATCGCGCTCGATGCGCGCTCCGGCACTCCGATTCCTTCCTTCGGCAAGGACGGGCGCGTCGATCTGCAGGCGGCATTGATCCGCAAGGAAGAGGATCGCCGCTTCGTCGGCTTCAACGCACCGCCGATGATCGTCGGCAACTCGATCGTGGTCGGTTGCACGGTGTTCGACCGACCGACTGCCCCTGAGATGCCGGCGGGTCACATCCAGGCGTTCGACGTCGTCAGCGGTGCGCCGAAGTGGATCTTCCACACCGTCCCGCAAGGCAACGAGCGCGGCGTCGAGACGTGGCAGAACGAATCGTGGAAATACTCGGGCAACACGAACGCGTGGCCGCCGTTCAGTGCCGATCCCGAGCTCGGGCTCGTCTACATCCCGGTCGGCACGCCGACCAACGACTACTACGGCGGGGATCGCCAGGGCGCGAATCTGTACGCGGAGAGCCTGCTGGCAATCGCCGCGGACAGCGGCAAACTCGTGTGGCATTTCCAGGGCGTGCACCACGGATTGTGGGACTACGACTTCCCGGCTGCGCCGACGCTCGTCGACATCAAGGTCGACGGCCGTCGCATCAAGGCGGTCGCGCAAGTCAGCAAGCAAGGCTTCACCTACGTGTTCGAGCGCGCGACCGGCAAACCAGTGTGGCCGATCGAAGAAAGGCCGGTGCCGCAGTCCACGGTGCCGGGTGAGCAGACTTCAGCGACGCAGCCGTTCCCGACGAAGCCGCCGCCGTTCGCGCGGCAGGGTCTGACGACCGACGATCTGATCGACTTCACTCCGGAGCTGCGCGCCGAAGCGCTGCAGATCGTGGCCGACTACACGCTAGGCCCGCTGTTCACGCCGCCGACCGTCGTCGGCGAGAACGGCAAGAAGGGCGTGCTGCAGATGCCGAGTGCGGCGGGCGGCGCGAACTGGGGCGGGGCCGCTTTCGATCCCGAAACGGGGTATCTGTTCCTGCAATCCGCGAACATCGTGTCGCTGGCTGCAGTCGTGAAGGGTGACGGGACGCAAAAGTCTGCGTACACGATTCGCGGCGCGGCGGGGCCGCCCGGCCCACGCGGCTTGCCGCTCATCAAGCCGCCGTACGGCGTCGTCACCGCCATCGATCTCAACCAGGGCACGATCGCCTGGCAGGTCGCCCACGGCGACGGACCGCGCGATCATCCAGACCTGAAGCCACTGAACCTGCCGCCGCTCGGCGCTTCGAGCCACACGTTCCTGTCGAGCGGCGGACCGCTGGTGACGAAGACGCTGCTATTCCTGAACCAGGTGCAGACCAAGCCCGACCTGTCGCTATCGGCGACTGAATACTTCATGCGCGCGTTCGACAAGAAAACCGGCGCCGTGGTGTGGGAACATCGGATGAGCGAACCGCCGTTCGGCACTCCGATGACGTACCTGCACGGCGGGCGTCAGTACATAGTCGTGGCGACGGGCGGCGTCGGGACCCCCGGACGGCTGGTCGCGTTCGCGCTGCCGGCCGGAAAACGTGGAGAGTGACGATGCGTGCAAGACCTCTCGTGAAGCTGCAACTCTCATCGTTGGCGATGCTCGCGCTGTGCGCGT
>DATEML010000097.1:0-27646 GCA_035275585.1 Steroidobacteraceae bacterium | reverse complement strand
CCGGCGCGCGACGACGCCGCGCCGCCCGGCAAAGCCGATCGCGTCATCGTGCTGACACACGATGAATTCGGCCATGAGCGCGCCTGGTCGATCAGCGCGATCGCGCCGGGGCCGCTGCTGGTGCGGTATTGCGAGATCGGCGCTCCGTGGAAGGCTTCCGCGGAAGTAGTGCCGTATGTCGAGGGGATCTGGCGCGAAACCGAGCAGGGTTATGCGATCGAGTTGCGCGCCCCGCTCAACCTGTTCGGCACTCAGCTCGCGATCCAGGCGCTGGGTGCCGACGATGCAGTCGTCGCGCAGACGCGCGGACTCGCATGGATTCACAGCGGCTCCGAAGCGCTGCGGCAACGGTTGGAGCAGTACGCACCGGATGGCGTGCGCGTTTCGGTCGTCGACACGCACGGCTGGTTGCTCGCGAGCGCGGGCTCGATCGGCGTTGCTGCGCCGGCGCGCTATCCCGGCCTGGAGCGGGACGATGAAGGCTTCACGCGGTCGATCTATCGCGTGCTGTTCTCGAGCGACGCAGCGCGCCCCCAGCCTTACGGACTTCCCTACGGAATGTGGGGCCCGCCGGTTGACGCGGCGCGCGACGGGAAGCGCAGCGCGATCTGGTTCGACAAGTCAGGCGGCGCGCCTTCCCTCGTGCGCGCCGCCGTGCCGATTCCCAATGGCAACGACAATCTCGGCGCACTCGTCGTCGAGCAGCCGGGCGAGCAACTCGTGCAGGTTCGCGAGATCGCGCTCACGCGACTGCTGAATCTCACGGTGGTCGCGACACTGTTCGTCATCGTCGTGACGATCGTGTTCGCGGCGCGCCTGTCGCTGCGTATCCGCCGCTTGAGCCGGGCAGCGAGCACGGCGCTCACGTCCGAAGGCAGGATCGAGCCGCACATTCCCGATACCAGGGCGCGCGACGAGCTCGGTGCGCTGGCGCGCAGCTACGACACGCTGCTCGGCCGCCTGCAGGAGTACACGAACTATCTGCAAACGCTCGGCACGAAGTTGTCGCACGAGCTGCGCACGCCGCTGACGATCGTGAGCTCGTCGCTGGACAACCTGAGCTCCGAGGAAACGTTGCCTGCGCCGGCGCACAGCTATGTCGAGCGCGCCCGCAGCGGCGCGAACCGCATGCACGCGATCCTCACCGCGCTCAGCGAGGCGACGCGCGTCGAGCAGATAATCGAGCACACCGAGCGCGTGCGCTTCGACCTGCGCGAGCTGATCCATAACATGGGTCAGGCCTATCAGCAGACCTTCGTCGGACACCGCGTCGAGACTCAGCTGCCGCAAGAGCCGTGCTGGGTCGAGGGCTCGCCCGACCTCATCGCACAACTGCTCGACAAGCTGATGGACAACGCGAGCGACTTCACCGCTCGGGGCGGTCCAATCACGATTGCGCTGGAGCGCGGGCCGCGCTCGTGCACACTGAGCGTGCGCAACGAAGGACCGCTCCTGCCGCCGCTTCTCGACAACCGGCTGTTCGAATCGCTCGTCACCAGTCGCTCCAGCGTCAATGGCAAGCCGCACCTCGGCCTCGGCCTGTACATCGTGCGACTGATCGCGGACTTCCATCGCGGCGCCGTCAACGCGACGAACCTGCCTGACGACACGGGCGTCGTCGTCAGCCTCGAGCTGCCGCTGAGCGGGCACTGACCAGCGTCGGCTGTCTTTACAACGGGGCGTGAACTTTTGGGCATGGCGCCGTCGCATGCTCGCCACAGCTCAGCATAAGCTCTTGTTTGCAGGCGGCCGCCGGGCCGCAGGCATGCCACTTGCTCACTTTGTATGCAATCGCAATCGCTTCCGTGACTGGCGATTCCGAGGCAGAGAAGCGGGGATGGCACCGCGAAGGGGACGAGGGACGAACAAAGCGTCAGGAAGGCGCCGCCGGGTCTTTCGAATCCGGCGTTAGGGGTCGGAAGGGTTGGAGCGACAGAGCAACGTTTCCTATTTAGCCGCGCTACCCAACAACTAGAAGAAATCGTCGGCCTGGAAACGAAGAGCCCCGCAACATGCGGGGCTCTTTTTTTTGGGCGCCTATTTTTGTTTCCAGGCTCCGCTGGAGTCCTGGAAGTACCAGCCGGCGGCGGCCTTGCTGGCCCAGCGCTCGGCGAACGTCGTGCGAATATCCGTCTCCCACTCCGGGTGACCGTTCGCAGCGGCGATCTCGCGATACAGGTTCGTGCGGTCGGCGTTCTCTTCGGCGACCAGCTTACGCAGGGAATTGCGCTCCGGCAGCGGCACCAGATTCTGATCGCGCACCTGCACCAGGCCGTCGCGCGTCAGGCCGATCGATCCGGCGTCGTAGTACTTCTTGAGCTGCGCGTGCCGCGCCTCCATCGACTGCGTGATCTGGCGCACTGCCGGCGTGTCGATATTGAGGTTCGCCTGGGCCTGCGCCGCTGGGACGATGAAGTCCAGCAGCGAGACCGCGGCCGCCAGCAACACGCGCTGCGCAGCTACGTCGTGCACGGCGGTCTGCTTGTCGTCGTCGCGCTTGGTCGCCGGCTCCGCCGATTTTTCGCCGCCCCAGACATCTTCGATGATCTTGTCCGCGGCCTTCTCGGCCGCCGCAGCCGGGAAATACACGTTGATCGTCACGCAGGCCGAAAGGGCGAGGCAGCAGGCGATCAGTTTCGAAGCATGGCGCAGCATGGTGAGCTCCCGATGAACCAGCGGTAAATCCTACTGCAACTCGCGGTCAGCGCACGACCGGGCCGCCACCGTGGGTGGCGGCGATCAGCTGCTGCACCAGGCGCGGCCAATCGACGCGGCGCGAGCTGCCGATGACGTCGATGCGCGGTAATCCCTTGCCCTTCACCAGGTAGTAGCCGCCGTTCGGCGCCGGCGCGACGCCGTCCATCGCGCACACGTCGTTCTCGAGCCGACAGGACAGGCCGAGGCGCTCGTAGTTGAAGTCGTCGAAGAAGCGCAGGAATCCGCTCGACAGCGCCGCGGTGACACCCGCACCGCCGCCGCCGATGCTGCCGATGTTCTCGACCGCGCGCTGGCTGATGCGGTGTCGCGACCGATCGTCCGGCGGCGTGTAGAGCTTCGCGTCGAACGCGACCGGTGACCAGTTGAACAGCCGCAGGCCATCGATGCGGCCGGACAGGCGGCCGGTGATGCGTCCGAAGGAGAACGCGCCGGTCATGAGCTCCAGATCCAGGTTGTCGAATGCGACGTTGGAGTAGAACCGCGGCCATTGTCCGAACGGCTGCTGCAGCTGCAGATCGCTCAACATCACGCTGCCGTCGAACACCTGCGCGCGCAGCGTCGTGCCGAGCGTGATGACGCCGTCGCGCATTCGCAGCTTGGAGAATGTGCCGCCGACGCGGCCGCCGAACTCGGGCCAGCCGAAGGCCTGACAGACGCGCTTGACATCGATCGGCTCCAACGTCGCATCGACCATGAACGCCACGCTGGGCAGGCCCGCGTTGCGCACGCGAAAACTCTCCAGTGCCAGCGCGCCGTCGAGCAGCGGAATGCGCGTCGGCTGCAGCAGCCTGAACTGCCGGCCGCCGACGCTGAATTGCAGATCGGCGGCGCCCAAAGCCATCCCGAAGATCGCGCCGCTGCGCCAGCTCAGCGCGGAAGGTGCCTCATTCGCTTGCCCGTCGGCGCGCCAGTGCACCGTGCCCGCCAACGCTTCGATTGCGAACTTCCGTGCGCCGTCGTCGAGAGTGAGGTCTTCGAGCACCAGATCGACGTGGCGCGGTGCGCCCTCCTCTATCGTCAGCTCGCCGGCAAGCTTCCCCGCGGTCTTCATCGACTTGAAGTTCGTGTCGAGCAGGAGCGGTTGCAGATAGCTCTCGTACGCGCCCGGGAATTCGATGCCTGCGAGCTGTAACCTCAGCGAGCGCAGCGGTTGCTCGTTGGCGAAATCGAGGGCCGCCTGGCCGCTCGCCTGCGCGACCTGCGCATGGTCGAGGTCGAAGCGCTCGATCGTCAGCTGGCGCGTGCCGCGCAATTTCCCGGTTGCGTTCACGCGCAACGCATGCGCACCGAAGTCGACAAAGATCGGCTGCACATACGCCTGGCCTTGCGCAGAGTGCAAAGCGATATCGAATTGCCAGTCGCCGCGGCTCCTGCTCACCGCTCCCTGCACGCGCGCACTGAGTTTGTCGCTCGCGATGCTGCCGGCTTCGTTGTTCAACGTCAGCTCGGTGAACGAAGCGTCGAAGGTCGATGCGTGCAGGTCGGTGCCGGCGCCGCGCCCATCGGCCGTGAGCGTGACCTGGCCGGTCGCTTCGATCGGCGGCAGCGGCAACTTCAGACTCTTCGCCGCCTTGGCGAGCAACTCAACCGGCACGCGCTGCATGCGAGTCTTCGCGCGCCAGGCACCGCCACGCAGTGCCGCCGAGAGATCGATCGTGCCATCCCCGAGCCGGAGCCCGTTGGCGTCGACGTCGAGCGAGCCGTCGCCGCGACCGTAGACGAGCCGCGCCGTGAACGACTGTGCACCGATGCCCGGCCAGTTCGCCGCTACACGGGCCCGCTCGCAGGCGATCGCACGAACGGACAGTTCCAGACGCGGGCAGACGACGCGGACATCGTGCAATTCTTGCGAGACCGCAGCCAGCCGGAGCTTGCCGATCGTCGCGCTGGCGCGATCCGGCAAGTCCCAGTCGATCGCGATCTGTTCCGCGGTCCAGCCGTCGCCGGCGATGCGCTCCACGTTCAGATTGGCGTCGTCCACCGCGTTCACGAGGCCGGCAGCCCCGAGCGCCAGCGAGGCAGCGGCGAGAAGGATCAGCCTAGGCAAAGCGCGAAAAGCCAGTGCTGTGCAACACGTCGCCACTGTACGCTAACCTGATGGCTGTGGAACCTCGCCGCCTGTCGACAAAGTTCCGACTCCCGCGATTACTGTGCGTGCTGCTGATCGCTGCAGGCGCAGCCGGGTGCGCGAAGCTCGTCTACAACCGACTCGACACGCTCGCGGCCTGGTATGTCGGCAACCTGGTCTCGCTCGATGACCGGCAAAGCTCCGACCTGCGCGCCTGGCTCGCGCAGACGCTGGAATGGCATCGCGAATCGGAGCTCGGCCGCTATGCATCCTTCCTGCGCGAGCTGTCCGCGGAAGTTGCGCGACCGTCCGACCGCGCCGCGTACCAGCGCATGTTCGACCGGGTCGAAGGATTCGCTGCGGACTTCGCCTCGCAGACCGCGCCGCAGGCGACCCGCTTGTTGCTGGAGCTGACGCCGGCGCAGGTCGAGGAGTTCCTCGCCAACCTCGACGAGAAGTCGGTCGAGCGCTCCGCGGACTCCCTGAAAGAGATCCGCAACGGCACGTGGCAGACCCAGCGGATCAAGGAAACGCAGCGGCAGGTGAAGCGGTGGACCGGCTCGATCACCGAGGAGCAGAAGCTGCTGGTGCGCGAGATGTCGCAGCAGATTCAGCCAACGACCGAAGAGTGGCTGGAGAGTCAGCGGCACTGGCGCGCGGCGCTGGGCGACGCTTTTAGCAATCGCGGCACGGCCGAGGAGCGTATCCTCCAGCTGCTGCGCGAGCCCGACTCGCAGTGGACCGCGCAGTACAAGACGAAAGAAGCGAGCAATCGCGAGCAGGCGCTGTTGCTGCTGACGGCGCTCGATGTCTCGCTGACGTCGGCGCAGCGCGAGCACATACAGCGCGAGCTGACGGACCTGGCAGCAAAACTCGAAGCATTGACGGAGGAGTGACCATGCGACGTTCGATCTGGCTGGCGCCCTATGTATTGATTGGGCTGGCTGCGGCCGCTTGCAGCAAATCGCACGAAGAAGCCAGGGCGCCCGAAGCTCCGCCGCCCGAGCCCGCGGTCGCCGCCGCGCCCGCCCCGACCGCGGATGCCGCCGCGATCGATGCAGCGCTCGCCAACACCGACCGGTTCGCGGGCGACAGCGACCAGGACGCGTGGCGCCAGCCGGCCGAGGTGCTCAAATTCGTGGAGCTGCGGCCCGGGCAGCATGTGCTCGACTACTTCGCTGCCGCCGGCTACTACACCGAGCTGATGTCACGCGTGGTCGGCGCGGACGGCAAGGTCATCGCGTACAACAACGCGGAGTACTACAAATTCTCGGGGGACGCGCCGAAGAAGCGCTACGGCAACAACCGCCTGCCGAACGTGACGGAGCTGACGACCCCGGTCGAGGCGATGCCGCTCGATCCCGCATCGCTGGATGCGGCGCTGTTCGTGCAGAGCTATCACGACCTGTACTGGCGGCCGAAGAAAGACTGGCCGGTGACCGATCCCGCGAAGGCGCTCGCGCAGCTGGTGCCGGCGCTGAAGCCCGGCGCAGTCGTGGTCGTGATCGATCACGTCGCGAACGCGGGCGACCCGACCGAAACGGTCAACGCGATGCATCGCATCGATCCGGCGATCATCAAGCGCGACTTCGAAGCCGCCGGCCTGACGTTCGACAGCGACAGCCCGCTGTTCGCGAATCCCGCCGACGATCACACGAAGGAAGTGTTCGACAAGGCGATCCGCCACAAGACGGATCAGGTGATGTACAAGTTCAGGAAGAAGTGACGAGAGTCACTCCTCTTCCACTGTCTTGAACGCCTTCATCAGCTCCTGCTGCTTGCGCGGCGGGACCGGATCATAGTGGCTCAGCTCCATCGTGAACGTGCCTTCGCCGCCGGTCAGTGACTTGACGCGCGCCTGGTAGTCCGTGATCTCCGCGAGCGGCACGAGCGCGCTGATGCGAGTGCGCTGGCCGGCGAGCGACTGCGTGCCGCTGACACGCCCGCGACGTGTCGCGAGGTCGCCGGTGATGTCGCCGGTCGCGCCGGTCGGTGTCGTCACTTCGACGCGCACCACCGGTTCGAGCACGATCGGACCAGCCTCGCGAAAGCCGTTGAGGAAGGCACGCCGGCCCGCGGACACGAATGCGACTTCCTTCGAATCCACCGCGTGATACTTGCCGTCGTAGACGATGACGCGCAGGTCCTGCACGGGGAAGCCGGCGATCGCACCTTCCACCAGCATCTGCCGCACACCCTTCTCGACCGCCGGAATGAATTGCGAGGGAATCGCGCCGCCGACGACCTCGTCGACGAACTCGAATCCGGCGCCGCGCTCGAGCGGCTCGACCCGCAGATACACCTCGCCGAACTGGCCGGCGCCGCCGGTCTGCTTCTTGTGACGATGATGGCCCGGCGCGGGCCGCGTGATCGTCTCGCGATACGGGATGCTCGGCACGTGCGTCTTGCAACGCACGCCGTAGCGATCGCCCATGCGCTGGAGCATCACGCGCAGGTGCAGGTCGCCCATGCCGTAGAGCACGGTTTCGTTCAGGCTCGAATGATGCTCGACGCGCACGCACGGATCTTCGGCGACCAGCTTGTGCAGGGCATCCGAGAGCTTCTGCTCCTCGCCGCGCCGGTCCGGCTCGATCGCGAGGCCGGCCATCGCCGGCGGGAACGTGATCGACTTCAGATGGTAGTGATCCTCGTCGTGCGAATCGTGCAGCACCGCGTCGAAGTGCAGCTCGTCGACCTTCGCCACGGCGCAGATGTCGCCGGGGATGGCGCGCGAGATTTCGGAGTGCTCCTTGCCCTGCAGCTGGTACAGGTGCGCGACCTTGAACGGCTTGCGCGCGTCGCCGACGAACAGCTGCGAGCCGGTTCGCACCGTGCCTTGGTGTACGCGGAACACGCCGAGTCGGCCTACGAACGGATCGATGCTGACCTTGAACACGTGCGCGATCACGTGGCGCTCCGGATCCGGCGTCACCTGCACGCGCTCCGCCTGTGCGCCCTCGCCTTTGAGGAACGGCGGCGGATTGCCTTCCATCGGATTCGGCATCAGCCGCGCGAACACTTCGAGCAGCTCTTTGATCCCGGCGCCGGTTTCGGCGGAGACGAAGCACACCGGAACGAGATGCCCCTCGCGGAGCGCCTGCTCAAAAGGGTCGTGTAGTTGCTCCGGGGTCAGCTCCTCGCCCTGCTCCAGGTACACGGCCATCAGCTGCTCGTCGATCTCGACGACCTGGTCGATGATCTCGGTGTGCGCGGCAGCCACGGTGGAGAAGTCGGGTTTCGCGTCGCCCGGCTTGAAGAAGCAATCGACGACCTGGGTGCCGCCTGCGGCCGGCAGATTCAGCGGCAGGCATTCGCGACCGAACGTCTCGCGCAGATCGGCGAGCACCTGCTCCGTCTTCGCATCTTTGCTGTCGATCTTGTTGATGACGATGAGCCGGCACAGCTCGCGATCGCGCGCGAATTCCATCATGCGCTGCGTGACCGGCTCGATGCCGTTGACCGCGCTGACGACGACCGCCGCGGTCTCCACTGCTTCGAGCACGCTGAGCGCGCGGCCGGCGAAATCGGGATAGCCGGGCGTATCGATCAGGTTGACACGGCAGGCGCCGACGTCCATGTGCACCATGGCAGCGTCGAGCGAATGCCGCAGCTCCTGCTCCTGCGGATCGAAATCGCAAACGGTCGTGCCGCGCTCGAGGCTCCCGCGGCTGCGGATCGCGCCGGACTCGGTGAGCAGGCTCTCGGCCAGCAGCGTCTTGCCGGCCCCCGCCTGCCCTACCAGCGCAATGTTGCGGATATCTGCGGTCGAGTACGCCATGGAAGCCATCCCCCTGCGCGCGCGGAGCCTTCGAGCATACTCTCGCCGGAAGCGGATGGCGGATAGCGGATAGTGACTAGCGCTAAGAAAAATCTCTGCCAGGCGGATGCGTTGTCGGTAATGACCTTGGCGACTATCATCCCGGCGCTATGACCAAGCGAGCCCTGATCGTCGACGACTCGCGCTCGGCCCGCGTGATTCTCAGCCGCATGCTGGAAGGCTACGGGCTGCAGGTGGACTCCTCCGAGAGCGCGGAGCATGCCCTGGAATATCTGCGGCAGACCCGCCCGGACGTGATCTTCATGGATCACCTGATGCCTGGCATGGACGGATTCCAGGCGATCCAGGCGATCAAGGGCAATCCGGACACGGCGATGATTCCCGTCGTTATGTACACCTCGCAGGAAGGCGAGCTGTACGTGAGCCAGGCCCGCGCGCTCGGCGCGGTCGGTGTGCTGCCCAAAACCGTCAAGCAGGCGGACGTATCGCGCGTGCTGTATCAGCTGCGCCTGCTACCGGAGCGACGCGAGACGCGACCGGCTGCGCCGGCATACGGCGCCCAGGAAACGACCGCGGTCCGCACCCCGGCGCAGGCCATCGTTCTGGGCGAGCTCGAGGCTGCGATCCGCAACACGACCGGGCCGCTCCTGAAAGAACACAACTCCGAGATGCGCCGCTTCGTGCTTGCGAGCCTGGAAGCTTTTGCACGGCGCATCGGCACCGAGATGAAGCCCGCGGCCGCACCGACCCCTGCGCCCGAGCCGATCGAAGCGCCGCCACCGCCTCCGCCGCCGAGCCGGTGGCCGCTGGCCGCGGCGATCGCAGCGCTCGCGCTGCTACCGACGGTCGTGCTTGCTGTCCTCCATATGCGGACACTGGATACGATGAACGGGCTTGCGGAGTCGAACCGGCAACTCACGGCGTTCGTGGAGGAACAGCAGCTGCAGGTCGCAGCGCTGCGCCAGGCAGTGCCGGGACGCGTGCCGGAGTCGATGGCAGCGGCGTCACAGAGGGTCGAGCCGGAAGTTGAATCCGAGCAGGTGCCTTACGGCGAGCCGCCGCTGTCCGGCGCGCGGCTAGAACGCATGCGCGAGATGATCACGCAACTCAAGGCCGGCGGTTTCCACGGCACGCTCAAGGTCGCGACCTACGTCGGTGAGTTCTGCCTGGTCGGCAACGGCATCGAAGGCTATTCGATGGCGGCGGACGACCTGCCGGCCAATCGCTGCGACCTGCGCGGCAATCCGTTCGACGACGGCCTGAGCTCGGCGCAGCGCCAGTCGTTGCCGTTCGCGAACCTTGTCGCTTCATTGCGCCAGGACAAGACCGATCAACTGCGCGTCGAAGTCGAGCACGAGGGCCGCAAGCCGGTGATACCGTATCCGCGCGGCGACCAGCTGACGAAAGTCACGGCCGGCGACTGGAACAGGATCGCGGCCCAGAACAACCGCGTCGAATTTGCCGCGCAGCCGGCGGGGTCATGACTCAGAGCTGGCTGCTCTATGGTGCGAACGGGTACACGGGGGAGCTGATCGCGCGGGAGGCTGTCGCCCGCGGCATGCGCCCGGTGCTCGCCGGCCGTTCGCACGCGAAAGTCGAGAAGCTCGCGGCCGAGCTGGGCTGTCCGAGCGCCGTGTTCGAGCTCGACGATCACACCGCGCTGGTGCGCGCGCTCGACGGCATGAGCGCGGTTCTGCATTGCGCCGGCCCATTCTCCGCGACGGCGCGCCCGATGATGCAGGGCTGTCTCGCCACGCACGTCCACTACCTCGACATCACCGGCGAGATCGACGTCTTCGAGCTGGCGCACAGCGTCGACGAGAAGGCGCACCGCGCGAAGGTCGTGCTGTGTCCCGGCGTCGGCTTCGACGTCGTACCGACCGACAGCGTCGCGGCAAAACTGAAGCAGTCGCTGCCGGACGCGACGCACCTGACGCTCGGCTTCGAAGGCAACTCCGGCATGAGCAAGGGAACGGCCAAGACTTCGATCGAATCGGTCGGCGGCGGCTCGCGCGTGCGACGCGAGGGCAAGATCGTCGCGGTCGAGCTCGGCTCGCAGACGCGGCGCATCGACTTCGGCGGCGGCGAGCGCCTCGCCGTCGGGATTCCGTGGGGCGACATTAGCACCGCGTACTTCACGACCGGCATCCCGAACATCGAAGTGTTCACGGCGATCTCGCCGAAGGGTCTCGATGGCATGCGTCGCGCCAACTGGATCGCACCGCTGCTGCGGCGGCGCTGGATGCAGGCGATCGCGAAGCGCGTCGTCGACGTGCGGTTGCGGCCGCCCGACCGCACCCAGCGCGAAAACAATCCGAGCTTCGTCTGGGGCGAAGTGCGCAACGCCGCCGGGCAGACGAAGACCGCGCGCTTGCGAACTGCCAACGGCTATTCGCTGACGGTGGCTTCGTCGCTCGGTATCCTGGGCACGCTGCTGGCACAGCCGCGGATGTCGGGCTTTGCCACGCCCAGCGAGCTGGTCGGCCCTGACTTCGTCACTACGCTGCCGGGATCCTCGCAGATTCGCATCGATTCATGACCGTTACGCCCGTCGCTTCCTTCGCGCCACCCGCGTGGCTCGTCAACGCTCATCTGCAATCAATCGTGCCGAGCCTGCGGCTGCGACGTCCGCTGCTCATGCGGCGCGCGCGCCGGATGGTGGCATGCGCACAGACGCAGATCGTCGATTGCGGCGATGGCGTGCGGCTGCTCGGCCACTATTCGAGCCAGGTTGCCGCAGGCCGCGAGCCGGCGCGCGACCTCGCAATCCTGCTGCACGGCTGGGAAGGCAGCGCCGATTCGATGTACGTGCTGTCGCTCGGCAGCTATCTGTTCGATCTCGGCTGCGACATCTATCGTCTGAACTTCCGCGATCACGGCGCGAGCCATCATCTCAACGAGGAGATCTTCCACTCGTGCCGCCTCGACGAGGTCGTCGGCGCAGTGGGCGCGATCCAGCGGGCGATTCCGGACCGGCGCCTCACGATCGCGGGCTTCTCGCTCGGCGGCAACTTCGCGCTGCGCGTCGCGGCGCGCGCGCCCACCGCAGGCATTGCGCTGGAGCGCGCGATCGCGATCTGTCCGGTGCTCCGTCCGCACAGCACGATGGACGTGCTGGAGCAGGGCTCGTTCATCTACCACCAGTACTTCATCTCGAAGTGGAAGGAGTCGCTGCGCCTGAAGCAGCGCATCTTTCCGCAGCGCTACGACTTCGGCGCGATCCTCGCCCAGCGCAGCATCAAGGAGATGACGCGCATCATGGTCGAGAAGTACAGCGAGTTTCCCAGCCTCGACGCCTACCTGAGCGGTTACGCGATCATCGGCGACCGGCTGGCGCAGCTCGCGGTGCCGAGCCACATGCTGCTGTCGCTCGACGATCCGATCATCCCGGTGCGCGACCTGCAGGACGTCGCGCGCTCGTCGCAGCTCGAGATCGAGACGATCCCGCACGGCGGGCACTGCGGTTTCATGGAGAGTTTCGTGCGCGAGAGCTGGGCCGATCGCCAGGTCGCGAGGTACATGGGATTGAAGAGTCAGGCTTTAGCCTGACGCCTTCCGCGCTTCGCGCAGCAAGTCCCGGATCGCGCTAGTCTCGATCAGGCGCGCGCCGCGCGCTGCGAGCTCCAGCGCAAGCTTCGCTGTCTGCACGTCGTACACGACCCAGCGCCACGGACCGCGCCACAGCTTCGACGCGTTCTCCGTCAACAGCTGGTGATCGCAGAACAGGTAGTCGGGTGCGAGCGCTTCGCATTTCAACGCCGCGGTATTCGTGTACTCCGACAATCGCCACCCGATGCGATAGGGCGAGACCTGTCGCACGTGGTGCACGGCTGCAAAGTCGGCCGAAACGAGCACGCACTGGCGCGCCGCCGGTTTGAGCACCTCGCAGACTTTGCCGACGACGGTCTCGTGACCGAACGCGCGCAGGCTCGCGCGCTTCAGCTCGACGAACGCTGTCGCGGCCGGATGGCTCACGAGCACGTCGACGGCCTGGCCGAGCCGCGGAATGCCGATGTCCGTGTAGCGCTGCGCGAATCGCTGCGGCTCGGTCACCGCGATCCCGGTGAGCTCGCTCCAGCTCATTTCCAGGGCATTGCGGTCGACGCCTGCAACTCGCTGCAGGTTCGAGTCGTTGAGCAGCATGGGATGCCGGTCGACCGAGAGCTGTACGTCGAAAGCGAGCTGGCGCGCTCCGAGCTCCAGCGCGGAGCGCAGCGCGGGCAGCGTGTTCTCCGGGTACTCGGCGACATTGCCGCGGCGGGCGATCAGCTCGGGAAAGCGGCTTGGTGGCATGTCGTGGTTCGGCTCCCTACGCGCATTCTAGCCGCGACCTTGCCGGCCGCGGTTTTTCGCGTCGCCGCACCCCGACACTTGGCGACTCGGGTAGCATCTGCTAATCCGTGTCCTGCGGGGAATCTATGCACGACGCTCCACACGCAGGTCGACTGAAAATCGCATTCAAGTGCGCAGCCCTGTTGCTGGCGCTGGCGGGTGTGTACGCGTGTAGCAGTGGCGATAAGACGCGCACGATCGATCCTCCCGTTCAGCAGCCTCCGCCGCCCCCACCGCCGCCGCCGCCGCCGGGTGGCGAGACTTCCGGTCTCGATGCGCGGCCGTCGAACACGACGTGCCTCGCGGGCGATGCGCCCAGCACCAATATCAGCTTCGCCGTGCAACGCGTGTTTACGAGCCTGCCCAACTTCACGCAGCCCATCGCGATGCTGCAGGAGCCGGGGAACGGTTCGCGCTGGTACGTAGTGCAGAAGACGGGCGCGGTACGCGTGTTCGACAACACGCCGAACGTCGCGACCACGCGCCAGTTCATCAACATCGCGGGCCAGCTCAACTCGAATCCCGGGAGTGCCAACGACGAGCGGGGCCTGCTCGGCATGGCATTCCATCCGAACTATCCGACGGACCCTCGCGTCTATCTGTTCTATACGGGGACGGATCCGACGCTCGGCCTGGTCGATCGCGTCTCGGAGTTCCGCACGCAGGACGGCGGCAATACGCTCGACCCGAACACCGAGCTGCAACTCCTCAACGTCGAGGACCCGGAGGACAACCACAACGGCGGCAATATCGCATTCGGTCCCGACGGTTTCCTCTACATCGGCATCGGCGACGGCGGCAGCGGCGGCGACCCGCACGGCCCCATCGGCAACGGCCAGCGGTTGACCACGCTCCTCGGCAAGATGCTGCGGATCGACGTCGCGAACTCGAGCGTCGCGACGCCCTACGCGATCCCGACGGGTCCGAACGGCAATCCGTTCGCGGCGAACGCGCGCTGCACGGGCGGCACCGGCGCGGCCAATTGCCCCGAGATCTACGCGTACGGGTTCCGCAATCCGTGGCGTTGGAGCTTCGATCGCGTGAGCCACGAGTTGTGGCTCAACGACGTCGGCCAGAGCACTCTGGAGGAAGTAGATCGCGTCGTGCTCGGCGGCAACTACGGCTGGCGTTGCTTCGAAGGCACGGAAGATTTCAATGCCACCTGCGGTTCGAATCCGAATCCGCTGCCGCCGATCGCGCAGTACGGCCGCTCGCTCGGGTTCTCTACGACGGGCGGCGTGGTCTACCGCGGCAGCGCAATCCCCAACCTGGTCGGCCGTTACCTCTTCGGCGATTTCGGCAGCGGCAATCTGTGGTCGATCGCCCGCAACACGCAGCCCACGATGACGATGGGCGCCGGCCTCGCGACCGGCCTGCAGATCGCGAGCTTCGGTCAGGACGTCGACGGTGAGGCCTACATCGTTCATCTCGGCGGCACGCTGCACAAGATCGTACCGGGCACGGGCGGTAGCGGACAGATTCCGAGCCAGCTTTCCGCCACCGGCTGCGTGAGCGCCAACGCGCCGACTCAACCGGCGAGCGGGCTCATCCCGTACGCGCCGACTGCGCCATTCTTCTCGGACGGCGCCGTCAAGACACGCTGGCTCGCGCTGCCCGACGGTCAGCGCATCGTCGTCGAGAACGACGGCGACTTCACGTTCCCGAACGGCAGCGTGCTCATGAAGAATTTCAGCCTGGGTTCGACGCTCGTCGAGACGCGGCTCTTCATGCGGCACAACGACGGCAACTGGGCGGGTTACACCTACGAATGGAACGCCCAGGGCACGGACGCAACGCGCGTGGTCGGCGGCAAGAGCGTCATGGTGAACGGCCAGACCTGGACCTTCCCGAGCGAGGCGCAATGCCTGCAATGCCATACGCAGGCCGCGGGCCGCACGCTCGGCCTCGAGCTCGGCACGCTCAACGGCGACTTCGGCTACCCGACCGGACGCACGGCGAACCAGCTCACGACGCTGAACTTCATCGATACGCTGACACCCGCGCTCACGCAGCCGCCCGCGCAATTGCCCGCAATCCCGGATCCGGCGGGATCGGCGTCGCTCGAGCAGCGTGCGCGGGCGTACTTGCATTCCAATTGCGCGTACTGCCATCGGCCCGGCGGCCCGACTCAAGCAAGCATGGACTTACGCTACACGACGGCGCTGGGTGCGACCAACACGTGCAACATCGCGCCGTCGCTCGGCGATCTCGGCGTCGCGAATGCGCGCTTGATCGCGCCGGGCAGCGCTGCGAGCTCGATCATCGTGAATCGTGCGAGCCGTACCGACAGCGAGCGGATGCCGCCGCTCGGTTCGAATCGGGCCGACAGCGCCGGCGTTGCGCTGCTGACGCAGTGGATCAACAGCCTGACGGGATGCTGAGCGCCTAGCCCTTTCTCTTCTCTTCGTAGTGCACGACTGGCGCGCCGCTGGTGACGGCCATTTCACCTTCGATGACGGCGCCGCGCGCCACGGCAATCGTGCGTGCACTGAGCGCGCCGCGCAGGCGCGCCGTGGCGCGAATTTCCAGCTTCTCGGCGACGTTCAGCGTGCCCTCCACGTCGCCCGCGATGACCGCGTTCGCGGCCCGGATGCGTCCTTCCCAGCGCCCGCCTTCCGAGAGCGTGAACGAGCCGCGCACGCTGCTGTCACCGTTGACCGAGCCGGCGACGACCAGGTCGCCGCCGCATTCCAGGTTGCCGGTGAGCGCGGAGCCTGCGCCAATGAAGGTCGGGCTCCCGGAAACGCGATCGGCAAGGCGGCGGCGCGGATTGTCGTCCGTCATGAGTCATCTCCACGAAAGCAGGTGCGCGATTATGCCGTGTCGCAAGCTGACAATCCTTGTCAGCCGCGGCCCAGCGCGGAGCCGGCAGCCTGGATCGTAAGCTACTGATTGCACTTGATTTGAACGGTTGGCACAGCGGTTGCACTCTCAATGATCGTTAATCGATGCGCTGAACCTGGGATGTGACTGCCGCCTGCCCACCAGGCGAAGGTCGACGATCCCACCCGTAGCTTGCAAGAGCGATCTCAGGTTCGCATTCGACGCCGCCCGCGTTCTTCCCCGCTGGCGGCGTTTTTTTTTCCTCCTATGATTCGCCCCTTTCAGGCACGAGGGGCGTCGGCATGTCTCGCGGATTGCTCAGTGGATTGCTCGCAGCGACGATCGCCTGCGCGTGCGCGCCGGCAACGGCGCAGGTGCCCGGCGCCGACCAGGTCCAGGCGGTGACGCTCACGAACGGCATGCAGGTCATCGTCTGGCCGGACCGCGACATCCCGAACATCGCACTGTTCAACTGGGTGCACGCCGGCAGCCGCAATGAGGTGCCGGGCATCACCGGCCTCGCGCACTTTTTCGAGCACATGATGTTCAACGGCACGACGACGCGGCCGCAGGGCGAGTTCGACCGCATCCTCGAAGCGAACGGCGCGCGCAACAACGCATTCACGACCAGCGACGTCACCGTCTACCAGGATTGGCTGCCGCGCGCGGCGCTCGCGACAGTGTTCGAAGTAGAAGCGGACCGTCTGCGCAATCTTGCGTTCGAGCCCAAGGTGATCGAGAGCGAGCGCGGCGTCGTGTATTCCGAACGGCGCTTGCGCGTCGAGGACAGCCTCGTCGGGCGGCTGCAGGAGCAGGTGCAGGCGACTGCCTATCTCGCGCACCCGTACGGCATCCCGACGATCGGCTGGCCGTCGGACATCCAGTCGTGGCGCATCGAGGATCTGAAGAGCTTCTTCGCGACGAACTATGCGCCGAACAACTGCACGCTCGTGCTGGTCGGCGACGTCGACCCGAAGAACGCGATCGCGCTGGCGAAACAGTATTTCGAGTCGATCCCGGCGCACGCGCCGCCCGAGGCGATCCGCACCAAGGAACCCGTGCAGGAGGGCGAGCGCCGCGTGAACATCGAGGCGGAGGCGCAAAGCCCGCTCCTGCAGTTCGCGTATCACTCTCTGTCGGGTGCCGACCCGCGGCAGCCGGCACTCGAGCTGCTGACACGCATCCTCACCGACGGCGACGCCTCGCGGCTGCACCGCGTACTGGTCGAAGAGCAGAAGCTCGCGATCTCCGCGGACAGCTACATCGATCGCGGCTTCGATCCGGGCCTCGCGTGGTTCCTGCTCACGCTGCCCGCGGGGGCCGATACGCAGAAAGCGGAGGCCGTGTTCGATAGCGAGATCGAGCGCTTGCGCGACGGCGGAGTGACCGCGCAGGAACTCACGCGCGCACGCAGCCAGGCGCTCGCCGACTTCTGGCGCGGCCTCGCGACCATCGACGGCAAGGCGCAGGCACTGGGCTCGTACGCGGTCCTGCAAGGTGGCTACCAACGGCTCTTCGATGCGCCGCGCGGCTACGAAAGCGTTACCGCGGACGACATTCGCAAGCTTGCAACTGAGCTGCTGCGGCCCGGCAATCGCACGGTTGGCGTGCTGACCGCCAAGGCGGCGGCCGGCCAGGGAGAAAGCCGATGAAGTCCGTGAGGGCAGCACTGCTGTTCATCTGCTTCACCGTTTTCACCACTGGCGTGCTGGCTGCCGGCAACGGCGTCAAGGTGCCGCCGTTCGAGCGGGTGCAGCTCGGCAATGGAGCAGTCGTGCTGCTCATGGAACGGCACGACGTTCCTTTGATCGCGTTCAGCGCGGTGCTGCGCGGCGGCGCAGTCAGCGATCCGGCCGGCGAGTCAGGAATGGCGAGCCTGCTGGTCGGCTTGCTGGAGAAGGGCTCGGGCACGCGCGATGCCGTCGCGTTCGCCGAGACGGTCGCATCGGTCGGCGGACAAGTGGAAACGTCCGCCAGCACCGAGAGCATCGCCGTCAGCGGCTCGTTCCTCGCGCGCGATCAGCAGCTCATGGTCGAGTTGCTCGCCGACATGCTGCAGCGGCCACGCCTCGAGCTCGCACAGTTCGACACATTGCGTGCGCGCCAGATCGAATTCATCCGCGCTGCGAAGGAGTCGGACCTTGCGGCGCTGGCGCCGATCTACGGGGAGGCGAGCCTGTTCGCCGCTCATCCGTACGGCCGCCCGGTCGACGGCAGCGAAGCGAGCCTGGCAGCGATCAAGCACGCCGAGCTGCAGCGTTACTACCAGGAGCAGGTCGGCGCCGACCGGCTGATTCTCGCCGTCGCCGGCGACTTCAAGACCGCGCAACTGAAGCAACGCATCTCGCGTGCATTCTCCGGCTGGCGCAAGGCAAGCGCGCCGCTGCCGCAAGTCCCCAAGGCGCAGTCGGTCGCGACCAGGCGCGTGCTGCTGATCGATGCGCCGGAGTCGGTGCAGTCCTACTTCTGGGCCGGCAATGTCGCGGTCGCGAAGAGCGACCCGCGGCGCGCCGCGCTCGATGTCACCAACACGCTGTTCGGCGGACGCTTCACGTCGATGCTCAACAGCGAGCTGCGGATCCGCACCGGCCTGAGCTACAGCGCCGGCTCGCACTTCGACCGGCTGCTGCAGCCCGGGCACTGGGCGCTGACGTCGTTCACGCAGACCGAGACGACGATCCAGGCGCTCGACCTTGCGCTCGCCACGCTCGACAAGCTGCACGCATCCGGGCTCGACGCGAAGGCGCTGGACTCGGGCAAGAGCTACGTGCAGGGCCAATTCCCGCTCGCGCTGGAAACTTCGGCGCAGTGGGCCTCGCAGCTGGCCACGCTCGAGTTCTACGGCCTGAGCCGCAGCTACATCGACGATTACTCGGCCGCCCTCGCCGGAGTGAGCGCGACCGACGCCAAGCGCGTGATCGACGAGGTGTTGCCGTCGAGCTCGCAGCTGGCGATCGTGGTCGTCGGCAACGCCGGGGCGCTGCGCGACGGCCTGCGCAAGTACGGGCCGGTGACCGAGATGAAGCTCGCCGACCCGTCGTTCGCACCGGTGCGCACGGAGTAGGCCAACGCTGGTTGCAGAATGTGAATCGGTTCACATCTGCGACAAGCCACAGGCACAAAACCGCCCGGCCGCAGTCCGAGACAGGACGATCGCAACCCCGATAAAACCGCGGGAAAACCGCGCGCGCACCGCGGCCCGCACGCGCCGTTGGCAAGTTTTTCGACATGGACAATGCAGGCAGACTGGCTAGACTCCGGCCGATACGCCCGAGGTGCGGCGAGGCTGCACCGAGCAATCCCACGAGGACGCGCGCGCGGGGATACGCGCCGTCAGACACAACAGCAATGCAGTATCGGCGCAGTGATTTCGACGTCACCAACACCGTGCAGGTCAGCTCGACCGACGCGGTGCGCCGTGCAGTCTGCGAGCTGTTCCGGCAGAACTGGCCGCACTACCCGTTCGATCGCGTCGAGAGCGCGTTCCGCGACTTCGAGCGACTGTTCAACGGGCAGTTCCCGGGCTATTACGGCTGCGACACCGTCTACCACGATCTGCAGCACTCGCTCGACGGCACGCTCGCCGTCGCACGCCTGATCGTCAGCTACGACCGCACGCACCTGGCCGACGAGCGCCTCGGACCGGAGCGCGCGATCCTCGGCGTGGTCACGGCGTTGTTCCACGATGCCGGCTACATCCGCCAGACGGACGACCAGACGCACCGCAACGGCGCTGAGTTCACGCTCAGCCACGTCAGCCGCAGCGCACACTTCATCGGCCGCTACCTGCCGACGATCAGCATGGCGGAGTGGGTGCCGGTCGCGACCAAGATCGTGCACTTCACCGGCTACGAGGTGCAGTTCGATCAGATCCGCCTCGACGATCACCGTGACCGCAAGCTCGGCCACCTGATCGGCACCGGCGACCTGATCGCGCAGATGGCCGACCGCTGTTACCTGGAGAAGTGCCGCGACCGGCTCTATCCGGAGTTCGTGCTCGGCGGCATCGCCATGCCGAGCGACGGCCGCGGCAACACTTCGGTGCGCTACAACTCCGGGCTGGATGTGCTGCGGCAGACGCCGGAGTTCGTCGACGAGATGCGCCGCACGCGCCTCGACGGCGAGTTCGACGGCGCCTACCGCTATCTCGACTCCCTGTTCAACGGTCGCAATCCGTACATGGAAGCGATCCAGCGCAACCTCGACTATCTCGGCGAGGTGCTGCGCACCGGCGGCTGGCCGATGCTCCGGCGCGATCCGCCGTGCTTCACCTGGGAGCGCAACCCGGTGCAGAACATCCGCTCGCTCGTCATCGGGCACCTGAAGCAGGTGTGGAAGAACAGCTGATCATTCGTCTCGGTGCCGCACTCGCGGTCGGGCTGCTCATCGGCATCGAACGCGAGCGCAGCAAGGGACGAGGACCGCGGCGAGCCGCCGCGGGCGTTCGCACCTTCACTCTGATCGCACTGGCAGGCGCCATCAGCCTCGAGCTCGGCGGGTTGCCCGCGTTTCTCGTCGTTGCCGCCGTCGTCGGCGCATTCGCCGCGCTGAGTTACCTGCGTGCGTTCCGGCACGACCCCGGGCTCACGACCGAAGTGGCGATGCTGATCACGCTGCTGCTCGGCGGTCTCGCGCTGCGCGAGCCGCAGGTCGCAGGAGCGCTCGCCGTGATCGTGACCATCATCCTCGCGTCGCGGACGCCGGTTCACGACTGGATCAAGAACGTCCTCACCGATGAGGAAGTCCGCGACGGCCTGATCCTCGCCGCGGCGGCACTGGTGATCCTGCCGCTGTTGCCCGAGCAACCCGTCGATCCGTGGGGCGTGCTCGATCTGCGCAAGCTATGGACGCTCGCCGTGCTGGTGATGGCGATCAATGGCCTCGGCTACATCGCCGTGCGTTCGCTCGGCGCGAAGATCGGCCTCGCGCTCGCCGGCTTGTTCTCAGGCTTCGTTTCGAGCACGGCGACGATCGGCGCGATGGGCGCGCGCGCCAAAGCAAACGCCGATCTGTACAGCGGTGCCGTCGCCGGCGCCGCGGCTTCTTCGATGGCGACGGTGGTGCAGCTCGCGATCGTTGTCGGGCTCGTGAGCACGGCGACGCTCGAAGCGCTGCTGCCGTCACTGGTGCTATCGGGTCTCGCAGCGATCGCTTACGCCGGGCTGTTCACTCTGCGCAGCTTCCGCCAGACGACGCAGGCCGATCTGCCCGCAGGCCGTCCGTTCTCGCCAAAGACAGCAGTGCTGTTCGTGCTGGTCGTCGGGCTCGCGCTCGCCGTTTCCACCGCGCTGACCTACTGGCTCGGCAATCGCGGGTTGCTGCTCGCGACCGGTGTTGCCGGGCTCGCCGATTCGCATGCCGCCGCCATCTCCGCGGCGTCGCTCGCCGCCAGCGGCAAGACAGAAGCGCCGCTCGCTGCGATTGCCGTGCTGACCGGCTTCAGCACGAATGCGCTCAGCAAGGCCGTCGTCGCGTTCTCGCTCGGTGACCGGCGCTTCGCCCTCCAGCTGCTGCCGGGCCTGATCCTGATGGTGCTGGCTGCATGGGCCGGATGGTTCGTGCGATCCTTGTTGGCATGACACGACGATTCGATCGGCTCGCGCGCCGCTTCCCCGGCCGGCGCGCCTTCATCACGGGCGCCAGCAGCGGTCTCGGCCTGGAGCTGGCGCGCGCCCTGGGCAGCGACGGCTGGACGCTCGGCCTGTTCGATCGCAACGTCGAGCGTCTCGCGCAGGTCGAAGAGGAGCTCTCGGGCAAGGGGCTCACGGTGCTGGCCTATCCCGGCGACGTCACGAACGCAGACGAGCTGACCGTCGCGGTGAACTCGTTCGCCGCCACCCACGACGGCCTGGACGTGATGGTCAACAACGCTGGCGTCGCGGGCTCGGGCACGCTGATGGAAGTGCCGCTCGAGGACTGGCGCTGGATCGTCGACATCAACTTCATGGGCGTCGTGCACGGCGCGCGCGCGGCGATCCCGCATCTGCAGCGCAACGGCTCCGGCCTGCTGATCAACGTCGCCAGCGCCGCCGCATTCGCGTCGGCTCCGGGCATGATCTCGTACAACGCGACCAAGGCAGCCGTCGTGTCGTTGAGCGAAACGTTGAGCGGCGAGCTCGCGGCGAGCGGCACGCAAGTCTCGGTCGTGATGCCGACCTACTTCCAGACGAGCCTGCTCGAATCGTTTCGCGGACCCGCGGGTGCGCGCGAGCAGGCGACGCAGCTGATGCAAGGTTCCGACTACAGCGCAGTGGATGTCGCGCGCGACGTGCTGCGGCGGGCAAGCTCCGGCGGTCTCTACATCGTGCTGCCCGGCGCTGCGCGCACGTTGTGGCGGCTGAAGCGCTGGGCTCCGCGCTTCTTTCTCAGGCGAGTGCTGGCATTGCGGGAAAGGATGAGGGCTGCACAGGCGAATCCACCGCAAGCATGAAGCGCGTGTAGATCTCGGGGAGGCGCGCCAGGACGTGCGGCTTGCCGGCGATCGGGCTCTGCTCCAGCACGTGCCTCAGCATCGACAGGCTCAGCGACTCCAGCGCAGGCAGCGACACCGGCGCGTAGCTGAGGTGCCAGGGCTCGGGGCTGACGCCGCCGCGATCCGTACGGTACGGCCGGAAAAATCCGAAGCGCTGCATGTTCGCATCCAGCCACGAGGACAGCCGGCCGAAGATGCCGTCGCTGGCGTACTCGGCCGGCACCAGCTGCACGACATAGCCTGGCGCCACGCTTGATGTGTCAATCACGTCGACATCGCTACCCCAGTGATGCCGGCTGCCGCCCGGAATGGCGGACCAGCACAGGATGGCGTCGATGGCCTGCGCGTCTGCGAGCTGCCGACGCTCCAGCAGGCGGCCCTGGCGGTCGTACAGCGGGCGCTCGCCAGCCCATTTACCGTTCCAGATCGTCAGCTGCGTATCGAAGTCGCGAAAGCTGGAGCGCGCCGCCAGGTCGATGCCGTCGCGCTGGGCCGCGTCGCGCATCGCCAGGAACGAGGCGACAGCCTCGTAGTGGAGAGCACAGCGCGGCTGAGCCAGCTCCACGATATGCGTGCTCGCGCGTCCGGTCAGCTCGAACTCGTTCATCCAGGCTCGCTCGCGGGAAATTGCGGCAGTATCGCAAAAACCCTGTCAAAAAAACCGACAATCGACGGATTGCGGTTCTACCCTCTGCACCGCGAGTATCATCTTGCGCTAATGTAAGCAACGAATAAGCGTCTGCTCGATGCAGCGTCGAAGCCGGGGCACTTCGCACGCGCAGAGAAAGTGGCGGCGGCGGAGTATGCGTTGAGATCGCACGGCCTCAAATCACGACTACTTTTCATTGCCCTGCTCGCGGGCCTCGCCATCTCGGCGACGCTCTTCGCGCTGGAGTACGTCGACTATCGCCAAACGCGCGATGCCGTCGGTGCGCAAGGCGAGCGCTCGCTGCTCACCGCGGAAATCCAGCGTCTCGATACGACCGCGAGCGATCTCGCAGCCGCCACGGCACCCGCTCTCGAGAACGCACTGCGTGCGCACGATGACGGCACTGTCAGTCGCATCGCCACTGCGCTGCTGGAGAATCACGCGACCGTCGCGGTGCGCGTGACGCGACCCGACGGCACGCTGCTGTTCGAAACACGGCGCTCCAACGCCTGGGCCAGCTCGCTCGTTCCCGAAGAGCAACGTACCGTGCGGCGCGAGCTCGGCGATCTGCAGCTGCTCGGCAAGCTCGAGCTGACTGTCGCCCGCCCCGGACTCCGTTCCTCTGCCACGGCGTTGCGCACGCAACTGCAGCGCGTCGAGCAACGGGACTTCGCGCGCAAGGCATGGATCATCGCCGCCGCCGGCGCGCTGATCACGGTGATGCTGGCGCTCGTCTCGTGGATGCTCGCGCAGCGCCTGGAGCGGCCGATCGTCGAGCTGATCCGCTCGGCCGAGCGCATCGGCGAAGGCGACTACACGCGCCCGCACCAGGTCACGAGCAACGACGAGATCGCCGACCTGGAAGTGGCGCTCGATCGCATGCGACAGAAGTTGCAGCAGACGACGATCACGAAGAATTACCTGACGACGGTGCTCAACAGCATGAACGACGCGGTGCTCGTGACCGCGGCCGACGGCATCGTCAAGCGCATCAACGACGCCGCCGTGCGCCTGTTCGGCTACAGCGAGGAAGAGCTGGCCGGCAAAGCGTTCACGATGCTGCTGGCGGAGAACGAGCGCGCGTCGTTCTCGATGGAAACAGCGGCGCTCGAAACGCGCGAGACGGTGATTGCCACGCGCACCGGCCAGACCATCCCGGTGTCGCTGTCGGGCGCGCCGATCGCCGCCGACGATCCGCAGTTCCAGGGCACGATCTTCGTGGTCCGCAACATCACCGACCGCAAGCGCGCCGAGCGCCGCATCCGCTACCTGGCGCGCTACGACGCGCTGACCAAGGTGCCGAACCGGATGCAGTTCCAGCACATGCTGCAGCAGGCGATCGCCCGGGCGCGCCGCAACGATCGCGGCATCGTGCTGCTGTATCTCGACATGGACCGCTTCAAGGAGATCAACGACACCTTCGGCCACGCCGCCGGCGACCGCACGCTCGAGGTACTGAGCGAGCGGCTCACGCACATCCTGCCGAAGGAGGCCGTGGTCGGCCGTCTCGCCGGCGACGAGTTCGGTCTGTTCATCGAGGGCTTCGCCGAGGAGCAGAACGAGCAGGCCGAAGCGGCGAACCTCGCGCGCATGGTGCTCGCCGATGTATGCAAGGCCTACTACGTCGACCAGCAGGAAGTGTTCCTCACCGCGAGCGTCGGCGTCGCGTTCTGTCCGAAGGACGCCGAGAACGTGATCGACCTGATCCGCAACGCCGACGCGGCGATGTATCACTCGAAGCAGAACGGCGGCAACAGCTTCGCGTTCTACTCGCCGGAGATGAATGCCGCGGCGGTCGAGCGGCTGATGCTGAAGAGCAAGCTGCGCCGCGCGCTGGAGCGCGACGAGCTGGTGATGTTCTACCAGCCGAAGGTGGATCTGCGCGACGGCCGCATCGTCGGCGCGGAGGCGCTGCTGCGCTGGCGCCTGCCGGGCCACGGCGACATCTCGCCGTCGCAGTTCATTCCGCTGGCCGAGGAGACGAACCTGATTCTCGGCATCGGCGAGTGGGTGCTGAACCGCGTCTGCTCCGACTACCGGCGCTGGACCGAGCGCATCCAGGATCCGGGGCGCGTCTCGATCAACCTGTCGCTGAAGCAGCTGCGCCAGGCGAGCTTCATCGGCCGCTGCCGCTCGGTGTTCCGTCGCCACGAAGTGTCGCCGACCAGCTTCGAGCTGGAGATCACCGAAACCACGTTGATGGCCGATCCGAAGCGCACGCTGAAAATGCTCGACGAGCTGTACGCGATGGGCCTGCACCTGTCGATCGACGACTTCGGCACCGGCTATTCGTCGCTGAGCGCGCTCCAGCAGTTCCCGATCGGCACGCTGAAGATCGACCAGTCGTTCGTGCGCGACGCCGCGGTCAACTCCGACGACGCGACCATCGTGCGCACGATCATCGACATGGGCAAGGCGCTCGAGGTCGAGGTCGTCGCCGAGGGCGTCGAGAACGAGGAGCAGTTCAACTTCCTGCGCGGCCGCGGCTGCCACTACGCGCAGGGACGCTTGTTCGGCGACGCCATGAGCTCGGACGAATTCCTGTCGCTGGTGCTCGCGCAGCAGAGCGGCCGCGCCAAGGTCAGCCAGCTGTTCGCATGAGTGTCAGGCTTCAGCCTGACTCTTTGTACAATCCTTCCATGTTGACCTTCTCCGGCCTCTCCCTGCGCCGCGGCGCGCGGCTGCTGATCTCCGACGCTTCCTTCACGATCTATCGCGGCGAGAAGGTCGGCATCGTCGGCGCCAACGGCTGCGGCAAATCGAGCCTGCTCGCACTGATCCTCGGCGAGCTGCAGCCCGACGCCGGCAGCTTCGACATGCCCTCGCAGCTCGTCATCGCGCACGTCGCACAGGAGATGGATGCGACCGAGCGCGCGGCCGTCGAATTCGTGATGGACGGCGATACCGAGCTGCGCGAGACCGAGGCGGCGATGGCGGCAGCCGAGGCAAGAAATGCCGGAGCGGCGCTCGGCGAGCTGCACGCGCGCTACGCGGCGCTCGGCGGCTACGACGCTCGCAGTCGCGCCGGCAGGTTGATGCACGGTCTCGGCTTCTCTGCTGCGGACGAAACGCGACCGGTGGCGGCGTTCTCCGGCGGCTGGCGCATGCGGCTCAACCTCGCGCAGGCGCTCATGTGCCGTTCGGACCTGTTGCTGCTCGACGAGCCGACCAATCACCTCGATCTCGACGCAGTGCTATGGCTCGAAGACTGGCTGCGCGATTACCCCGGCACGTTGTTGATGATCGCGCACGACCGCGAGTTCCTCGATCGCAGCGTCAACCGCATCGTGCACATAGAGCAGTGCTCGGCGCGACTGTATAGCGGCAACTACTCCGCGTTCGAAGAGCAGCGCGCCGCACAACTGGCTCAGCAGCAGTCGTTGTACGAGCGCCAGCAGCGCGAGATCCGCCACATGATGAGCTTCGTCGAGCGCTTCCGTGCGAAGGCGAGCAAGGCGCGACAGGCACAGAGTCGCCTCAAGGCGCTGGAGCGTATGGAGCGAATCGCGCCTGCGCACGTCGATTCGCCCTTCGAGTTCTCGTTCCTCGCGCCGCAGAAACTGCCGCGTCCGCTGCTGACGCTCGAACGGCAGTCGGCGGGCTACGGCGAGCGCGTGGTGCTGGAATCGTTGAACATGACGATCGCGCCGGGTGCGCGCATCGCATTGCTCGGCCGCAACGGCGCGGGCAAATCGACGCTGATGAAGCTGCTGGCGGGCGAGCTCGCCGCGCTGGCCGGCAAACGCACCGAAGCGCGAGACCTGCGCATCGGCTATTTCGCTCAGCACCAGCTGGAGCAGCTCGACATCGACGAGTCGCCGCTCCAGCACCTGCGCCGACATGGCGGCGACGCCGCCGCGCGCAGCACGGAGCAGGAACTACGATCGTTCATCGGCGGCTTCGGCTTCAGCGGGGATCGGGTGTTCGAGCCGGTCGGGCCGTTCTCCGGCGGCGAGAAGGCGCGGCTGGTGCTGGCGCTGGTCAGCTTCCGGCGTCCCAATCTGCTGCTGCTCGATGAGCCGACCAACCATCTCGATCTGGAAATGCGTCAGGCGCTGGCGGTGGCGTTGCAGGACTACGAGGGCGCGGTCGTGCTCGTCGCGCACGACCGGCATCTGCTGCGCGCGGTCGCGGACGAACTGATCCTGGTCGATGGCGGACACGCGGAGCAGTTCGACGGCGACCTCGAGGATTACGCCCGCTGGTTCCTCACGTCCGCTGCCCCGGCGCAGGAAGCGGAGGTCGCAACGAAGCCCGGCGCCGAGGACAAGAAGCAGCGCAAGCGCGAGGAAGCCGAGCGCCGCAATCGTCTCAGTCCGCTGCGAGCCGAGGTCGCGCGTTGCGAGGCGCGCATCGCGGAACTCGAGCGCCACCGCCAGGACATCGAGACGCAGCTCGCGACACCGGACATCTACGGCGAGCACGCGAAACAGCGGCTGCAGGAATTGCTGAAGGCACAGACACAGCTGCGGCGCGACCTGCACGCGAGCGAAGAGGCATGGATCGCCGCCACCGAGCGGCTCGATGCCGAGCTCGCTGCCGACCGAAGCGACTGACAAGAACGGCCAAGGGTCGTACCGCCGCTGCGCTGCTTGTGATCTACTCCGGCCACTCATGGCCACCACCATCGACGCAACCTCCGGCGCGGGGCTGGGAATCGACCGTGCGCACCGGCGAGTCATCGTGGCTGCCTCGCTCGGCACGATGTTCGAGTGGTACGACTTCTATCTGTACGCATCGCTGGCCGCGACCATCGGCAGACAGTTCTTCGCGGGCATCAACGAGACGACCGCGTTCATCTTCGCG
>DATEML010000096.1:0-8518 GCA_035275585.1 Steroidobacteraceae bacterium | reverse complement strand
CAACGAGGAGCAGAAGCAGCGCTTCCTGCCACGCTGTGTCGCGGGCGAGTGCATCCTGGCCATCGCGATGACTGAGCCGGGCGCTGGCAGCGATCTCGCGGGGATGAAGACACGCGCCGAGGATCGCGGCGATCACTGGGTGATCAACGGCTCGAAGACGTACATCTCCAACGGTCAGATCGCCGATCTGATCATCGTCGCGGCGCGCACCGTGCCGGACAAGACGCATGGCCTTGGCTTGTTCCTCGTCGAGAGCGACATGCCGGGCTTCAAGCGCGGCCGCAATCTGAAGAAGATCGGGCTCAAGGCGCAGGACACGTCCGAGCTGTTCTTCGACAACGTGAAGGTGCCGAAGGCGAACGTGCTCGGCGATGCGACGCGCGGCTTCTACTACCTCACGCAGTTTCTTGCGGAGGAGCGGTTGATCACGGCATCCCAGTGCATCACGAACGCGCAAATAGCATTCGACGTCACCTACGACTTCATCACGAACCGTCGTGTGTTCGGCCGTCCACTCGGCGCGTTGCAGAACGCGCGCTTCAAGATGGCGGAGATGCGTGCGCAGATCGACGTGCTGCAGACATTCATCGATCACTGCGTCGTGCAGCACAACGCCGGCAAACTCACGGCGCAGATGGCGGCGGAGGCGAAGCTGCTCGCCAGCGAACTGGAAGGCCGAGTCGTCGACGACTGCCTGCAGCTGCACGGCGGCGCGGGCTACATGGAGGAATACCGGATTTCGCGAATGTTCACCGATGCCCGCGTCTCGCGCATCTACGCCGGCGCCTCGGAAGTCATGAAAGAGATCATCGCCCGCGGCGTCGGCCTGGACGACCGCAAGATGAAGTAGCGGCCAGCCCCGCCACAATTCGTCACTTTCCTCCCTCGCCCCGCCACCGCGCGCAGCGGATCAGGCCTGCATTGCGGCCCTAAATAGCTCCCACGGGCAAATCGTCACCCGCTGCAACGACGAGTACCGGTGAGGAGGGGTGGGTCATGTTCAACAAGGTGCTGATTGGAGCGGTGGCCGTTGCGTTGTGCTCGGGCGCCGCCTATGCGGGCGAGAACAAGTTCACGAAGGAAGAGGGCACGGGACTGGCTACGGGTGCGGTCACCGGCGCGATCGTCGGCGGGCCGATCGGCGCCATGGTCGGGCTGATGATCGGCGGCATCGTCGGTGACACGGTCGGCACCGCCAAGCGCGCTGAGAAAGAGGCCATCGTGCGCGCCGACGAGCTGCAACAGGAACTGGTCGACACGCGCATTGCGCTCGCGAAGGCGAGCGAGCGTACCGGCGGCGATGAAATGCTGGACGCGCTCGCAGCACGCCTGCACGCGGACGTGATGTTCCGCACCGGCACGGCCGAGCTCGACGGCGACGTGCAGAAGAAGATCGAGGATCTCGGCCAGCTGCTCGCCTCGCATCCGCAGCTCGAGATCCAGCTGCATGGGTTCGCCGATCCGCGCGGCAAGTCCGCGACGAACCTGGAGCTCTCGCTGGCGCGCGCCAGCGCCGTGCGCGACTCGCTCATCAACGGAGGTGCGGCGCCGGAGCAGATCCGCATCTCGGCACACGGCGAAGATCTCACGACCGCGCCCAAGGACGATTTGGAGGCGTATGCGTGGGAACGGCGGGTAAGCATTTCGATCCGCCCGACCTCGCCTGCGGCCGTCGCGCAATCGCGTTGATGGCTTGAGGTCGATCGGACCGCTGCTTTTCCGGCGGTCCACGCCGCCGGGCCATGGATGGCCCGGCATCTCTTTCGCAATCGTTCATATACAGTGAGGGCATGTCATGTGTCTTGCGAGCATCGTCATGACCGAAGCCATCGCGCCCCGCATCGTTGATTTCGCCACCGGGCCTGCAGAGACGAGCGTCAGCCGGCCGCCCGCCGATCAGCTGCTCGCAGGCGAACCCGAGACCACGACCCGCAACTACTTCAGCGATGCCGGCGGACGTTTTTTCGCCGGTGTCTGGGAGAGCACGCCAGGGCGCTGGCGCGTGCGCTACAGCGAGAACGAGTTCTGCCATCTCACCCGCGGCCGCATCCGCATCGCAGATGCGAGCGGCCGGCAGTGGACATTCAAAGCGGGCGATTCCTTCGTCATTCCGGCCGGCTTCGCCGGCACGTGGGAAGTGATCGAGCCGACCGCCAAGCTCTACGTCATCTACGAGCCCGCTGCTTCATAGTGCACGACGAGTCGCGTTCGCCCTGATGTGGGGCGTACACTGCCCACGTTTCGGTCGGCGCCGCAGCGGGCGCGCACCGCGAGCGGCTGGCATGCTTGCTGCATTTCAGCAGCGGGCCCGCCGACCGGGCGTGCTTTTCTCGGCAATAACAAGGGGACTCATCATGAGACATGTGAGGATTCTGGCTGCGTTCGGGCTGCTCGTTGCAGCCGCAGCGGCGAACGCACAAGTATCATCCACCGTGACTCTCACGAACGACTACGACTTCCGCGGCGCTTCGCAATCGGCAACGGATCCGGCCATCCAGGCGAGCATCGATTACGCCCACGAGTCGGGCTGGTACATTGGCGCCTGGGGCAGCAACATCGACTTCGGCCCGGATACCGACGCGGATATCGAAGTCGACTTCTACACGGGCTTCTCCGGCGGCGAAGAAGACGGCCTCGGCTGGGACGTCGGCATCGTCTACTACACGTATCCCAGCGAGTCGGATTTCAACTATCCGGAGATCTACGGCAAGCTGAACTACGGCGTGTTCTCCGGCGCGTTGTTCTATTCGAACGACTACGTGAACAGCGGCGACAGCGCCGAGTACATCTCGGGCGACGTCAACGTGCCGCTGCCGCAGAATTTGTCGCTGCTGGCGCACGCCGGCTACAGCTTTGGCGACTACTGGGACGGCGAGGACGGCGAGTCGAGCTCGGACTACATCGACTGGTCCGTGGGCGTGGGCTATACCCTCGGCCACTTCGACCTGGCGCTGAAGTGGGTCGACACGACGCTCGATGAGGGCGACTTCGGCTTCTCGCGCGACGATGTGTTCAACACGGAAGGCCGCGTGATCTTCACGGTCGCGACGACCTTCCCGTGGGGCAAGGAGTAAGGACCGATCGTCAGGCTGAAGCCTGACCCACACAGAACCTCGACCCACAGGCAACTTCCCTGTGGGTCGGGCTTTAGCCCGACTCTTTGATCAACTCTCCCAGCGTCGTGACGAGCTGGTCGATGTGCGCCGGCTCGACGATGAGCGGCGGCGACAGCGCGATCGTGTCGCCGGTCGTGCGGATCAGGATTCCCTTCTCGAACGCTTTCACGAAAATCTCGTAGGCCCGCGCCGCCGGCGCGCCGGCCTGCGGCGCCAGCTCGATGCCGGCGACCAAGCCGATGTTGCGGACGTCGATCACGTTCGGCAGTCCGCGGAGCGAGTGCACGGCGTCCTCGAACGTCTTCGCCATTTTCGCCGCGCGAGTCAGCAACCCTTCGCGCTCGTAGATGTCCTGAACCGCGAGACCCGCGGCGCACGCCGTCGGGTGCGCGGAGTACGTGTAGCCGTGGAACAGCTCGATGGCGTTCTCCGGTCCCTTCATGAATGCGTCGTAGATGTGCTTGCGCACGAACACCGCGCCCATCGGGATCGCGCCGTTGGTCAGCGCCTTCGCCGAGGTGATCATGTCCGGCAGCACGTCGAAGTACTCGGCGCCGAACGGTGCGCCCAGCCGGCCGAAGCCCGTGATCACTTCGTCGAAGATCAGCAGGATGCCGTGCTTGTCGCAGATCGAGCGCAACCGCTGCAGATAGCCCTTTGGCGGCAGGATCACGCCCGCCGAGCCGGCGACCGGCTCGACGATCACGGCCGCGATCGTCGAGGCGTCGTGCAGCGCCACGAGACGCTCGAGATCGTCGGCGAGATGCGCGCCCCACTCGGGCACGCCGCGCGAGAACGCGTTGTGCTCGATGTCGTGCGTGTGGCGCAGGTGATCGACGCCCGGCAGCAACGTGCCGAAGAACTTGCGGTTGTTCACCATGCCGCCGACGGACGTGCCGCCGAAGCCGACCCCGTGATAGCCCTTCTCGCGTCCGATGAGCCGCTGACGCGACGCTTCACCGCGCAGGCGGTGATAAGCGATCGCAATCTTCAGCGCGGTGTCGACGGCTTCGGAGCCGGAGTTCGTGAAGAACACGTGGTCGAGATCGCCAGGCGTGAGCTTGACGAGCCGGCTCGCGAGCTCGAACCCCGGCGGATGTCCCATCTGGAACGGCGGTGCGTACTCCATCGCCGCGAGCTGCTTGCTCACCGCCTCGGTGATCTCTTTGCGACCATGGCCCGCGTTGACGCACCACAGCCCGGCGACGCCGTCGAGCACTTTGCGGCCGTCGTCAGTCCAGTAGTGCATGCCCTCGGCGCGCGCAAGCAGGCGCGGGTGGGATTTGAACTGGCGATTGGCCGTGAATGGCATCCAGAACGCTTCGAGATCGGCGCGCGGGGTCGTTGTCATGGGCGGAATCCGCAGGGTTGAGAGGGGGACGAAAAGACGCAGCGATGATAAGAAAATTCGACACTGCCCTCAAATTCTCCGTAAGTTATTCATAGCATTCGGGTCAGGGTGTCGATTATCCTAAACACCTCCAAACGGGCCAGCGGCGAGGCGGGCGACGATGACGATCGACGTGGGCGCGCATCTCAAGGCGGTGCGCACGATGTACGGACTGTCGCAGCGGGAACTGGCGAAGCGCGCCGGGGTCACGAACGGGACGATTTCGCTGATCGAACAGAACCGCGTCAGTCCTTCGGTCAGCTCGCTGAAGAAGGTGCTGGATGGCGTGCCGATGTCGCTCGCCGAGTTCTTCACGCTCGACCTGCAGGTGAATCCGCAAGTGTTCTACGCGCGCGACGAGCTGACCGACATCGGCGACCGCGACGTCTCGCTGCGGCTGGTCGCGGCGCAGCGGCCGAACCGCGCGATGACGATCATGCACGAGCGCTATCGGGCGAAGGCCGACACCGGCTCTGACATGCTCAGCCACAAGGGCGAGGAGGGCGGCATCGTCATCGCGGGTCGCATCGAATTGACGGTGGGTGCGCAGAGCCGGGTGCTCGGACCGGGCGATGCGTACTACTTCACCAGCGCGGTGCCGCACCGGTTCCGTAACTTCGGCGACGAGCCGTGTGAGATCATCAGCGCTTCCACGCCGCCGACGTTCTGAGCCATGAAAGTCACAGTTGCCGCCTCTCAATTTGCCTGCTCCGGCGATCGCGCCGCGAACCTCGTTACCGCCGAACGCACGATCCGCGAGGCGGCGAAGCAGGGTGCGAACGTCATCCTGATCCAGGAGCTGTTCGAGACGCCGTACTTCTGCATCGAGCACAACCCGAAGTACTTCGAGGTTGCGATGCCGATCGCGGAGAATCCGGCGGTGCTTCGCTTTCAGCAGCTCGCGCGCGAGCTGAACGTCGTGCTGCCGGCGAGCGTGTTCGAGCGCGCCGGCAACGTCTTCTACAACTCGGTTGCCATGATCGATGCCGGCGGCGAGCTGCTCGGCACGTATCGCAAGACGCACATTCCGGAAAGCCCGGGCTATCACGAGAAGTTCTATTTCTCGCCGGGCGACACGGGCTTCAAAGCCTGGCGCACGCGCTTCGGCACGATCGGCATCGCGATCTGCTGGGACCAGTGGTTCCCGGAGTCGGCGCGGGCGATGGCGCTGCTAGGCGCGGAGATCCTGCTGTATCCGACGGCCATCGGCTCGGAGCCGCAGGACCTCAGCATCGACTCGCGCGATCATTGGCAGCGTGCGATGCAGGGCCATGCGGCGTCGAACATCATGCCGGTGGTTGCCTCGAACCGCATCGGCACCGAGCGCGGCGAGCGCTGGGAGGTCACGTACTACGGGTCGTCGTTCATCACCGATCACTCGGGTGCAATTGCCGCGCAGGCACCGCGCACCGGCGAGGCGATCGTCACGGCGACGTTCGATCTCGACGAAATCCGCGCCTATCGCACTGCGTGGGGTGTGTTCCGCGATCGCCGGCCAGAGATGTACGGGCCGCTGCTGACGTTGGATGGAAAGAACCCGTAGTGAACTTCTTCGCCTCCTGTCCGCCGGGCGTCGCGGACCTGACGGCCGCCGAGTTGCGCGGCTGCGGCGCGACGCATACCCGCGAGCTCAAGCTCGGTGTGATCTTCGAGGGAACGCTCGAAACGGCCTATCGCGCCTGTCTGTGGTCACGCACGGCGAGCCGCATCCTCATGCCGCTCGCGAATTTTCCTGCCGCGACGCCGGAAGCATTGTACGAAGGCGTTTCTGCGATCGATTGGACGCAGCACGTCGCCGCCACCGGTACGCTGGCCATTGAGTTCGGCGGCTCGTCCGCTGGCATCAAACACACGCACTTCGGCGCGCTGAAGACGAAAGATGCCATTGTCGATCAGCTGCGTGAGCGCAGCGGACAGCGACCTTCCATCGAGCTCGAACGCCCGGACGTGCAGCTGGACGTGCGACTGGACCGCGAGCGCGCCACGCTCAGTCTCGATCTGTCCGGAGAAAGCCTGCATCGCCGGGCGTATCGCGCACGCGGCGTCGCCGCACCCTTGAAAGAGAATCTCGCCGCTGCCGTGCTGTTGCGTAGTGGCTGGCCTGCGATAGCGGAGACCGGCGAGTTCGTCGACCCGATGTGTGGTTCCGGCACACTCGTGATCGAAGCCGCGCTGATGGCGCTCGACATCGCGCCGGGCCTGCTGCGCAGCTACTTCGGCTTCATCGGCTGGCGCGGTCACGATCGCGCACTCTGGCAACAGCTCGTCGACGAGGCGCGTGCGCGCCGCGAAGCGACAGCTGGCCGGCGCCTCGTTCTGCGCGGCTACGACAACGACGCGGCCGCCGTGCGCGCAGCGATCGAGAATTCCGAGCGGGCGAAGTTGCGCGGCTTCGCGCACTTCGAGCGGCGCGAGCTCGAGCAGCTCGTCCGGCCGAGCGAGACCGCAACCGGCCTGCTCGCGACGAACCCGCCCTACGGGGAACGCATCGGCGACCAGGAGCGGTTGCAGGCGCTCTACGCAACGCTCGGCGAGAAATTGCGCGAACACTTCCAGGGATGGAGAGCGGTGGTGCTGACCGGCAATCCACCGCTCGCGAAAGCGATCGGCATTCACGCAAGCCGCAGTCACACGCTGTTCAACGGCCGTATCGAATGTCGCCTGTTGCGGTTCGAAATCACGCCCGAGGATTTTCAGAAGCCCCGTCCGCCGCCGCCGGACGCGGCCGAAACGCGAGCGCGACCCGGCGCGCAGATGTTCGCGAATCGCCTGCGCAAGAATCTGAAGTCCGCGCTGGAATGGGCGCAGCGCGAATCGGTCGATTGCTTCCGCATTTACGACGCGGACATGCCCGAGTACGCGTTCGCCATCGATCAGTACGGCGATGGAGCCGGGAACCGCTGGCTGGTCGTGCAGGAGTACGCCGCGCCGCGCACCGTCGACGCGAAGGCCGCACGTCAGCGGCGCGACGAGGCGCTGGCGGTGATTCCACACGAGCTCGACATTGCGCCGGAGCGGATGTTCGTGCGCGAACGGCGCCAGCAGAAGCAGGGCACGCAGTACGAGAAGCTCGCGCGCGAGCGTGAGTTCGAGCTCGTTCGCGAGCAGCCCTATCGCTTTTACGTGAACTTCACGGACTACCTGGACACGGGCCTGTTCCTCGATCACCGGCTCACGCGGCGCCTGATCGGCGAGCTCGCAAGCGGCAAGCGCTTCCTCAACCTGTTCGCGTATACGGGCGCTGCCACCGTGTACGCCGCCGGCGGCGGCGCGACCGCATCGACGACGGTCGACATGTCACGCACCTACCTCGATTGGGCGAAGCGCAATCTCGCATTGAACGAGCTGGCGACGCCGGCGCACGGTTTCGTGCAGGCAAACTGCCTCACGTGGCTCGCCGAGCAGCGCGAGGCGTCCCGCCGCTGGGACCTGATGTTCATCGATCCGCCGACGCACTCGCGCTCCAAGCGCATGACCGAGGATTTCGACGTTCAGCGGGATCACGTGAAGCTGCTGCTGCTCGCGCGCGAATTGCTGACGCCGCGTGGCACGATCGTGTTCTCGAACAACTACACGCGCTTCAAGCTCGATGCAGCGGGACTCGCGGCATTTGAAATCGAGGATATCGGCCGCAGTACATTACCCGAGGATTTCGCTCGCAATCCGCGTATCCATTCGTGCTTCCTGCTGCGTGCACACGCCTGAAACAGGGCGCTGCAGCGCGGAAAAGCGCTCGATTTTCTCAAAATAAGGGGTCGTGCTGATTGCTATGACAGATGCGTTGCAGCACAATTGCGCGCGCGTTTCAGACCTCCCCCGGCCCCATTTTGTCAACCGCGAAGTGCGTTATGAGCGGCGATGCGTTTCAGCTTTTTTTTCATCCCAAGCTCGGCGTGGTGATCTACGACCCCGTCGCGCAGATGGGCCTCGCCCGTGAGCAGATGCGTCTGTTCAAAGTCGGCGCCATGGGCGCCAGCACGTTCGTTCGCGACATCGTGAGCAAGGATCTCGG
>DATEML010000095.1:0-2420 GCA_035275585.1 Steroidobacteraceae bacterium | reverse complement strand
AGCGTATCGAGCGCCTTGTGCGCGGCCTTCAATGCCCGCTCGGCTTTCGTGACGCGCGCGTTGAGGTCGGTCAGATTGGCTTGGCCCGCCTCGCCACGCTCCGGCGGATTCAGGTCCTCGGAATCGGCAGCACGTGCAGTCGTCAGGAGTCGACGCACGCGGCGCGCCTGCTCCAGCACGTCGAGCAGTGTCAGTTCCAGCGCACCGAGATCGGCCGGCCGCGCATGCTGAACTCTCAAGCGCGCCTGCTGCGGGAAACCGTTGCTGCCGAGACGCGCCTGATACAGAACTCGCTGCTCGATTTCGCTGACCTGCCCTACGCCGGCCAACGGTTCGACGCCGAACACGACATCGAGCGGTGCGAGCTTCAGATCGCTCAGCAACAGCTTGCGCGTTTCGAGCACGGCGCCGGCGCCATCCAGCATCTCGACCGTGCAGCGGACCTTCTTGGGATTGCCGAGGAGCTTCGCTGCCCACGAGTTCAGCATCGGCTCGGCCGTTGCGCGGGCGGACGCGCTCGCTGCGACCCAACCGGTCGCGACCGGCGGTTTGCCGCTGAAGAGCTGCAACACGCGATGTGTCAGCGGAATCCCCGACCGCGGCGTCAGGGCGACTTCCAGTTCCGGCGCCGGCGCATCGCCAGTGGCAACGGCATTGAGAGTGCTCGCGAGGCGTGAGGTGTTGCCGCGGACCATCTGATACGCCGTCTCCGCCGTCAGCGCGTCGCTGACCGCGTCGATCGAGTCCGCGAGCCCGTCCAGTTCCCGGCCCAGCTTCGTCAGATCGTCGGCCGTTGCACCGGCGCTCTGTAGCCGGGTGGTCACCGTCTGCTTCTCATTCAGCCATTTCTGATTCAGCACCAGGCCGTCGACGACGTTGTTCGCCGCGATGCTCTCGACGGGTAGATCGGGGTTCTCCAGCTTGCGCGCCGTCAAAGGCGCGAGCTCACGCAGCGGTGCGATGAACTGATCCTTGCGCAGATCGTGCAAGCGTCGCTCGAATCGGTAGCCGAGAAGCGCCGCGAGCGGCTGCCCCTGACGCACGCCATCGAGCAGCCAACTCGCTTCGCGCACGCGCCGCGACGACAGATCGATCGCGAACGCACTATTCGCCGCCGTCACGCCACTGCTGCCAAGCTGCGCGTTCCGCAACAAGGCTGCGGTCGATGCATGCGTCATCGATGGCGCATGGATGAAGCCGGTATCGTTGACGTGCGCGAAGAGCGGCGCCACTTCGCCCGGCGGTGGTGTGACCTCGGTGCGCGCGGTCGTCTCGGGCTTGAGATTCTCGACCCAGCCATAGCCACCGACGTAGACACCCTGCGGCTGCTCGACCCGCATGCTCGCGAGACGCTTGCTCGCGAACGAAGTGATCCAGGCATCGAGACGGTACGAGGCGAGATCGATCGTCCCCTGCATCAGGAACTGCAATGCCTCGCTGTCGAGGTTCTGCAGATGTTCGAGGCTGTCGCGGAATGCGCCCAGTGCAGCAACCTGCGGCGCGCTGAAGCTCTGCAGACTCTCGAGGTGCTCGCGGATCGTCTTCGTGCCGGTAACCGCGGCGACCTTCCGATCGAGCAATCGCTTCCACGTCGTGCTGAGCGGTACGCCGTTGACGAGATCGATCAGCTCCGGATCGCGCAGCAACGCGGCGAGGCTCGCGTCGGGCTCCGTGCCGGCAATGGCTGCTGTCGCACTTGCGTACTCCAGCAGCATCGAGTGCCGCAGCAGCGCCTGCAGCAGGCTCGTCCCCTCGCCTGGTTGACTGCCAACGAGCGTCGCAATACTCGGATCCGCGAGCAGCGCAGAGATGTAGTTCGGTTCGAGCTTGCGCCAGCGCGACACCTCGCCGCCCTGAATGAGCGGCGCCGACACGCGCCACATCGCATCCGCATACGTCGCGTGCGACAAACGCGAGCGCCACGGGAAGCCAAGCCGCTGCAGGATTCCACCCGTGACGGCGTCCTGTATCGGCGTAAAGCCGGCCAGCTCCAGGTTCTGCCCGATGAACTCGCGCAGATGCTCCAGATAGTGACGCCCGAACAGCGAGCGCGCGCTGTAGCCATTCGACAGCGCATCGGTCCGCATGACATCGGCGAGGTCCGCGTCCGGATTCGGCGGGCTCGTGCGGCGGCCGAGGCGCGCGACATCGAGCAAACGCGGACGCCACACGTTGTCGCGAAGACTGACGAGGAAGGTCCTGAGCCACATGTCGGGCGCGTTCGCAGCTTCCTCGCCTGCACGCGGACGCCAGAAGTCGAGCGAAGTGACCGGCAAGACGCCATACGGCTGTTTGCCACACCGTAGCGGCGGGAACGGTCCGCCACTGCGAACGTGCGCGATGAAGTGCTCGCGCGCCCAAGCAAGAGTGTCCGGTGTGAGGCCCGTGCCATCCATGCCGATCATGTTGGTAAGGAAGTA
>DATEML010000094.1:0-43469 GCA_035275585.1 Steroidobacteraceae bacterium | reverse complement strand
CCCTCCCCGCAGCCGGGGAGGGATGAGAAGAAGGCGTATCAATCAGGGCGTCGTCGCATCGACGATCGGCTTGATGAACGGCTGGATCACTCTGGGGTCGGCGTTCCAGAAGTCGTCGTTCCACACGCGGGCGCCGGGCGTGGAATTCGCGTTGGCCTGACCGCCGTTGCGGGCGATCACCAGGTCGAGACTCGGGATCACGACGATGAGGGCTTCACCGAGACCCCACGCCCAGAACGTATCAGCCGGCACGCCGGTCATCTGGCCGGACGTGTTGGTCCACCACAGCACGCCGTAATCCGTCAGCGCGCCCGGGAAGTTGGTTGGATCGACGAGTTGCAGGCCCGCGTTCTGTGGCAGCGGCGTGTGCACCTGCTGGACGAACGATTCGGACAACACGCGCTGACCATTCCACATGCCCTTGCGCAGGAACAGCAGTCCGACGCGCGCCATCGCGTTCACGTTCGTCTGGATGCCGGACGCGAGCTCACGGTACTGGAGCGTCGGGTTGCTGGGACGGGGATCCGGACGGAATCCGCCGGCCATCGTGCGCCAGCGCACGTCGTTCGCGCGCAGACCGATCACCGACCACACCCGCGTATTCAGCAGGCTGGAGAGGTCTTGCGCATAGGTTTCGGTCAGCGTGTCCGCGAGCCAGTTCAGGCCGCCATCCGAGTACGACCACTTCGAACCGATCGGCAGCAGCGAGTCCGGAATCTCCGCGTAGCCGCCCGGCTTCGGGAACCCGGCGGTATGCGTTGCCAGCTGCGCGATCGTGATGTCCGCGACACCCTTGCTGCCGTTGACGTCCGGCGGAATGCCGATGGTCGGCAGGTGGGCGCTTGCCTTGTCGGTCAGCGCGAGCTTGGCGTCGTCGATCGCAAGGCCGAGCGCGATGCCGCCCATCGACTTCGTAACCGACTTCACTTCGGGAATGCTGTCGTCGATGTCGCCCCAGAAGGCTACGAGCTGCCCGTGACGCACGATCATGCCGTTGCCGGGGCCGGCGCCGGCCGGCGTCGCCTGCGCGAAGGCCGCGGCCGCGTCGAGTCCGGCCTGAGTCATACCGACGGTCGTCGGGTCGTTGACTTTCGTCCAGCCGTGGAACGGATCGTTGTCATCGAGATCGGGAGCCGGGAAGACATCGGCCGTAGCAGTGTCGGTCACCGTCACGACGAGTGAGTCCGCCACACTGTTGGCACCGTCGCCGACGGTGAGCGTCAGCGTGTACGACCCGGCCGCGTTGAACGTCGCGTTGGTCGCGGCTGCACTCGGCGTCGAAAACGTCGTCGCCCCCGGGTTGGACGAGGTCCACGCGAACGTCAATGACGCGGCGGGAGTGTCGGAGTCCGTGGCGGAGCCGCTCAACGCCACCGTGGCGGTCGGCAGAGCCGTTGACATGTCAGCGCCGGCAGCGACGACCGGAGGCGCATTCGTTGCCGGAGGCGCGGGTGGCGGGTTGTCGCTGCCGCCGCCACCGCCGCCGCATGCGGCGAGCACGAGCAGTGCGCTCGCAGGAAAAAACGCCTGAATTCCGCGCCGAAGAATGCCGTAACGAGAGCTCGGCGTCTCTCGAAGAGAACGATACATGGAAGAATTTCCCCTCTGTCGAACGCCGGCACCCGGCGCGCTGAGCATGACAACGCTCGGCATACGACAAAGATCCGAGGCACTGTCCGAAAAATGTCTCGGGCAGAAAGTGCATGCGCACGGCGACAATGCGCGTTGTATTTTTTTCGCGTTGTATTTTTTTCAGTTGCGAATTCAGAAGGCGCGATGCGTCGCGATGAATTGCAGCTCTTCCGGCGTGGAGACGCGGCCGAGCACTGCGTTGCGATGGGGAAAGCGTCCGAAGCGATCGATGATTTCCTTGTGCCGCTGCGCGTAGCCGAGATTCTCGCGATCGCCCAGTTGCGTGAACAACTCGATCGAGCGCGCCTGCACTTCGCGATCTTCACTGTGCTGGAACGGCATGTAGAGAAACCAGCGCTGCCGGCGATCGAGCTGCTGGTCGAGTCCGGCAGCGATCGCGCGTTGCGAAATCGACAGCGCGAGCGTGTCGGTTGCGAAAGCGCGCGGCGAGCCGCGCCACATGTTGCGGGAGAATTGATCGAGGACGATCACCGCGGCGAGGCACTCGAGCGGCGTTGCGAGTTGCTCGGGACGAATTTGCGCAACCTCGTCGTGCAGCGCGCCGAAGCGTTCGCGAATCGCGGTGTCGACGCTCTCGTCCTTGCGGAACCACGCTTCCGGTTGCAGCTCTGCGAACCAGTAGTGGATGACCTGGGTGGCCCAGTCGCTCTGCATGCACGTCTTCCTGCTCGAAGTCACCGCACAGTCTAGCGCCGAGCAGAATCTGCATGCGTGCGAGCCCGAAGCTATGTAAACTCCGCGCGTGAACGAGCCGAGGAGGCCCGGTCAGACCAATGATTCGCATGATTGATCGATGAACAATCCCGCTGCTGCCGCGCACGAGTCAGCATTCGAGATCCGATTCGGCCAGGTGGGCCTGGCGCAAATGCGGATCCGCAGCACCGACGCCGCAGCGGTGCAGGCCCAGCTGACGGCGCGTGTAGCCGCAGCGCCCGCGCTGTTCGAACGCGCCGCGCTCTGCCTGGACCTCAGCCCCCTCGATCACGACGTCTCGGCCGACGAGCTGCGTGCGGTACTCGACGCGATTCGCCGCACTGGGCTGCTGCCGGTCGGTTTGGCGCACGGCACGTCGGCGATCGATGCGCTGGCGCGCGAGCTCGACCTGCCCGTCCTGACCCAATTCCGCGCGCAACAGAGCTATGGAGCGGCCGTCGCGGCCGTGAAAGCGGTTCCCGCGCCGCCGGCGCCCGCACCCGCCGCACCGGCACCGGCTCCGGTCGCACCGGCCACGGAAGCCATCGTCGCCATCCCGGCCCTGATGCACCACCGGCCGGTGCGCTCAGGCCAGCGGATTTACGCGCGTCACCGCGATCTGGTCGTCACGAGCGCGGTCGGCGCCGGCGCCGAGGTGATGGCGGACGGTTGCGTGCACGTTTACGGCTCGCTGCGCGGCCGCGCCATGGCAGGCGTCCAAGGCGAGGTGACCGCGCGCGTGTTCTGCCACGAATTCAATGCCGAGCTGGTGTCCGTCGCCGGCGTGTTCCGTGTTTTTGAGACCATCCCGCCGGAGCTGGCGGGCAAACCCGTGCAGGCGTGGCTCGACGGCGACGACCTGCGATTTGGGAGGATAGGCCATGACTGAAGCGACTAGCGAAACCGACCTGGTGATCGACGAGACGTCCGAGGAGACGTCGGCGGCGGTCGCACCCCCGCGTCCCGCCGAGCGGGCGCGCGCGGACGATGGACCAGCGGCTCGCAAAGAGGCGCGGACGACCGAGATCATCGTGGTGACGTCCGGCAAGGGCGGTGTCGGCAAGACAACCACCTCCGCAAGCCTGGCCTGCGGGCTCGCGCGGCGGGGCAAGCGTGTCGCCGTCATCGACTTCGACATCGGCCTGCGCAACCTCGACCTGGTGATGGGCTGCGAGCGGCGCGTGGTTTACGACTTCGTCAACGTCATCAACGGCGACTGCACGCTCAAGCAGGCGCTCATCAAGGACAAGCGCATCGATACGCTGTTCGTGCTGGCCGCGTCGCAGACGCGCGACAAGGACGCGCTGTCGGCGGAGGGCGTGCGCCGGGTGCTCGACGACCTGACCGCGGACGGCTTCGACTACATCATCTGCGATTCGCCCGCCGGCATCGAGAAAGGCGCGCACCTCGCCATGTACTTCGCCGACCGCGCCATCGTGGTCGTCAACCCGGAAGTTTCCTCGGTCCGCGACTCCGACCGCATCCTCGGCCTGCTGGCCAGCAAGACGCAGCGCGCGGAAAAGGGCGCAGGCGGCGTCACGGAGCACCTGCTGCTCACCCGCTACAGCCCGAAACGGGTCGCGACCGGCGAAATGATGAGCGTCGGCGACGTGAAGGAGATCCTCGGCCTCGACGTGATCGGCGTCATACCCGAATCGCCGGATGTGCTGACGGCGTCGAACGCCGGCACGCCGGTGATCCTGAACGGGGAAAGCGACGTGGCGCGCGCCTACGACGACGCGGTCACGCGGATGCTCGGCGAATCCGTGCCACTGCGCTTCATCGATGAACCCAAGAAGGGCCTGTTCGCCCGCATGTTCGGAGGCTAACGACGATGGATCTGCTCGCAATTTTTCGCCGCAGGCCGTCCAGTGCGAACGTTGCCAAGGAACGCCTGCGGATCATCGTGGCCCAGGAACGCAGCACCCGCGGCGGTCCGGACTATCTGCCCGTGCTCCGCAGCGAGCTGCTGCACGTCATCCGCAAGTATGTGAACGTCGACGTCGAGGCGATCCAGGTCAACTTCGAGCGCGAGGGTGACCAGGAGCTGCTCGAGCTTTCCGTGGCGCTGCCGGAACGCCAGCCGGCGGGTTCCGTGCCGGAGCCGGCGTAGCTGGGAGTCAGGCTGAAGCCTGACTCTTACCGCTTCGCGCTCAGCGGCTCTGCCTTGTCGCCGAGCCCGCCGCCGACCGCGAGCGCAAGGTCGACCGTGTTCAGCAACGCGTCGCGCTCTGCGGCAACCAGGTCGATCTGCGCCTGGAACAGCCCGCGCCGGACGTCCAGCAAGTCGATGTACGCGATGTCACCCTGCGTGTAGCGCAGCTCCGCCAGCTCGGTCGCGCGGGCCAGCGACGCAACCTGCTGGGCGTTCGCGTCCCGCACACCGAGGATCAGGCTCTGGCCCTGCAGCGCGTCGAGCACGTCGCGGAACGCCGATTGCACCGTCCGGGAATACTCCGCCTTGCGCTGCTCGCGAATTGCCTTGGTCCGCGCGACGTTGCCGCTCAGCCGCCCGCCCTCGAACAGCGGCGCCACGATGCCGCCCGTCGCGGACCATGCTTCCGCCGGCTTCGTGAACAGGTCGCCCAGCTCCGTGCTGATCGAGCCGAACAGCCCCGTGAGGCTGATCCTCGGAAACATGTCGGCGCGGGCGACGCCAATGTCGGCTGCCGCAGCTTCCAGCGCAGCCTCGGAGGCGCCGATGTCGGGACGCCGCTCCATCACGGAAGACGGCAATGCTGCGGGCAACGTCACCGCGGCCGGCAGCGACACGCCTTGCACCGAGATCGCCGCGTCCACCAGATCCTTCGGTGAGCGTCCGAGCAGGATGCCCAGAGAATTGGTGAGCTGCACCACGTCGAGCTCGAGCTGATGCACGGCGACTCGGGTCGAGGCCGCATCGGCCTCGGCACGCTTGTAGGTGAACTCATCGCTCTCGCCCGCATCGAAGCGGATCTTCTCCAGCCGCAACGATTCCTCGCGCGAGGCCTGCGTGTCGCGGGCGCGTGCGAGCTGCTCTGCCGCCGCGATCAACCCGAAGTAGCCGCGCGCGACGTCGCCCGTCAGGCTCAGCTTGGTCGCTTCGCGCCCAAACTCGGTGTTCAACAGCTGCGCCCGGGCCGACTCCGAGGCGCGCTGATAGCGGCCCCACAGGTCCAGCTCGTAACTGACTGCGCCCTGCACGGTGTAGATGGTGTTGTACCGACTGATGCCGGGGATGTTGTTGACGAACAGGCTGTCCTTCGAGCGCGTGGCATCGCCTTCGAGGTCGACGTTCGGCAGCCGATCGGCATTGGTGATGCGCAGCCCGGCGCGCGCCTCCGCGACACGGCCCGCCGCGACCTGGACGTCAGCGTTGTGCTCCAACGCCTCCTCGACCAGCCGGTCGAGCGTCGCGTCGTGGAAGATCGTCCACCACGGATCGGGCAGCTGCGCGGTCGCATCCGTCTGAGCTGGCAAGGCCGCGGGCAGCGGCAGCTCCGGCTTCTCGGGATTGACGCGCGAGACGAAACATCCGCTGACCGTCAGCGGCAACAGAAAGCCCAGTACCAGCAACCGACTACGCATTGGCTTGACTCACCTCAGTCCCGTGTTGCTCGTCCTTGCTGCGCAAGCCGGCGATCCAGCGGAAGAACAGCGGCACGAAGAACGTCGCGATGAACGTCGCCGCGAGCATGCCGCCGATCACGCTCGTGCCGAGCGAATGGCGGCTGGCGGCGCCGGCGCCGGAGCTGACGGCGAGCGGCAGCACGCCGAAGATCAGGCACAGCGAGGTCATGATGATCGGCCGGAAGCGCAGCTTGGCGCCCTCGACCGCGGCCCGCGCGAGCGGCATGCCCTCGTGGTGCTTCATCATCGCGAACTCGACGATCAGGATCGCGTTCTTCGCCGCCAGGCCGATCAGCGTCAGCATGCCGATCTGGAAGTAGATGTCGTTCTCCAGCCCTCGCAGGTAGACCGCCATGAACGCGCCGAACGCCGCGAACGGCACCGCCAGAATGACCGCCAGAGGCAACGCCCAGCGCTCGAACTGCGCAGCCAGGATCAAGAACACCATCAGCACGCCGAGCAGGTAGACGCCGTTGGAGGCGCCGCCGCTGACCTTTTCCTGGTACGCGGTTCCGGTCCACGCGGGCGCGTAACCCGGCGGCAGCACTTCGGCGGCCACTTCCTCCATTGCCTTGATCGCGTCGCCGGAGCTGTAGCCCGGCGCAGCGCCGCCGAGGATCTTCGCCGACGTGAAGACATTGAAGCGCTCGACGGTCTCCGGACCCTTCACTTCCCGAATGTTGGCGAGCGCCGTCAGCGGCACCAGCTCGCCCGATTTTGCCCGCACGTAGACGTTGCGGATGTCTTCGGGGTACGCACGGAAGCGCGGCTCGCTCTGCAGCTGCACCTGGTAGACGCGACCGGAGCGGTTGAAGTCGTTCACGTACAGCGCGCCGAACGTGGCCTGCAACGTGTCGAACACGTCGGGCACCGGCACGCCGAGCGTCATCGCCTTCTCGCGGTCGAGATCGATGCGCATCTGCGGCACGTTCGCGCTGTATGTGGTCGTGACGCCGGCCAGCTCCTTGCGCTTGGACGCCGCCTGCACGACTTTCTGCACCACTCCCGCGAGCTCCTGCGGCGTGCCGCGCCCGCGCGACTGGATGTAGAGCTCGAAGCCGCCGACGTTGGACAGACCTTCGATCGGCGGCGGCTCGACCGCGAAGAAGAATGCGTCCTTCTCCTTCGCTGCCGCGGCGAACACCGAGCCGACCACGGCATGCGGCGACAGCTTGTCGTCGCCGGTTCGCTCGTCCCACGGCTTGAGCGGCACCCAGATCAGACCGGCGTTGGTCTTGGCCGAGAAGGTCAACGGATCCATCCCCGCGACCGACATGGCGTTGGCGACCGCAGGATGCTGGCGCACGTCGCCCGCCACGGCATCGAACGCCTTGACCGTCCGACGCAGCGCAGCCGCATCCTGCAGCATGCCGATCACGAATACGTAGCCTTGATCCTCGACCGGCGCGAGCGCGCTCGGCACCGTGCGGAACAGTCCCACGATGGCGAGGATCATGATCGCGAATACCGCCACCGCGATCCGCGTGCGCTTCATGACGAAGGTCACGCCCTGCTCGTAGCGGCCGGTCATGCGCGCGAACCAGTCGTTGAACCGCTGCAGGATGCCGCTGTGCACGACGTCGTGCTGACGCAGCAGCAGCGCGCACAACGCGGGCGTCAGCGTCAGTGCGACGAAGCCCGAGATCACGACCGAGACCGCGATCGTTACCGCGAACTGCCGATACATCTCGCCGACCAGGCCGCCGAGGAACGCGACCGGCAGGAACACCGCCGTCAGCACCAGCACGATCGCGATGACCGGGCGCGTGACCTCCTCCATCGCTTTCTCAGTCGCCTGCGGCGCCGGCAGGTTCTCCGTCCTCATGATGCGCTCGACGTTCTCCAGCACGACGATCGCGTCGTCGACGACGATACCGATCGCCAGAACCATGCCGAACAGCGTCAATATGTTGATGGAGAAACCGAACAGCAGCATCGCCGCGAACGTGCCGATGAGCGACACCGGCACTGCCAGCATCGGGATGATCGTGGCGCGCCAGTTCTGCAGGAACAGCAGCACCACGCAGAACACGAGCACCATCGCTTCGATCAGCGTCTTGACGACCTCCTCGATGGAGACCTTCACGTACTTGAGCGTGTCGTACGGAATCGTGTACGTCATGCCCCGGGGGAAGTCGGCCTTCAGCTCCTCCATGCGCTTCAGGATCGCGCCGCCGGTCTCCAGCGCATTGGCGCCCGGCTGCAGGAAGATCGCGATCGGCACCGTCGGCTGGCCGTTGAGCTTAGGCGCGGTGTTGTAGTTCTGCGCCCCCAACTCGACCCGCGCCACGTCCCTCAGGCGCACGATCGAGCCCGAATCACCGGTATGCACGATGATCTGTTCGAATTCCTCCGGCGTGGCCAGACGTCCTTGCGCCGTCACCGAATAGGTGAAGTCGACCTGCTCGGGAATGGGCTCGACGCCGATGCGGCCGCCGGCGAACTGCGAGTTCTGCGCGCGCACCGCGTTGGTCACGTCGGCGGCAGTCAGGCCGAGCTGCGACAGCTTGTCGGGCTGCATCCAGATGCGGATCGAATACTCCTGGCCCCACATCTGCGCGTCGCCGACGCCCGGCACGCGCCGGATCTCATCGAGAATGTTCAGCGATGCGTAATTGGTCAGCTCCAGCATGCCCAGGCTGTTATCCGGCGAAGTCAGCGCGACCACCTGCAGGATGCTGGTGGACGCCTTGCGCACCACGACGCCCTGCCGCCGCACTTCTTCCGGCAGCCGCGGCACGGCCGCCTGCACCCGGTTGTTGACGTTGATCGCCGCGAGGTCCGGGTCCGAGCCGATCGCGAACGTGATGTTCATCATCAACGTGCCGTCGCCCGAATTGACGGACTGCATGTACAGCATGTTCTCGACGCCGTTGATCTCCTGCTCCAGCGGCGCCGCGACGGTCTCGGCGATCGTCTGGGCAGTCGCGCCGGGATAGTGGGCCATCAGGGTCACCATCGGCGGCACGATGTTCGGATACGCGGAGATCGGCAGCGCGCGCATGCCGGCGAGCCCGGCGATCACGATGAACGCCGAGACGACGCACGCGAAGATCGGCCGCGTGATGAAGAACTTCGAGATCATGCTGCCTCCTTCGGCGGCGGCGCCGACTGCGGCTTGCGGGCCGCCTCCTCGGCCGATACAGCGCTCACCTGGATGCCCGGCTGCATCACCTTCATCACGCCCTCGACGATGTAGCGGTCGCCGGCCCGCAGGCCATCGGTCACGATCACGTTGTTGCCCATGCTGCGACCGACCTGCACCGGGCGCATCTGCGCCTTGGAGTCCGTACCGACCACCCACACGAACGAGCCCTGCGGACCGGCCATCACGGCCTTGCGCGGCACGGAGACAACGTTCGAGAGCACGACGCCTTCGACCTTGGCCCGCAGAAACTGGCCGGGAATCAGCTTGGTGTCCTTGTTGGGCAGCACTGCGCGCACGCGTACCGTGCCGGAGTTCACGTCCACCGCGTTATCGACGAACGTCACCTGTGCCGCCTGCGGATATTCACTGCCGTCTTCCAGGACCAGCTTCACACCCGGCGGCCGTGCGCTCTGCGTCGCCGGCGCGAGACCGCTGCGGATCATCGCGGCTTCGGCCTCGGGCACCGTGAACTCGACGTACAACGGATCCACCTGCACGATTTTCGTCAGCAGGCTCGACTGCTGGTCGGTCGACACCAGGCTGCCTTCCGAGAGCACTTCGCGGCTCGTCAGACCGGAGATCGGCGCGCGCACGTCCGTGTACTCCAGATCGAGCTGCGCCATGCGCAGCTGCGACTCGGCCGACTGCAGGTTCGCCTGCGCAACGTCGTAGCCCGACGCCGCTTCGTCGCGCCGGCTCTGGCTGACCGCGTTCTTCTCGAACAGCGGCAGCACGCGATCGCGGTTACGGCGCGCTTCGTCGAGGCGCGCCTTCGCGACGGCAACCTCGGCGCGAGCCGAAGACAGGCGCGCGCGCACGGGCTCCGGATCGATCTGGAACATCGGCTCGCCCTCCTTGATCCGGCTGCCCTCGAGGAAGCGGCGCTTGAGCACGATGCCGCCGACGCGCGCGCGCACCTCGACCTCACGCGAGCCAACGGTGCGCGCGGGGTAGGTCAACTCGAGCGGAACCGGTTGACTGTCGACAGTCTGCACCGTGACTTCCGGAGCCGGCGGCGCCTGCGGCGCCGGCGCCTTGCCGCAGGCGGCGAGCGCGAGGCTCGCTGCAAGACTGACGGCAGCGCCTTTCAATAGAGCAGGCATGAGAGTTCGTATCCTTGCAGTCGACATACAAATCACCTGTAAGACTCGTCGGCAATTTTCAGCAGCGCGCACACGACCTGCTCGCGCTGCTGGTCCGTGAATGGCGAGATGCGCAACGACTCGCGCATCATCAAACCGTCGATCGCCAGCATGACGATCGCCGCGCGCGCGAAGTCTGCGCTCGATGCCGCCACCTCCCGGTTGTACTCGGCCAAGCGCTCGCGGATCACTTCGAGCAGCGTCAGGTCGTTCGCCGCGGTCGCGAGCAGCGCTGCGCCCATCGCCTTGGAGCGCGGATCGCTGCCGAGAATCCCGACGATGCACGCCTTCAGGTCGCGGCTGGCGTCGCGCTCGCTGATCCCGCCCTTCGCGGCCTCGATACATTGCTCCATGCTCTGCACGTAACGCTGCGCGAGCGCGCCGAGCAGCGATTCCTTCGACGGAAAGTGATAGAGCAGGCCGCCCTTGCTCACCCCGGCGGCCTGCGCCACGACGTCGAGGGTCAATCGGGCGGCGCCGACCTCAGCGACAACTCTTTCCGCGGCCTCCAGGATCCGGTCGCGAGCCGGACCGGGCACCGCATGTACTTCAACCATCGGGAAATTCTCCGGAGGACTGTACCGGCTGGACGGTATGCTAACCGTCCAGCCGGTACAGTTGCAAGCAACGCAGTCGGGCTCAGTCCCGGCCTACGAGGGGTCCTGCAGGTGCGGCTTTAGCTGCACGCGACGGCCGGTTCTGTATCATCGCCAGCCGCGCGGGGATCGAACGATAAAGGGACTGTCTTCTTCTCAGGAGCCCGCATGGCCGAACTCGATACGTCCTGGTTCTCGAGCGGGCAGTTCCTGCCACACGGGCACTGCTATATGTGGAGTCCGGGCGTGTTGTGGATGAACGTCGTCGCCGACATCTTGATCGCGATGGCGTATTTCACGATTCCGTTTGCGCTGCTGTACATCGCCCGCCGGCGCCGCGACCTGCCCTTCGACTGGCTGGTCGTGTGCTTCGGCATCTTCATCGTCGCGTGCGGGCTCACGCACGTCATGGACGTCTGGAACGTCTGGCACGCGAACTATTGGCTCGAGGGGCTGGTCAAGCTGCTGACGGCGGCAGCGTCGGTGCCGACGGCGATCCTGTTGTGGCGATTCCTGCCCGGCATCCTGTTGCTGCCGAGCCAGCGCCAGCTGCGCGATGCCAATGAATCGCTGGCGCGCGCCAACCGCGAGCTCGAAGCCTTCACCGCTTCGGTCTCGCACGACCTGCGCTCGCCGCTGACCACGATCGCAGGGCAGGCCGGGCTGCTGGAGCTGTCGTTGCCCGACGCAACCGACGAGCAGAAGCGTCGGCTCGCGCGCATTCAGAGCAGCGTGCGCCAGATGTCGGAGCTGATCGAGGCGCTGCTGGTGCTCTCACGCATCTCGCGGCAGACGCTGCACCGGGAGATCGTCGATGTCTCGGCGCTCGCCGAAAGCATCGTGCAGGACATGCGCCAGAAGGATCCGAGCCGCAGCGTGGAAGTGCTGATCCAGCCGAACATGGCCGTGCACGGCGACCGCCGCCTGCTCGGCGATCTGTTCCAGAATCTGATCGGCAACGCGTGGAAGTTCACCTCCAAGACCGGCCAGCCGCGCATCGAGATCGGCCAGTCGAACAGCGGCTCGCTGGCGACGCTGTACATCCGCGACAACGGCGCCGGCTTCGACATGGCGTACGAGCAGAAGCTGTTCAAGCCATTCCAGCGACTGCACGGCGCGGCGGATTTCGACGGCTCCGGGGTCGGGCTGGCGACCGTCGCGCGCATCATCGACCGCCACGGCGGCCGCATCTGGGCCGAGGGCAAGCCGAACGAAGGCGCAGTGTTCTACTTCACGCTGCCGACGGCGCCCATCACGGACGCGTTCATGGTCCAGCATCGGGCGCTCGCCTGAGCAAACCTGTCAGCAGCTGACAGGTTCGCTCGCGCATGATGCGCGGCGCGCCCGGCGGTTGACCGGCTTCCAGCGGCTTTTCACCGGTGCGCCTTACCGCCGCCGCGACGAGCAGATTAGAATGCGCCGCGCCCGGCAACCCCCCAACGTGCGATCCCCTCCATGGCCTTCGATCAGAACGCTCTCGACAGTCTGCGCATCGAACGCAACAGCGAACCCGGTAAATCTGGGCCGAGCTCGCTGTACAAGTGGATCGTAATCGGTGCGCTGGTGCTCGCCGTCGCCGTCGGCTTGTATGCATTGTTGCGCGACAAGGCCATCGAAGTAGAGACGGCAACAGCCGTGCAGTCATCGGCGAGCGGCGGTGGCGGCGGCGCAGCCGTGCTCAATGCTTCCGGTTACGTGGTCGCGCGCCGGCAGGCGACGGTCTCGTCGAAGGTCACCGGCAAAGTCGCGGAAGTGCTGATCGAGGAAGGCATGGCCGTCAAGCAAGGGCAGCTGCTTGCGCGCCTCGACGACACGACGACCAAGCCGATTTACGAGCTCTCGCAGCGCCAGCTGGATGCCGCGCGCAGAAATCTGAACGAAGTGCAGGTGCGCGTTGCCGAAGCCGAGCGCAACCTGAAACGCACCGAGGGAATGCGCAAAGACAAGTTGGTGAGCGAACAGGCGCTCGACCAGGCGCAATCGGAAGCTGCGGCGCTGAACGCGCGCCTCGAAGCGCTGCAGGGCGAAGTAAAAGTCTCCGAGGCAACGGTGCGCGTGCGCGCGCAGGATCTCGACGACTTGCTGGTGCGCGCGCCTTTCGATGGCGTCGTCGTATCGAAAGACGCTCAGCCCGGCGAAATGGTGTCGCCGATCTCCGCCGGCGGCGGCTTTACACGCACCGGCATCGCTACCGTCGTCGACATGGACTCGCGCGAGATCGAGGTCGACGTCAACGAGGCGTTCATCAACCGCGTCAAGGACCAGCAGAAGACCGAGGCCGTGCTCGACGCGTACCCGGACTGGGTGATTCCCAGCCACGTGATCAACATCGTGCCGACCGCAGACCGCCAGAAGGCGACGGTACGCGTGCGCATCGGCTTCGACGCGCTCGACCCGCGCATCCTGCCGGACATGGGTGTGAAGGTGAGCTTCCTCGAAGACCGGCCGGCCGCAGGCGCGCCCGCGACCGCGGCGCACCCGGCCGTGCGTATTCCGGCCGGCGCGGTTATCCGCGACGGCGACACCAGTTTCGTCTGGCGCGTGCAGGACGGCGAGCTCGAGCGCGTCGCCGTGCGCACCGGCGGCGAGCGCGACGGCCAGGTCGAAGTCCTGTCGGGCATCAACCCGGGCGACGTCGTGGTCGCGGCGCCGGTCGAGGGATTGAGCGAAGGCACGAAGGTCAAGAGCAAGAACGGCTGAAGAGACGTCGGGCCGAAGCCCGACCTACATCCGGCGAGGTGAAATCGTGGAGACTCTGGTACGACTGCGGGGTGTCGCCAAGGATTACAAGCGCGGCGCGGAGACGGTGCACGTGCTGCACGAGCTCGACCTGGACATCCCGAAAGGGGATTTCCTGGCGTTGATGGGCCCGTCCGGCTCGGGCAAGTCGACACTGCTGAACCTGATCGGCGGTCTGGATCGGCCGAGCGGCGGCACGATCGAGATCGCCGGCCAGCGCACCGACTCGCTCAGCGACAGCCAGCTCGGCAAGTGGCGCGCGAATCACGTCGGCTTCGTGTTCCAGATGTACAACCTGCTGCCGGTGCTCACTGCGGAGCGCAATGTCGAGCTGCCGCTGCTGCTCACCTCGCTGTCCGCGGCGGACCGCCACAAGCGCGTCGGCGCGGCGCTCGGCCTCGTCGGCTTGAGCGATCGCGGCAAGCACAAGCCGCGCGAGCTGTCAGGCGGCCAGGAGCAGCGCGTCGGCATCGCACGCGCGATCGTCTCCGATCCCACGCTCCTGCTGTGCGACGAGCCGACCGGCGACCTCGACCGCAAGTCCGGCGACGAGATCCTCGACCTGTTGCAGGCGCTGAACCAGCAACAGAACAAGACCATCATCATGGTCACGCACGATCCGCACGCTGCAGCGCGCGCCAAGCACGTGCTGCATCTCAACAAGGGGCAGCTGACCACGGAAGCCGTGGCCTAGCCTGACGACGGGGCTCGCATGTTCAAGTATCTGCCGCTGCTGTGGGCGAATCTCGGGCGCAAGAAGCTGCGCACCGGGTTGACGCTCGCCTCGATCATCGTCGCGTTCCTGCTGTTCGGCCTGATGCAGACGTTGCGCGTCGCGCTCACCGGCAATCCCGAGCTCGCGGGCGTCGACCGGCTGGTCACGATCCACAAGGTCGCGATCATTCAACCGCTGCCGGAGAGCTACCTGGCGAAGGTGCGCGGCGTCGACGGCGTGAAGGTCGCGTGCTCGCACGACTGGTTCGGCGGCATCTATCAGAACGACCGCAACCAGCTCGCGGTGATCGCGGTCGATGTGCCGACGTTCTTCCAGGTGTACGCCGAGTACTCGCTGCCGCCGCAGCAGAAAGCGGCGTGGGAACAGGACCGCACCGCTGCGATCGTCGGCTCGGCCGTCGCCGAGCGCTTCGGCTGGAAGATCGGCGACACCGTGCCGATGCGCTCGAACATCTGGACCCAGAAGGACGGCGGCAACGTCTGGCCGATGAAGATCGCCGGCATCTACAGCGCCGGCAACGGCGACAACCAGAGCATCTACTTCCACCACAAGTACCTGGAAGAGTCGCGCGCGTTCGGCGCGGGCATGATCGGCTGGATCGTGCTGCGCGTGAACGACCGCAACAAATCGGCGGATGTCGCGCGCACCATCGATGCGATGTTCGCCAACTCCTCGACCGAGACCAAGACGGCAACCGAGAAAGCCTTCATCCAGGGCTTCGCCAACCAGATGGGCAACATCGGCGCGCTGATCACGGCAGTCGCCGCGGCAGTGTTCTTCACGATGCTGCTGGTCACGGCGAACACGATGGGTCAGTCGATCCGCGAGCGGGTCAACGAAATCGGCGTCATGAAGACGCTGGGCTACTCGAATACGGGCGTCACGCTGCTGGTGCTCGGCGAGGCGCTGCTGGTCACGGCGCTCGGCGCGGTCATCGGCCTCGGGCTCGCGGCGCTGACGTCGGTCGGGCTCGCCAAGTCGCTGGCGCAGTTCTTCCCGGTGCTCGGCATGCCGCCGAGCGCCTACACCATTGGCGTCGTGCTGGTGGTCGTGCTCGGCGGGCTGGCCGCCGCGCAGCCGTGCACGCAGGCCGCGCGACTGAAGATCGTCGATGCACTGAGGAAGGTGTGACATGGCCGGCAACTCGATGACCCAGGTCTCGGCGATCACGTCGATGAACCTGCGCAACCTGTCGCAGCGCGCGACGTCGTCCATCGTCGCGCTGGTCGGTATCGCCGGCGTGGTCACGGTGCTGATCGGAGTGCTGTCGATCGCCGCCGGCTTTCGCGCAGTGCTCACGCTGTCCGGAGCCGAAGACGTGGCGATCGTCCTGCGCAGCGGCGCTACGGACGAAATGGGCAGCGGACTGACGCAGCCGCAGACGCGCATCATCGCCGACGCCAAGCAGATCGCACACGACGCGGAGGGCACGATCGCATCGCCGGAGCTGTACGTAATCGTCGACGTGCCGCTGAAGCGCACCGCGACAGCTGCCAACGTGCCGCTGCGCGGAGTCGGGCCGCAGGCGCCGAAGCTGCGCCAGAACTTCCGCATCGTCGCAGGCCGCAACTTCACTCCAGGCACGTTCGAGGTCATCGTCGGCCGCGGCGCGAGCCTGCAGTTCGCCGGGCTCGAGGTCGGCCACAAGCTGCGCTGGGGCACGACCGACTGGACCGTCGTGGGAATTTTCGAGGATCGCGGCAGCGTCGCGGAGTCGGAGGTGTGGACGGACGCGACCGTGCTGCAGGGTGCGTACAACCGCGGCAACTCGTTCCAGTCGATGCGCGTCAAGCTCACCAGCCCCAGCGCGTTCACCTCCTTCAAGGACACGCTCACCGCAGATCCGCGGCTGAACGTGCGGATGTTCACCGAGCGGGAGTACTACGAAGAGCAGTCGCGCACGCTGATCGCGCTGGTCAGCACGATCGGCACGACGATCGCGGTGCTGATGGGCCTCGGCGCAGTGTTCGCGGCGCTCAACACCATGTACTCCGCCGTGTCGACGCGCACGCGCGAGATCGCGACCCTGCGCGCGCTCGGCTTCGGCTCGACGCCGGTCGTCGTCTCGGTGCTGGCGGAAGCACTGCTGATCGGCCTGATCGGCGGCCTCGTCGGCATGGCGGTCTCGTACTTCACGTTCAACGGCCTGCGCGCCTCGACGATGAACTTCGCCTCGTTCAGTCAGATCACTTTCGCGTTCAAGGTGACGGCGGAAGTGCTGGTGCAGGGCCTGGCGTACGCGCTGATCCTCGGCTTCGTCGGCGGCCTGCTGCCGAGCCTGCGCGCGGCGCACCTGCCGATCACCACGGGGCTGAGAGAACTGTAGGTCGGGCAATGCCCGAGCTGCCCGACGTAACGGTCTACCTCGAAGCGCTGCAAGGCCGATTGCTCGGCCAGACGCTCGAGCGCGCCGTGCTGAAGAATCCGTTTCTGCTGCGCACGGCCGATCCGCCGTTGCAGTCCTGCGAAGGGCATCGCGTCGCGGCGCTGGAACGCGTCGGCAAGCGCATCGCGATCGGCTTCGACAACGATCGCTGGCTGCTGATCCACCTGATGATCGCCGGCCGCCTGCATTGGTACGACAAGGCGCACACGGGCAAGGTGCGCCCATCGCTCCTCGCACTGCAGTTCACGAACGGCACCTTGACTCTGACGGAAGCCGGCACGAAGCGCCGCGCATCGCTGCACGTGTTGAGCAGCGCTGCGCAGCTTGCCGATCACGATCGCGGCGGCATGGAAGTGCTGGGCGCAGACCGCCAGGCGTTTCGCGAGCGCCTCAGTCGGACGAACCACACGCTCAAGCGCGCGCTCACCGACCCGACGATCCTGAGCGGCGTCGGCAACGCCTATTCCGACGAGATCCTGCATCGCGCCCGCCTTTCGCCGACATTGCAGACGCGCTATCTCAGCGACGCCGAGTGGCAACGGTTGTACGACGCGACCCAGACGACTCTTGCCGACTGGATCGAACGCCTGCGCGCCGACGCCGCCGGCGACTTTCCGGAGAAGGTGACCGCATTCCGCAAGGAGATGGCGGTGCACGGCCGCTATGGCAAACCCTGCCCGGTCTGCGGCACGGCGATTCAGAGGATTCGCTACGCAGAAAACGAAACGAACTATTGCCCGCGCTGCCAGACCGGCGGCAAGCTGCTCGCCGACCGTTCGCTGTCGCGGCTGCTCAAGGACGACTGGCCGAAGACGATCGAGGCGCTGGAGAACCAGCGAAAGTAAGTGGGCTATCGACCTGTCCTGTACTGCACGCATTGCCCCGGGCCGCCGCTCGATCGCTTCGTCGAGCAGCTCTGGTACTGGGAAGGCGTACCGCTGCCGCACGCGCGGGATCGCCTGCTGCCGAGCGGCCAATGCGGCCTCGTGATCAACCTCTTCGAAGACGAGACGCGCTGCTACACCGGACCGGGCGACGATCAGGTCGAGCGCATGCCCGGCGCAGTGCTGTGCGGCCCGTACTCGCGCTACTTCGTCATCGATACGCTCGAGCAGCGCGCCAACATCGGCGTGTCCTTCCATCCGGGCGGCACCTGGCCGTTTTTCGATCCGGCCTCGGACGAGCTGCAGAACCAGCACGTCGCGCTGCGCGATCTGTGGGGCTCGGCCGGCGCTACGCTGCGCGAGCGCATTCTCGCGGCACCGTCACCGCGCGCGAAGCTGCTGCTGCTCGAGGCGGAGTTGCTCGCACGCGCGACGCGGCCGCTGGAGCGGCGCGCCGAAGTCGACTTCGCGCTCGAACGCCTCGCCTACACGCCGCAGGACTATTCGATCGCGATGCTCAGCGAGCACGTCGGATTGAGCGTGCGTCGCTTCACGCGCCTGTTCACGCTGGAGGTCGGGCTGACGCCCAAGCTGTATTCACGCGTCCAGCGCTTCCAGCGCGTGTTGCAGGCGATGGACGGACACGTCGGCGACTGGGCCGATATGGCGCAGACCTGCGGCTACTTCGACCAGTCTCACCTGATCCGCGAATGCCGCTCCCTGTCCGGCTTCACGCCGACCGAGCTCGCGGCCCGGCGCATCGACAACAGCGGCCACGTGAGGCTCTCCTGAGATGACGCTTTTGTCCAAGCACCTCATCCGCCATCCCTGGCAGACTGCGCGCCCATGACCGAGCCTCTCGTCCACCCGCCCCGGCGCGCCGCCTTCGCATTCGTCTTCGTCACCGTCCTGCTCGACATGTTCGCGATCGGCATCATCATCCCGGTGCTGCCGCGGCTGGTCGAGGACTTCATGGGCGGCGACACGGCTCGCGCCGCGACGATCTACGGCATCTTCGGCACGGCGTGGGCGCTGATGCAGTTCCTGTTCTCGCCGCTGCTCGGCTCGCTGTCGGACCGCTTCGGGCGGCGGCCGATCATCCTGCTGTCGAACTTCGGCCTCGGCCTCGACTACATCCTGATGGCGCTCGCGCCGACGGTGCGCTGGCTGTTCGTCGGACGCATCATCTCCGGCATCACTGCTGCGAGCATCAGCACAGCCGGCGCGTACATCGCGGACGTGACGCCGCCCGAACAGCGCGCCGCCAAGTTCGGCCTGCTCGGCGCAGCGTTCGGCGCGGGCTTCGTCGTCGGCCCTGCGCTCGGCGGCGTGCTCGGCGACATCAGCCCGCGCCTGCCATTCTGGGTCGCAGCGGGCTTCAGCCTGACCAACGGCCTGTACGGCCTGTTCGTGCTGCCGGAGTCGCTGACGCGCGAGCGTCGCGCGCCGTTCTCGTGGCGCAAGGCGAATCCAGTCGGCGCACTCAAGCTGCTGCGCTCGCATCAAGAGTTGTGGGGATTCAGCTGCGTGACCTTCCTCAGCAACCTCGCTCACGCCGCGCTGCCGAGTGTCGCGGTGCTGTACATGGGCTATCGCTACAACTGGGATACGAAGTCGGTGGGCCTGCTGCTCGCGGGCGTCGGCGTGTGCCAGATCATCGTGCAGGGGTTTCTGGCGGGGCGAGTCGTGAAGGCGCTCGGCGAACGGCACACGATTCTCGTCGGGCTCGTGGCGGGCGCGGCCGGCTTCACGATCCAGGCAATGGCCCCGAACGGCGCGATCTACGCGTCAGGCGTGGTCTTCATGTCGCTGTGGGGATTGATGGGCCCGGCGTTGCAGAGCGTGATGACCCGTCTCGTGAGTCCGCAGGAGCAGGGACAGCTGCAAGGTGCGAACAGCAGCGTGCTCGGCATCGCGACACTGATCGGCCCGCTGCTGTTCACGCAGACGTTTGCGGCATTCATCGGCCCGCATCGCGACTGGCACCTGCCCGGCGCGCCGTTCCTGCTCTCGGCGCTCCTTCTCGTCGGCTCGCTGGCCGTCGCGCTGCGCGTGATGGCGACGCGGCTGCAAAGCGTGCCGGCTGCGAATTCCTGATCTGATCATTATTCGTGCGCGCGGCGCGCGGGCCGCACAGGGTAAGTGCAGTCGAAGGGGTGCGACGCGGCCAACTCCCGGTGTTTTCGCGGTCTCTCGCGTTGGCACAGCGCATGCATTGAACCGAGCGAGTCCAACCGGTTTCAACTTGCTGACGAAGGTGGTTGACCATCCCCCTGAGCCATCTCGGATGCAGACGTGCGCGGTGGCGACATCGCGCACGTTATTTTTTCACTGTACTCAGCGAGCGGCGAGCCATTGCGGCACGAGCGGCCACAGCGTCTGCGCGAACTGCGGTCGGAAGAAACCGAAGTGACCGATGCGCTGCGCGCCGACGTCGCGCGGCGCGATGCGTCGATACTCGATCGGGGCGTTCGCATACAGCCCGTGCAGTGAACGGATGCCCTGCTCCGACATCATCTCGTCGTCAGTGAACGACAGCGACAGCATCGGCGTGCGCACCGACGCATACGAGCGCCGCACGCTCTCGCCTTCGGCGCCGACGACGTATTCGCGGTTGAGGCACCAGCGCCGCCACTGCTCCATGACGCCGCGCGGCAGGTCGCCGACCTTGCGCAGACGCTTGCCGGGGAAGTAGCCCGCGATACTCAGCGCCAGCGGCGCGATGACGTACCACAGCCACCATACGAAGCGCCGCGTCTGCCAGCTGTTCTCGCGCCAGTAGCCGTTGCCGGTCGCGATCGTGATGACGCGGTCGATGCGCTCGCGGTTCGGAATCAGTCCGAGCAGTTGGCCGCCGAGGCTGTGCCCAACCCAGTACAGCGGCACACCGGGCGCACGCGCCTTGATGAACTCGATCACGGCCGGACAGTCCTGCGTTGCCCAGTCGCGGATGTCGACCTGGAACCCGCGCAGCGTCGCCGGCGCCGACTCGCCGATGCCGCGATAGTCGAACGTCGCGGCAAGATAACCGCGCGCTGCGAGCCACTCCGCGAACCGCGCGTAGAAGTTCTGCGTGACACCCATTGCCGAAGGAACGACCACTGCGGCGAGCGCCGGAGAGGCCGGCTCGAAGGTACGCAGGATGAGCGACGCGCCGCTGTGCAGGCCAATGGTGTGAAGCATGAAGGGAAGCTTACTATTCGCCCGTCATCGGCCACCATCGCTCGCACCATGCGTGTCTCCGAAGCCATCGACAGCCGCGTCAGTTGCCGTGCCTTCCGCGACACGCCGGTGCCGCAGAGCACCGTGATGGCGATTCTGGAAACGGCGAAGCGTGCGCCTTCCGGCGGCAACCTGCAGCCGTGGCGCGTCGATGTGCTGACCGGCACGCCGCTCGCGGAATTCCTCGGCAGCATCCGCGCGAAGCAGCGCACTCAGCCGGCCGGCGAAGGCACCGAGTACCACGTGTATCCGCCGAACCTGCACGAGCCGTATCGCTCGCGGCGCTTCAAATGCGGTGAAGATCTGTACGCGACACTCGGCATTCCGCGCGCGGACAAGCCGGCGCGCCTGCGGCATTTCGCACGCAACTACGAGTTGTTCGGCGCCCCGGTCGTGCTGTTCTTCTCGATCGACCGGCGCATGGGCGTGGACCAGTGGGCCGATCTGGGCATGTTCATGCAGAACATCATGCTGCTCGCGCGCGAACACGGCCTGCACACCTGCCCGCAGGAGGCGTGGGCGATCTGGTACCGGACGATCGGGGAGTTTCTGCAGCTGCCGGCCGACCACATGTTCTTCTGCGGCATGGCGCTCGGCTACATGGACGAAGCCGAGCCGGTCAACAAGCTGCGCACCGAGCGTGCGCAGCTTGCCGAGTTCGCGACCTTGCGCGGGTTCGACTGAGCTAGAACCTGAACCCGAGCACCAGCCCGTACGTCCGCGGATCGAGCGCGAACACGTTCGTGAACAGGCCCGAGGATGCATCCGTCACGTACATGCCCGTGATGTTGTCATCGTCCATCAGGTTGTAGACGTAGCCGCGCAAGAACCAGCTGTTGCTGCTCGACGCCAGCTCGACCTGCGCGTTCACGACGTCCCACGCGTCGATCTTGTCGATCGGGCGGTTGAAGATGCGGGCGTAGAACGAGTCGCGCCAGTAGTAATCCGCGCGCGCGGTCAGATTCATCGCGCTGCCGAGATGGAACGTGTACTGCCCGCCGACTTTGAACGACCACTCAGGCGTGCCCTGCAACGAATTGCCGTCGAGGTCGGCCGCGATGCCGTCCTGCACCGGCAAGCCGGCTGCCGCCATCGCGCCGCAAAAGCCGAAAGGACCGCCGACCGCCGCGACCGGCAGCACCGCGCCGCCGGCCTGCGCGGCGCCGAGCGCTGCGGTAGCGAGCACGCAGTTCGATCCGTCCGAGATGTCCTTGATCACCGTCCAGTTCGGATCGCCGTTGCTCGGATCGCGCGGATCGATGCTGCTGAAGTCCTTGATCTCGGTCTTGAGGTACGCGAAGTTCGCATCGATCAGCAGATCGTTGACCGGGCTGAGCACGAACTCGCCTTCCAGGCCGTAGATGTTCGCGTCGACGTTCTCGTTGACCGAAGTGCGCGCGACGATCTTCGAGACCTGCAAGGCGTCGTACTTGTAGTAGAACGCGGTCAGGTTCGCCTGCACGCGGCCGCCCGCGAGCACGTTCTTCGAGCCGATCTCGAAGGCGTTGACGAATTCCGGATCGTAGACCTCCGGCGTGCCCGCGAACTGCGGCAGGCTGCGATCGAGCGGCGGATTGAAACCGCCGGCCTTGTAACCGCGCGAATAGAAGGCGTACAGCGTCGAGTCGTCGAACCAGCCCGGCTTGATGTCGACGCCGAAGCGGCCGGTGAACTCGTTGAACGTGGTCTCGTCGACGCGGAAATCGTTGAACGCCGTCGCGGTCGGCGGCACGCCCACCGGCACCGAGAACAGCATCTGCCGGTCCTTCACGCCTTTTTCGTCGTGCGTGTAACGCAGGCCGAGCGTCCACTTCATCGACTCGGTCGCGTCCCAGTACACCTCGCCGAACGCTGCGCTCGACTTCAGCGACGCGCTGGGCGTCGCGTTGATGTAGTACGGCGGCGCGGAGTTCAGGAACGGCGTGAACGGCGCCGTCACCTGCGCCCAGTAGTCGAGCTCACTGGTGACGACGTAGTAGTTCGTGTTGTCGTCGGTATCCAGGTAGAACAGGCCGACCTGGAAATTCCACGGCCCATCGAGCTCGGAAGACAGGCGCACCTCGGCCGACCACTGATCGGCCTCCTGATCCGACTGGTCGTAGTTGCGCGAGAACACGCCGACGTCGCGGACATTGCCGTTGAGCGAGCCGAGCAGCGCCGCCGAGTCGATCTCGCTGATCGGAATGCCGCCGCCGAACGCGGCGACCGCCGGGCCGTCGTACGGCAGCCCCGCGATCGTCCAGTTGTAATCGGTCTGCGACAGGAAGCTCGTCTCCTGGTAGCCGCCGATCGCGGTCAGCGTCATGGGGCCGAAGTCGTGCGAGAACTCGAGTGTCGCGATCGTCTCGTCCGCCTTGTAGATCGGGTCGTACTCGGCGTACGTCTTGTGCAGATCGCTCGGCACCGGCGAGCCGGTGTTGACGTCGGTCCCAGTGTTGATCAGCGCGGGCGGCAGCGGGAAACCGGCGAAGGTGCCGTCCGGCGTACCGTCGCCGAGGTCGAGCAGCAGCGGACCCCATTCGCCGAGAATGCCGCCGAGCGTGCCGCGCATGTTTCCGGCCTCGAAGCCGAGCGCGTCCGGCAGGCAGCCGAGCGCGCCGTTCGGATCGTGATGGCACATCTGCTTCGTCACGCGCGAGCGGTGCGAGTCTTCCTTGTAGTGATTGACCATCAGCGTCAGGTCGGTCGCTTCGTTCGGTGTGAAGCGCAGCGCGCCGCGCGCCGACCACTGATCGCGATCGTCGATGTCGTTGCCGGTCGCGAGGTTGTCGGTATAGCCGTCACGCTTGAAGGTGATGCCGGCGAAGCGCGCCGCAACCGTGTCGCCGAGCGGGATGTTCACCATGCCCTTCGCCTTCAGCGCGTTGTAGTTGCCCGCCTCGAGCTCGACGTTGCCCTCGAACTCCTTTTCCGGCTTGCGCGCGATGACGTTCACGGCGCCGCCGGTCGCGTTGCGTCCGTACAGCGTGCCCTGCGGCCCGCGCAGCACCTCGACGCGCTGCACGTCGAAGAACTCGGTCTCGTACAACCGCGGATTCTTGACCGGCATCGAGTTGAAGTGCTGCTCGACGCCGGAGTCGCCGCTCGCTGCGACCGACGACACGCCGATGCCGCGGATCTGGAAGTTCGAGCCGGTGAAGTTCGTCTTCGTGAACGAGACGTTCGGCACGTTCAGCTGCAGGTCGGTCGCCTGGTCGATCTGCCGGCGCTCGAGCGCCTCGCCGCTGAACGCGGCGACGGCAATCGGCACGTCGATCAGATTCTCTTCGCGCCGCTGCGCGGTCACGATCACGATGTCGATGACCTGCGTGTCCTTGATCGTGTTGGCCGCAGTCGTCTGCGCGTAGCCGGCACGCGCACCAGCCAGAGTCGAAGCTATAGCGAACGCGAGCGCAGCCGCGCGTCGCACACGGATGTGATCCCCCGAGCTCATCTGTGACTCCTTCTTGCTGTTGTGCTTGACGGTTCCCGGATCAAGCTCGATACGCGCTCGCCCTTGATCGGAAGCCGCACCGTTTGAACGTGGACGCTCGCGCGCCCTGAGTCTCGTTCGAAGCTGAAGTATGGCACTTCGGACACGCGGTCCAAAGATACGAAGCATCGGACGAAGAAGTTCGAACGGACGGAATGCGCGTCGTCAGTCCTGCTGCACCAGTTCGAGGCGGGCGCCGCCGGATCGTCCGAGCGTAATCGTCGCGGCCGCTGCACACCTGTTGCTATTACGAGACAGTGCGCTCGCCAAGCTGGAAATCAGGCCTGTATCATGTCGGCCGCCGGCAACGAGCCGGTCGTCTCTTCCCCCGGGAGAATCATTCAATGCAACGACGCATCTTGCGCGGGCTAGCTCTGGCCGCTCTTGCACTGCCGCTCGCGAGCCACGCCGACGTGATGGACTACTCCTACGCGGAGCTCGGCTATGTCGACGCGGACTTCGACGCCGACGCCTTCGACACCGATGTCGACGGCGACGGCTTCGCGCTGCGCGGCTCGCTGGCGGTGAATCCCAACTTCTTCGTGTTCGCCGGCTACCAGGACCTGGACTTCGACTTCGACGTCGACGCTTCAGTGCTCGAAGTCGGCGGCGGCGGCCACTGGCCGCTCAGCGACAAGATCGACATCATCGGCAAGCTCGGCATCGTCAAGGCCGAGGTCGACGTCGGACGGTTCAATGACGACGACGACGGCTTCCTGCTCGGCGCGCGCGTGCGCGGCGTGGTGGCGCCGAAGTTCGAGCTGGAAGGCGGCTTCGACTATCGCGATCTCGACATCGGCGACGAGACGACGATCGTGCTGGAAGGCCGCTACTTCTTCATCGACCAACTGGCCGGAGGCGTGAGCGTGGCGATCGGCGACGACAACACGGCGCTGGGTCTGAACGTGCGCTGGACGTTCTGACGCTGTCGGACTGAAGTCCGACCTACAGGAACCGGTAGGTCGGGCTTTGGCCCGACTCGATTGCTAGAAATCCGCGAATTTCGCTTCGACGATTTCCGCCTCGGCGGCGCAGCCGATCTCCCGCACCGAGTTCGGGCCGGGGAAGAATTGGTCGGTGAGATCCTTGCCGCCCGCCGCACGCCAGCGCACCGTGGTCGCCACCGTCTTGAACGTGTGAGTGTTGGTGAGCCACAGACGGTTGTTTTGCGCGTCGCAAGCGCCTTCGAGCTTCAGCGAGACGAACGTCGCCGCCGGCGCCTCGTCGGCCGCCCTGAGGCCGGTCGTAGCCGATACTGCCAATAAGGCGATGCAAGCTGCGATCTGCGCCGCTCTGGTCACGATCTGGCCCTCCCCATCAAACCCGCGCTGCGGCACGAAATATAGACCCTCTCGCCCCGGCGCGCACATGCGCGGCTACGGTGGGCCAAAAAGTAGCGCCGCGAGCATGTGCGCAGGCTGAACGCACCGCCCGCGGCGTGTGACCGCGCTCACAATTCCGGAAAGGAGACCTGCGGCTAGCGATCCAGCTCCACGAGCCGCTTGCCGACGAACTGCCAGTTCGCGATGTTCTCGATCACGGCCTGCACGAACTTCGCGCGCTCCTGCTGATAGTCGAGATAGTACGCGTGCTCCCACAGATCGCAGGTCCACAGCGCATGCGCGTCGCTCGTCAGCGGGTTGTCCGCATCGTGAGTCGTGACGATCTCGAGCTTGCCGCCGCGGCGGGCGACCAGCCAGGCCCAGCCGCTGCCGAAGTGATCGACCGACGCCTCGACGAAGCGGTCGCGGAAATTGTCCGGCGAGCCGAAGCTGGCGACGATGCGCTTGAGCACCGGCTCCGGCGGCGGGCCGCCGCCGTTCGGCGCCAGCGACTCCCAGAAGAAATCGTGGTTCCAGACCTGAGCGGCGTTGTTGAAGATCTTCTGGGCCTTCGCGTCCGGGCCTTGCCCGCGCGCCGTCGCGCGCACGATCGACTCGAGGTCGGAGCCGGCGTACTTCGTGCCGGCGATCAGCTCGTTGAGCTTCTTCACGTAGGTTGCGTGGTGCTTCTCATGATGATGCTCGAGCGTGCTCGCGGACATCGTCGGACCGAGGGATTCCTTGGGAAAAGGCAAAGGCTTGAGTTCGAAAGCCATGATCAGCGCTCCGCTTCATCGACGGGGGATGTAGCGGCAACGCCTGCATAGCGGATGAAGTTCCGACCGTAGGTCGGGCTCTGGCCCGACTCTGTGTCAGGTCTCTGCCCGACTCGCTCTCGTTGCCAACTCGTCGAACAAGCGTTCCGCTTGCGCATCGCGTCGGCGCGCATCGAGCATTGAAACAGCCCACGCCGTGAACAGCGCGAGCGGCAGCGCGATCAATGTCGGATAGTTGGAGCCGAACAGCGGTCGCGTGTAGCCAAGCACGTCCACCCAGATCGCCGGACCTGCGATCAGCATGCCGGTCGAGCTGATGAGACCGACCGCGCCGCCGAGCAGCGCGCCGCCGCGCGTGAGCCCGCGCCAGTACAGCGACAACAACAGCACCGGGAAATTCGCGCTGGCCGCGACGCTGAACGCGAGGCTGACCAGGAAGGAAATGTTGGTGCCCTTGAACGCGATCCCGAGCAGCGCCGCGACAACGGTCACCGCGAGCGTGGCGACGCGAAACATGCGCAGCTCCTGCGCCTCGCTCGCAGCGCCACGCCGGAACACCTGCGCATACAGATCGTGCGCGAGCGCGCCGGCGCTCGCCATCGTCAGGCCGGCCACGACTGCGAGGATCGTCGCGAAAGTCACCGCCGATACGATGCCCATCAGCACGTCGCCGCCGAGCAAACGCGAGAGGTGCACCACGGCCATGTTGGCGCCGCCACGCAGCACGCCGGCGTCGTCGAAGAACTCCGGCTTGCCGTACAGGAAGGCGATCGCCGCGTAGCTCAGCACGAACAGCACGATCAGGAAGACGATCGCGATCAGCACCATGGCGACGATGATCGAGCGGCGCGCCTGCCGCGCATCGGGCACAGTGAAGAAGCGCATCAGCACGTGCGGCAGACCGCACACCCCCAGCGAGAGCGCGAGGCCGAGCGAGAGCGTCGAGTAGAGCGAGTTGAGCGCGCCGGTGCGGTTGCCGGTGAGCACGTCGTTCATCTGCTCGCGCGCGATCGAGTACAGCGAGGCGAGATCGTAGTCGACGTGGCTGAACGTCAACACAGTCATCAACACGACACCGACAATCAGCACCACTGCCTTCGTGATCTGCACCCAGGTGGTCCCGAGCATGCCGCCGAAGGCGACGTACAGCATCATGAGCGTTGCGACGACGACGACGGCGAGCGAATACGGGATGCCGAGCAGGATCTCGATCAGCGCGCCGGCGCCGACCATCTGCGCGATCAGATAGAAGATCGTGACCACGAGCGCGGCCGCGGCAGTGAAACCGCGCACGCCGCGGCCGGCGAAGCGCAGTGACACGACCTCGGGCACGGTGTAGCGGCCGAGATTGCGCAGCGGCTCGGCGATGAACAGCAGCATGATGGTGAAGCCGAGGAGCGGCGACACGATGTACAACACGGCGTCGGAATTGCCGGTGAAGGCGAGCCCCGCGACACCGAGGATCGTCGAAGCGGACATGAAGTCGCCGGCGATCGCCAGTCCGTTCTGCGTACCGGTGATGGAGCTGCCGGCGGCGTAGAACTCGGAGCGCGAATGCGTCCGCCGCGCGGCCCAGCGCGTGATGAGCAGTGTGGTGACGATGACGGCCAGGAACAGGGCGATCGCGATCGGGCTGCGCACCTCAGCGCTCTCCGCGGCGCGCCGCCCGCGTGCGCTCGAGGCGTCGCCAGTAGCCGAAGGCGACGACGCTGCCGAGCGCGAGCCCGAAGTTGATGCCGACACCGATGACGCTGAAGCGAACATCGCGCAGAGGTCCGAGCGGATCCTCTCGCACGGACCACGCGAGCAGCAGCAGGAAGACGAGGAACACGGCGCACGACACGCCCGCGAGAACCAGGCTCACGCGCGACCGGTCGCGCGCGCGCCGGACGATCTCCGTCGATTCACTTGCCATGCAGCGGCTCCCCGGGCGCCGAACGATTAGGTATCGAAAACGGTCGGCTGCGCAACATTCTACGAGGCCGGCAGCTCGGCGAGCGTCACTGATTCGCGACACTCGTCCGATCCGTGAAATAGCGCCCGTCGTTGCTGCCGGGCATTGGCATAATCGGCGCGCCACAGGAAGCACCGAATGCCAAACAGCTGCCGATTCCTCTTGGTCATCCCAGTCCTCGCGCTCGCGCCGGCCGTATCCATCGCCGCCGAGGCGACCACACCGCCGCCCGCGGCATCCAGCGCCGACTTGCCGGCCAAGTTGCCGGATTGGGCGCCGCGGCCGCCCCCAAACGTCGTGGAAGACCGGCTGCGCGTAGAGGTCAACCTGTTCGGCGCCAGCCCGCAGACCCGGCTGCGCGTCGACGAGTCTCCCACGCAGCCCGGCACCGAGATCGACGCCGAAAAGGATCTCGGGCTCGACGACTTCGAGCTGCTGCCGCAGGTCGAATTCACGTTGCTGCCGGGCGAGCGTCATCTCGTGCGGCTGTCCGCGTTCGCGATTCATCGCTCGGCGCAGAAGCGGATCGAGAAGCCGATCTCGTTCGACAACGAGGACTACCTCGTAAACGAGCTCGTCGACAGCGAGCTCAACCTGACGATGTTCGGCCTGACCTACGGCTATCGCTTCCTCGTGCAGCAGCGCGGGGAGCTCAGCGCGACCTTCGGCGTCCAGGTCGCAGACGTCCAGGCGAATGCAGTGGTGCGCAGCCGCGTCGTGCGCGAAAGCGAAAGCGGCGTCGCACCGCTACCGCTGATCGGGATCGAGGGGCGTTTTGACTTCACGCCACGCTGGGCGGTCGAGGCGCGCGCGCAATATCTGAAGGTGGACGTGAGCCGGGTCGATGGCTCGATTCTCGACGCGCGGCTCGCCTTCACCTGGCGGTTGAATCCCTATCTGGCGCTGGGCCTCGGCTATCGTACGTTCCAGATCGACGTCGATTCGCAGGACGAGGACACGCCAGGGTTCGTCGACCTGTCGGTCGACGGACCGCTACTGTTCGTTCGAGCCAGTATGTAAGGGCGCTGCCAGCGAGCGCGGCATCGGACACAGCAGCTCGTCCGCGAACTTGCGCACTGCATAGCCCAACCAGGTGTAGTCGGTGTGCTCGCTGCTGCCGGCGGGCATGCGCAGCGTCTGCGACGGCGACTCGCCGAACAAGCGCTTGTAGTTGCGCGCAAACAGGCTGAAATCCCACACGCCGAAGCGACCGGCGATGCTCGCCACGGTCTCGTGCGTCGAATCTGCCGCGAGCAACGCGGCGCGGATCTCGCGCAGCTGGCGCATCTTCAGCAGCCGGATCGGACCGACGCCGAAATACTCGTTGAACGTGTTGCGCAGCGTGCGCTCGCTGACACCGGCCGCGCGACACAGGTCGCTGGTGAACAGCGGCTGACCCTCGTGCGCACGGATCAGCTCGAGAGCGCGCGCGATCACGCGCTCACGCGACAGGTGCGGCCGGCCGATCGGGCGGACCTGCAACCTCAGGCTTCGCTCCAGCGCACGCACCGCGACTCCGCTGATCTCCTGCTCCGCCATCTTGGCCGCGGCCGGATCCGACAGGTCGATGGTCGGCGTGCCGCAGCAGATGCGGCCGACGAGCCAGCGCAGCTGCTCGAGTCGCAGCGGATCGGTGCGCGTGCAGGCGCCGTCGCTCGCGTGCAGTTTCTCCAGCAGCTCGGTGCCGAGCGCCGGGTAGTCCACTGGCAGCGTGACGCCAGCCCAGCGCGTCACGTCGTGACCGGCGAAAGTGAATGGCTGATCCTGCTTCAGAACGATGAACGTGTTGCCGTCGAGCCGCTGACCGTCGATGCGGATGCAGTTGGGCTTCGTCATCGGGATGCCGAGCGTGAAGGAGCCTGCAGCGCCGTCGCCGGCAAAAGTCGCCGAGCCGCCGATCTGGATTTGCTGCAACGACAGCGCACCGGCCGGCACTGCGTCGACCCACCATTCCGCGCTGGAACGCGCTGTAGGAACGAAGCGACCGGCGATCCCAGCGATCGAGTCGGCGAATTCATCGAAATCGCGAAAGATCAATCGCGACATGGTAGGTGCCCCCCTGGCTCCGGCCGCCTCAGAACTGCCACTGTGTACCGACGGCAAAATGCACGGCAATACGCATTGTTGCCGTGAGCCGTTATGTTGGGTAGGCGTCGCTAGCGCTGCTGCGGCGAGTTCGCGGCTGGCGGAGCGCTGGGGTCGGGAGATGTGGCACTGCGCTGCGCGTTGGTCGGCGCATCGTAGGACTCGAGCATCACGATGCCCGGCCGGGAAACCGACTCGGCTTCGGCGGGCGCAGTTTGCTGCTGCTGCGGCGGCTCCGAGCTGTAGGTTTCCATCACCTTGTGGAAGACGCGCAGGAAGCCGTCCACAGCGACGATCGTCAGCAGCACCGGAATGCACGCGAGCGCGAATATCGTGATCCACTTGAGCGGCTGGGGCCGCCGCTTCTCCTCGGCGCGCTCGCGGTCGAGATCGAGCGCTTCCTGCGCGCGCTGCTGAATCGCGCGCTGCAGCTCTGACTGCGGGCGTTCGAATGGCAGGATCCGCGCGCCGGCGCGCATCGACGGCGCACCCTCCGTTTCGGGCAGACGTTCTTCGGAGTGTTGGGTCATTAGAGAGTGCTTCGCTTCGCGAATCGGGAAGGAATGATCCCAGTGTAACCCGAGGTGCGGGCCCTATGACCAGAAGACCGATCGTGCTGCGAGCGGTTCCCGGCAGCCGAGGCGCACGGTGCTAAGTGGCTGAAAATAAAGCCGCGCACCTGTAATGAGAGAGCGGACAGGAGCACACCGCGCCGCCGTGGCGCCCGGACTCTCTCCAAGCTGCGCAACACGCTCCGCGGCGACGCTTGACGCCGACAGACACGTCTGCACAGAGTGCAGCGATGCAGCGCAGAAGCGGCCTTTACGTGCTCGCAGTCCTGTTCGCAACGGCGGCAATTTCGGCCGACAACGGCGCGTCCGCCGCTCCCAAGATGCCGACGCGCACGAGTTGCCTGACTCATTGCCAGGCGGCCGAGGGCAGCTGCTCGCGCGATACCCGCGCTGCGCGGCGCGAATGCGAGCGCGTTGCCGCGAACGGCGGACGCGACGTATTCACCGGCCGCACCGACGCCTACGCGATCGACTACGGCCTGTTCTGCAACTACTTCGCGAACCCCGAGGCGAACTGCGGCTCGGACTACTACAGCCGCGGCTGTCAGGCACGGCTGGGGCAGCGTCACCGAATCTGCCTGCGTGCGATGCAGAACATCGCGTCGCTGCGCTACGACTGCTTCCGCACCGAGCGCGACGCCAACAATCAGTGCAGGGCGGAGCTGGCCGACTGCAAAGCTGCCTGTCAGTGAACCATCAGACACGCTCGATCACCATCGCGATGCCCTGCCCCACGCCGATGCACATCGTGCACAGCGCGTAGCGCCCGCGAATCTTTTCCAGCTGGTTGAGCGCGGTGGTCGCGAGCCGCGCACCGCTCGCGCCGAGCGGATGACCGATCGCGATCGCGCCGCCGTTCGGATTCACGTGCTCCGCGTCGTCGGCGAGTCCCAGCTGCCGCGTCACGGCGAGCGCCTGCGCCGCGAACGCTTCGTTGAGCTCGATGACGTCGAGCTGGTCCATCGACAGCTTCGCGAGCGAGAGCACCTTGCGCGTCGCGGGCACCGGTCCGATACCCATGATGCGCGGCGGCACGCCGGCCGTCGCCGTTGCGATCACGCGCGCGCGTACCCGCAGGCCGTACTTCGCAGCGGCTTCTTCACTTGCGAGCAGCAGTGCGCAACTACCGTCGTTCACGCCCGAAGCGTTGCCCGCTGTCACCGTACCGTCCGGCCGCACCACGCCCTTGAGCCGGGCGAGCGCTTCGATGGTCGTGTCTGCGCGCGGATGCTCGTCTGCCGCGAAGCTGAGCGCGTCGCCCTTCTTCTGCGGAATCGATACCTGCACGAGCTCGGTCTCGAAGAACTTCGCAGCGTGCGCACGGGCATAGCGCTGCTGACTGCGCAGCGCGAACTGATCCTGGTCCGCGCGCGCCACGCCATACTCCTGAGCAACGTTCTCGGCCGTCTCCGGCATCGAGTCGATGCCGTACTTCGCTTTCAGCAACGGGTTGACGAAGCGCCAGCCGATCGTCGTGTCCTCGATCTTCGCGGTGCGCGAAAAGGCGCTGTCGGCCTTGCCGATGACGAACGGCGCGCGAGTCATGCTCTCGACACCACCGGCCAGCACCAGCTCCGCCTCGCCCGTGCGGATCGCTCGCGCGGCGAGATTCACTGCGTCGAGACCTGATCCGCACAGACGGTTGACCGTCGCGCCGGGCACGACGTCCGGCAACCCGGCGAGCAGCGCCGACATGCGCGCGACGTTGCGATTGTCCTCGCCGGCCTGGTTGGCGCAGCCGAAGTAGACGTCGTCGACCGCGGCCCAGTCGACCCGCGGATTGCGTTGCATGAGCGCCTGCAGCGGAATCGCGCCGAGATCGTCAGGACGGGTGCCGGCGAGCGCACCGCCGTAGCGGCCGATGGGGGTACGAATCGCGTCGCAGATGAAGACTTGGCGCATGAAAACAGAGTGACACAAGTGACGAAGTGACGAAAGTGACGCCCGGCGTCACTCCGTCACCTGACTCAGAGCCGCGGCGTGGCACCACCGGCGTGCGTGCGCTCGTAGACCTCCTGACAACGGATGCATCTCAGCGCCGTCGGCTCGGCTTCGAGGCGCGCTTCCGGGATGCGCTGCCCGCAGTCCTCGCACAGCCCATAGCTGCCTTCAGAGAGGCGGGCCAGCGCGGTGTCGATCCGGCGCAGCTCGTCGGCGTCGCGGTCGATCTCCGCGAGGTTCAGATCGACGATCAGGTTGGAGAACGAATCGTCCTCGGTGTCGCGCGCCTGCTCCGCGATCCGCACGTGCGTCTCGTCGGAGGAGCGCTCCAGCGTGCGCTGGATCTCGCCGCGCAGTTGCGCGGCCCGCTCGTGCAGGCGCGACTTCATCGTCAGGGTCTGGTGCGGATTGGTGCTGGTCATCGGCTGAACCCTCGTGGGTGTCTGTGCACCAGCTGAAACCCGGTGGGTGCGCGCACGGTTCCATCGTTCCCGGACTGGACACCGAACTCGCGGCGTCCGTAGCATGCGACATGCCAGCAACGAATCTCCGCGGCATCCTCTCGATGCTCGCGGCCGTCACCACGTTCTCGGTGATGGATGTCCTGTTGAAGCGACTGTCGGAGGACTACCCTGCCATGCAGGTGACGTTCCTGCGTGGCGTCGCTTCGCTGCCGCTGCTGCTCGCAGCCAATGCCGTGTTCGGGCGCTGGCACGATCTGAAGCCGCAGCGCTGGCGCCTGCACGTGCTGCGCGGCTTCCTCAGCGTCATGCTGCTGTGGTGCTTCGTCTACGCGGTGAGCCAGCTGTCGCTGGCGAATGCCTACTCCATATTCATGTCGGCGCCGCTGCTCATCACGGCGCTGTCGGTACCGATGCTGGGCGAGCGCGTCGGCTGGCCGCAGTGGCTCGCGGTGTTCGTCGGCCTCGCCGGCGTCATCATCGTGCTGAAGCCGAGCGGCACGGGGCTGGTCACGATCGGCGGACTCGCGGCACTCGCTTCGGCGGCCGGCTACGCGCTCAATGCGATCACGATCCGCATCATGACGCGCACCGAGAGCAGCGCAGCCACTGTGTTCTGGTCGCTGTTGTTCCTGACGATCATCAGCGGTGTTGCGGCGAGCCTGCGCTGGGTACCCGTGCACTGGGATCACTGGCACCTGATCATCGGCCTGGGCATCGCCGGCGCGCTCGGTCAGTACTTCATCACGGAAGCGTTCCGGCTCGCACCGCCACCCGTCGTCGCACCGCTCGAATATACGGCGCTGGCGTGGGGCATATTGTTCGACTGGCTGCTGTGGGCGACAGCGCCCGGGTTGCGCATGCTCACTGGCGCGTTCGTGATCGTCGCCAGCGGCATCTACATCATCAACCGCGAACGCTTCGCTAGCGCTGCGCTCCAGCAGCAACACTGACGGGGCGAGGCGCTCGCACCGTATCGGACACGATCTCCAGCGCCCGCGCGAAACCTTCGGCCTGCGCGCCGAAGCCGAGCCGGAAATGCTCCGGCGCATCGAAGCAGTCGCCTGGCGCCAGCAATACTCCGGCGCTCGCGAGCCTTGCACACAGCTCTCGCGCATTGCTGCCGTCGCGCAACCACGGGAACGCCGTCGTGCCGCCGGTCGGCACGACCCAATCGAAAATCTCGCGGTGGTCGCTCATGAAATCGCGCAAGGTTGCGAGATTGGTCGTGGCGACTGCCCGCAGCCGGGCAAGGATCGCCTCGCGATTTGCCAGAGCGTGCGCAGCGATCGCTTCCGTCAGCGGCGAGCAGGAAATCGTGAAGTAGCTGCGCAGGTTGATCAGCCGCTCGCGACGGCGCGCATCCCGATCGATCAACCAGCCGATGCGCAGGCCGGGCAGCGACAGCGCCTTGGAGAGATCACTGAGAACGATCGTGTTCGGCAACGTCGCCGCCGACGCAACCGCCGGTGCGCCGTGATACAGCGGGTGATACACCTCGTCGACCACGAGCGGAATCAAGCGCTGCTCGAGGTTGGCGGCGAGCCGCGCGATCTCCGCCCGCGGCATCACCGAGCCGGTCGGATTGTGCGGCGTGTTGACGAGCGCGAGCCGTGTGCTCTCGCCGACCGCGGCAAGCACGCGCTCGGCGGACTGTCCGAATCCGTTGGCGCGATCGAGCGCGTACGTCGCAACGTTCAGCCCCCACGCGCGCGCCATCACGGGCATTGCGGGGAATGACGGAAACGGCAGCGTAATCGACGCGCCCGGCTCCGCAGCCAGACAGTACAGCGCGGACAACGCCTCGGATGCACCCGTGGTAATGACGACCCAGTCAGGATCGACGTCGTGCAGCGCTGCGACTTGCTCGCGCAGAGCAGCGGTTCCCTGCGGCGGCGCATAGGACAGCCGCAAGTCGCCGAGCCCGTTCACGCCTGCGCCGTCGCCGAGCGCCAGCAACTCGCCGAGCGTCCAGCCCGGACCAGTGCTGGCGGCAAGGTTGTAGCGGATCGGCGGCGACGCGAACTCGTAAGTCGCAATCCATTGATCGAGCAGAAAGGGCGGGATACGCATGGCGGGTCACCGACGGCCGCGTGCGGTCAGCGACCGCACCAGCGGCAGATCCTGGAAGACGATCAACGCGACGCCGACGAGAACCAGAACCGCCGCAGCCAAGGCAAGCGGCGTCACGCGCTCACCGAGTACGACAGCGCCGAGGAACACGGCGACGACCGGATTCACGAGCGCGTACGTCGCCACTTTCGGCGCCGGCACGCGCGTGAGCAACCACAGGTAGCAGTTCAGACCGACGATACTGCCGAACACGACGAGGTACGCGATCGCAATCACGCCCGACAATGAGATCGCCGCCGGATCGAACCGCGGCCACTCGCCGGTGACGAGCGACATCAGCAATTGGAACGCCGCGCCGAAGAGCATCTGGCCGCAGGTGAAGTTGAGCACCGTGGCCTGATTCGCCGAGCGCTTCTGCACCAGCGTGCCGAGGCTCCAACCGGTAGTGGCCACGACCATCGCAAGCAGGTACAGCGGATGCGCGTTGCCGGAGAGCGATCGAGTGTGCATCACGATCGTCACGACGCCCACGATCGCCACTGCAGTGCCGAGCAACGCTTGCTTCGTCGGCGCGCGCTTGCTGAAGAAAGCCCAATCGAAGATCAGTACGAGAACCGGTACTGCCGCGACGATCAGCGCCGCGATGCCGCTCGGAATCCCCTGTTGCGCGACGAGTACGAACCCGTTGCCGATGCCCGACAGCAGAATGCCGGAGAGCGCCATCATCGGGATGCTCACGCCAGCGAACGGACGCGGATTGCGTGCGCGCAGCCACGCATACATCAGCAGGCCGGCGAGACCGAATCGCGCCACGCCGCTCATGAACGGCGGCAGCGATTTGATCGCGAACGTGATCGCCAGGTACGTCGTGCCCCAGATGATGTAGATGCCGGCGAACGCAGCTGCGACGCCCAGCGAAAGACGCGTGCCCGTCGAGATCGGATGAACGGCTTGATCCATGAGTCACTGTGCCTGTGGAGCTGGCAAGCAGTACAGATTCAGGTAGACTGGGTGGTGACCAATACAGTTACGGACGAGCATTTCCAATGTCATCCCACGCTCCTCTGCTGTACGAACGCGTCGCGCGAATAGTCGAGTCGCAAATCTCGAGCGGTGCATTGCGCGCGAACGAACGCATTCCGTCGGTGCGCTCCATGAGCCGCACGGCGAAGGTCAGCGTCTCGACCGTCGTACAGGCCTACGTGCACCTGGAAAACGTCGGATTGATCGAGGCGCGGCCGCAGTCCGGCTTCTACGTGCGTGCGCCCGAGCCGCGACGGCTGCCCGAGCCGCGACCCAGGCCCGCGCGCGCGCCGCGACCGGCGTCGATCGCCAACGAAGTGCTCGACATGTGCCGCGAGGCGCTGACCCGCACCGATTTCGTGCCGTTGAACAGCGCGGTCACCGAGCCCGCCATGTACCCGACGCAGCGGCTCAACAACATCGTGCGCGAAGTGTTGCGCGACCATCCGCTGAACGCCGGCCAGTGCATCCTGCCGCCCGGCGACGAGGAACTGCGCCGGCAGATCGCGAAGCGCATGGCGCTCGCCGGCGCGCCGACCGATCCCGCGCACGTCGTGATCACCAGCGGCACGATGGACGCGATCACGCTGGCGCTGCGCGTCGCGTGCAAGCCCGGCGATACCGTGCTCGTCGAATCGCCGACCTACTTCGGCCTGCTGCAGTCGATCGAGCATCTGAATCTCAAAGTGGTGGAAGTGCCGAACTGTTCGGTCGCGGGCATCGACGTCGATGCGGTGCGCGCGATCGCACGCAGCACGCGGCTCGGCGCGGCGGTGCTGATGCCGAACTTCAACAATCCTTCGGGCAGCCTGACGCCCGACGACGCGAAACGCGAGATCGTCCAGATCCTGACGGATCACGAAGTGCCGATCATCGAGGACGACATCTACGGCGACCTGCACTACGGCGGCACGCGGCCCACGTCGCTGCGCGCCTTCGACGAGTCCGGTCTCGTGGTCTCGTGCGGCTCGGTCTCGAAGACGATCGCTTTCGGCTATCGCATCGGTTGGGCGGTGAGCCCGCAATTCCATGCCGAGATCGCCCGCGCGAAGTTCTACTCGTCGGTGGCTTGTCCGACGCTGCAGCAGCTCGTGCTCGCGCGCTACTACGCGAGTGGCGGCTATGACCGATATTTGCGACGCGTGCGGTCCACGCTCGCCATCAACTCGCAGAACCACATCAAAGCGATCGCGCGGTTCTTCCCGGACGGCACGCGTGTCGCCCAACCACCGGGTGGCGTGGTGCTGTGGGTCGAGCTGCCGCGTAACGTCGATGCCGCGGAGCTGTTCCGCACCGCTGCCGCGAGCAGCATTGGTGTCGCACCCGGCGTCGTGTTCTCCGCCAAGGCGGACTATCGCAACTACATCCGACTCAGTTGCGGCCTTCCCTGGACGCCGACGCTGGAACGTGCGGTCGAGAAGCTCGGTCGGCTCGTCGCCGGTATGGCCCGAAGCGTCTGACCGCACGTTCACCCCGTCGCCCGGCACTTACAGGGCCCGGGCGGCTGACGGACCGACCTGATGCGCATCGGCCAGGGTCGGCAGCGAGGCGTCATCCGGCAACTGCACGATCAACACTTCGCCGAGCGGCGGAGCCTGCAACTGCTGGACGCTGTAGGCCAGCCCACCAAGCAGACCGCCATTGACCAGAAACGATGCAAATACTGCGATGAAAGTTTTCATGACTGCTTGCTCCACGCGTTTGCAAACCACTGCCGACGCAGCGGCTCGCGGTGACCTGAGTTCGACACCGACTCGTCCGCCTCGAAGCGACGCAGCTGTTCGCGCTGCTCGCGTTCCAGGCGACGCCGGTCGGCCTGCAATTTCGCCAGCTCGATGAACAGGTATTCGTCCATGGTCTTCTCCTCGCTAGATGTGAACTTCTGTAATGGAGGCGTAGGGTAGATCCCACCCTGGATCGCGAAAAGCGATACTTACTGCCGCCTAACTATGATAAAAAGTCACATCTGGAGGGGATTTGTAAGCCTATGAAACGCATACCGGTCGGCCCGCTGCGGGCCTTCGATGTCGCGGCCCGGAATCTCAATCTGAGCGCCGCGGCGGAGGAGATGAACGTCACCCATGCGGCCGTGAGCCGTCAGGTGAAGCAGCTCGAGGAGCGGCTGGGGGTGAAGCTGTTCGAGCGCCTGCCGCGGGGCCTGAAATTGACCGTACATGGCGCGCTGCTCGCGGAAGGCACGCGCGAGGCCTTCGACAGGCTCTCGAGCGCGCTCGAGGACGTTTCAGTACCGGCCGTCCGCCGCAAGCTGATGATCTCGACGTTCTCGTCGCTCGCGACGCGCTGGCTCATGCCGCGCGTCCAGGCTTTTTCGACGCTGTTTCCCGAAACCGACCTTCAGGTCAGCACCTCGGCCCGGCTGGTGGATTTTTCGCGCGAGGACGTCGACATCGCCCTGCGCTTCGGCGGCGGCCAATATCCCGGACTGCACGTGCGGCCGATGTTCAAGCCGAAGGAGATCGTCGTGGCCGCCCCGGCCCTGCTGAAGCGCGCGCCGATCAAGACGTTCGCGGATCTCAAGGCGCATACGCTGCTGCACGACGACTCGCATCGCACCTGGACGCGCTGGCTCGACGCCGTGGGCGCGAAAGGCGTGAACCCGCGCCGCGGCATCATCTGCGGCGATCGCAACTCCATGCTGGCGGCGACGCTCGAAGGCCAGGGCGTCGGCATCACTTCGGAAATATTCGCCGCGAGCGATCTCAGCTCGGGACGGCTGGTCAAGGTGTTCGACGCCGAGGTGAGCGCGGCTTTCGGGATCTACGCGGTCTGTTCGCCGCGGCGCCTGAACGATCCGCTGATCTCCGGAACGATGGACTGGCTCGTGCGCGAGGCGCAGTCCTCGCCCGACGCCTACCCGCCGGCGCCGTGAGCGGCCAGGCTATTTCTTGAACAGCTTGTCGAGCTCGGCCTTGGCGCGATCGGCGGCGGTCGGCTCCGGCGCGGCGTCCTTCGCACCGCCGAACAACGCATCCAGCCCGGCGCGTGCCTGGTTCGAGGCCGAGACATCGGCCTTCGAGTAAGCGCCCGGCCGCGGCTTGAAGTAGTCGCAGAAGTTGGCGCGCTCCTTGTCCTTCACTTCCTCCGCGATCGGCTCGCGGCAGTGCTTGGCGACCGCGAGGCTGTACCACTCGCACAGCTTGCAGACGTGCAGCTCGGCACCACAGTTGCGGCACTCCTCCAGCCGGCGCAACGGCAGCGTCAGGTCCGCGAGCGACGTGCCGCATTTCCAACACACCAGCCCGGGCAGCGTGAACATGCTGCTGCTACCGGGCGGTCGCGCCCTTCGGCTTTTCCGTCGCGATCTCGTCGTAGCCCTTGCCGACGAACTCGATCAGGCAGACGCCATGGCCGAACGGGTCGGCGAGCATCGCGATCTTGCCCCAGTTGTTCGTCTTGACCGGTCCTTCGAGCCGGGCGCCGGCGTTGCGAGCGCGATCGACGGCGCCGTCGATCTCGCTGACGACGATGTCCAGATGGATCGGCGTCCAGTGCCGGGCGTACGAGCGCAGGTGGCGGCTGGTGGCCGAGGCGACCGTGCCGTTGGGCTTGGCGAGCAGGTAGATGGGCGAGCTCGCACCGAGCAGCTCGACCGCATCGGGGCCAAAGCGCCGGCCGATCGTCAGGCCGAACGCCTTGGTGTAGAAGTCGGTGCCCTTGTGCAGATCGTCAACGTCGATGTTGACGAGCAACGTCGTGCTCATTCGTACCTCGCTCCTGTAGCTAATGAGCGAGATTAACGCCTCTGGGCGCGACTGACAGCGTCGCAGAATGCCGACCCGGAGTTGTCAGGCTAAAGCCTGACCGACACCTTCGCCCACCACCGGGCCCAGCTTGTGGAGTGGGTCAGGCTTCAGCCTGACTCTGGATCCCATATTTCGCGTACAGCCTGGCGCGTTTCGCGGGATCGACGTTCACCTTGCGGATGTCGCCGCCTGCCCAGCGCATCAGCTTCGGGTCCATCACCCGGAACCACAGCGGCGGGATCATTGCCAGGCCGAAGCTGCCCGGGTAGCCGCTCGGCAGGCGCGGCAGGCCGGCGAAATCGCGCAGCGCCTGGTACGGCCGCAGCGCATTGGCGTGATGATCCGAATGGCGCTGCAGGTGGAACGAAATCAGGTTCGAGTAGATGTGGTTCGTGTTCCAGGAATGACGCGGCTCGGGCAGCTCGTAGCGCCCACCGGCGAGCTTCTGGCGCAGCAGGCCGTAGTGCTCGACGTAGTTCGCCTGGGTCAGGCCGTACCAGGCGTAGAAGTGATGGATGACGAGGAACGGCACCATGATCCAGCCGAAGATCGCGAGCAGCGCGAGCCCGATGACGGCGGTCAGCAGCCAGGAGCTGAGGATCTCGTTGCTGAACGACCAGACCGGCCGGCCGAGCTTCTGCAGCCGTTCGCGCTCCAGGGCCCAGCCACGACGGAATGCACCGGGGATCTCGCGCAGCACGAACTTGTAGATCGATTCGCCCATGCGGGCGCTGACGCTGTCCTCCGGCGTCGCAACGTGCACGTGATGTCCGCGGTTGTGCTCGATACAGAAGTGCCCGTAGCCGACCAGTCCATTCACGACCTGGGCCGCGACGCGGTCGGTGCGGCTGGCCTTGTGCCCGAGTTCGTGCCCGACCAGGAGCGACGCGCTGCTGGAGAAGCCGCAGCCGAGCGTCAGCGCCAAAAACGACCACCACGGCAACGAGTGCGTGCCGATGAACCAGGCGACGACGAAGAATTGCGTGAACAGCAGCACGATCGCGACGTACAGCAGGACCCGGTAATAGTTGTCCTGCGACATCGCCGGCACGACTTCCTCGGGCGGGTTGTGCGTATCCTCGCCGAAGATCGCATCCGCGAGCGGCACGAACAGGAACGTATAGGCCAGCGGGAAGAGCGTCGCGAGCGGGTTGCCGCCGCTCAGGAAATACAGCGCGACGCCCACGATGGGCACGAGCGGGCCGGTCAGCGAGGCCAGCCACAGGTAACGCTTGCCGTCGACATACCGGATCGCGCTGCCGTCAGCAGCCTGTGCCACGAATGCCATGGTCGCCCCCGAATCCCGCTCCGGGGTCAGTTTACGCCGGCGCTGCCCGAATAACTCTCATTCCTTGGACCCCGGCGATCCCTGACCTTGGTCATGGCAGTCTATGTCCCCATGAACAGCCCCATGACCCGTACAGATACTCCTCCCGCGTCGCAGACCCGGCGCGTGGCCCGCGTCATTCAGGCACTCAGCACGATCGAGGGCGGCGGCTTCCCCGTGCGCCGGCCGTTCCCGATCGCGAACTTCAGCCACTTCGATCCGTTCCTGCTGATCGACCATCTCGGCCCCGTGCGCTGGGATCCCGGCGCCGCGCTCGGCGCCCCGGACCATCCGCACCGCGGCTTCGAGACCGTCACGTACGTGCTCGCCGGCGAAAACGAGCATCGCGACTCGTTCGGCAACGCGGATGTGCTGCGTCCCGGCGACGTGCAGTGGATGACTGCCGGCGGCGGCGTCATCCATTCGGAAATGCCGACGGCGCGCTTTCATCGCGAGGGCGGCGTGCAGGAAGGCTTCCAGATCTGGGTGAACCTGCCCGCAGCGGACAAGATGATGACGCCGCGCTACCAGACGCTGCGTGCTGACGACATTCCGCGCGCCAGCAGCGCGGACGGTCGGGTCGCGGTACGAATCATCGCCGGCGAATCGCTCGGCCGCGCGGCGCGGATCGACACGCGAGTGCCGATCCAGATGCTGCACTTCACGATTCAGCCGGGAGGCACGACCGTGCAGCCGGTGCCGGCGGAGCAGAACGGACTCATCTACGTGTTCAAAGGCGCAGCGCGCATCGGCAGCGATCAGCGTGAAGTGCGCGAAGGCCAGGCCGCGTTGCTCGAATCGGGCGACGGCGTCGCAATCGCGGTCGACGCGGATGCGCGCGAGCCGGCAGAGGTGCTGCTGTTGTCCGGCAAGCCGCTGAACGAGCCCGTGGCGCGCTACGGCCCGTTCGTCATGAACACGCGCGAGCAGATCGAGCAGGCGTTCCGCGACTACCAGAACGGCCGATTCGGAGTGATCCCGCAGCGGTCGTGAGTCACTCCACGTTCTTGCGGTTGTCGTCCGGATTGCGGTCGATGAGCTTGTTGTAGGGATCGACGCCGACTTCGAACGGTTCGGCGTCGACCACGACGTCGATCGTTCCCTTGTTCTGCGTGAAGTGTCGCGGCTGCAGGTACAGCACGCGCTCGGTGTGCTCACCCTCGCCTGCCTTGCGCGCGAATACGCCGACCTCCATCCAGTCATCGAGCGGCAGCGGTGTTTCCTTGCCGACACCGTCGGCCTGCGCCTTCTGCGCCTCGAACTCGATGTGCACGTCGAACTTGCCATCGGCCCGCTTCTTTGCCGAGGCAGCGACGACCTGCGTGTCGTACAGCACGATCTGCGCGAACAATTCGTCGATCAGGCGCTGCTTCTCCGGCGGCGTCTGCGCGCGGATGTAGTCGAGCATCTCGAGCGTCGTCGTATAGGGCGGCTGCTGGAACGCCTTGTCGCGGATGAAGTTCGCGAGCGCGCGATTGAGATTCTCTTCGCCGATCTCTTCGCGCAGCCGATAGAAGACCAGCGAGCCCTTCTGGTAGTGGATGTACTGCTGGTTCTCCACGCGCATCAACGGCAGCTCTTCGATCAGCTCGCCGCCGCGCCCGCTCAGGTACTGGTCCAGCTCGTACTTGAGGAAGCGCCGCATGTGCTCGCGGCCGTACTGCTTCTCCATCACCATCAGCGCGGAGTACTGCGCCATCGATTCGACGATCATCGTCGAGCCCTGCACGTCCGCGCCGATGACCTGGTGCGCCCACCACTGGTGCGCGACCTCGTGCGCGGTGACGTAGAAGACGTAGTCGATGTCGTCCGGATCGCGCAGGTTGGCGACGAAACCGATGGCTTCCGAAAACGGAATGGTGTTGGCGAAGCTCTGCGCGAAGCGCGCGTA
>DATEML010000093.1:0-27041 GCA_035275585.1 Steroidobacteraceae bacterium | reverse complement strand
GCAATGGGCACGACCCCACGCGACGAAAACGAAGGTGAAGGCGACAAATCCGCCGACCGCAACTACCGCGAGGCGACGCAGAAGTTCGTCGAGTCCGAGCGCGGCCGCGAGGAGATCGCGAAGGCCGGCAAGCGCAAATTGGCTGCGAGCGAGCAGCGCGACATCGAGCGGGCGGAAGAAGAGGCGAAACACCACGCCAAGGAGCACGACCCCGAGGAAGTGCGGGACGACCACAAGCCGTCATGAACCGGCTGCGACTCCTGCAGCGGCGATCACCGCAAAGATCTGCTCCGGCTTCGCCGGCTTGACGATCACCGGAAATCTGCTCGAGCGCAGCTCGGCGAGCCGCGCCGGTGCAGTGTTGCCCGTGATGAGGCACACCTTGCCGAAACCGAATTGCCGCGACAGGGTCTGCGCCGTTTCCAGGCCGGACAATGACGCACCCAGCATATCGCCGGTGAGTATCCAGTGCGGCAGCAGCACACCCATGATGGCCGAGCTCAGCGCCGTGCGGGGCACGCTGCTAGCCACCATCGGCAATGCCCACAGATGCCACGCAGCGGGATCGACGTGCCCGCGGAGCGCATAGTCGAGCGCAATAACCGCAACGACGACGGCCACCATCGCGCGCGGAATCTGCACCACGCGTACCTGCATTACGCTGCGCGCCACCAGCACATCGATCGGCGTATCGGCTGCGAGCGACGGGCCTGCGAGGGCGGCGTTCATGGTCCGCGTAGTTGAGCCCCGGGACGAACAATGACCTAGAATCGCCCGGACCTCGTCATGACGAACCCATGAAGTGAACGACTCCGCGGCGACCGAACCGAACACGAGCAAGAGCCAACGCCTGCGGGCCGTCTTCGGCGGCTCGATCGGTAACCTGATCGAGTGGTACGACTGGTACACGTATTCGGCGTGCGCGATCTACTTCGCGCCGTTGTTCTTTCCGCACGACGATCCGACCACGCAACTGCTCAACACCGCCGCGATCTACGCCGGCGGCTTCCTCATCCGGCCGCTGGGCGGCTGGGTACTCGGCCGCTATGCGGATCGGCGTGGCCGCAAGGCTGCGCTGACCCTGTCGGTGATGCTGATGTGTCTTGGCTCGCTGCTGATCGCGTTTGCTCCCGCCTACGCGACCGTGGGCCTCGCGGCGCCCGTGACACTGATGCTCGCGCGGCTCCTGCAGGGGTTCAGTGTCGGCGGCGAGTACGGCACCAGCGCGACTTACATGAGCGAGGTCACACCTGCTCAGCAGCGTGGCTTCTACTCGGGTGTCCTCTACGTCACGCTCGTCATGGGTCAGTTGTTGTCGCTCGCAGTATTGCTCGTGCTGCAGTGGGTCTTCCTCAGCCACGATCAGCTGGAAGCGTGGGGCTGGCGCATTCCCTTCGTGATCGGCGCAGCGGCCGCGCTCGGCGGCCTGTACCTGCGGCGCAATCTGCCGGAGACGGCAACCTTCGAGAAACACCGTGCCAGCGGCGGGCGCTCCGGCGAGGTCGCCTTGCTGCTGCAGCACCCGCGCGAAGTGCTGATCGTCCTCGGACTGACCGCCGGCGGCACGCTCTACTTCTACATCTTCACGACCTACATTCAGCAGTTCCTCGCGAACACCGTGGGTTTGTCGAAGACCGATGCGACGATCGTCTCTTCGGCGTCGCTCTTCCTGTTCATGCTGATCCAGCCGCTCATGGGCGCGCTGTCGGATCGGATCGGACGCCGGCCGATGCTCATCACCTTCGGCGTCCTCGCGCTGTTCACGACGGTACCGCTGCTGTCGACGCTTGCCGCAGCGCAGAGCGCGTGGCTCTCGTTCGCCCTCGTCAGCGTCGCGCTGTTGATCTCCTCGTTCTACAGCTCGATCAGCGCCGTGGTGAAAGCCGAGCTGTTTCCGGTCGAGATCCGCGCGCTCGGCGTCGGCCTGCCCTACGCCGTGGCCGTCTCGCTGTTCGGCGGCAGCGCGCCGTTCATCGGCCTGTGGTTCAAGTCGATCGGGCACGAGCCGTGGTTCTACTGGTACGTGACCGTGTGCGTGCTCGGCTCGCTCCTGGTGTACATTTTCATGCGCGAGCCGCAACGCACCTCACGCATCTGACAGGAAACGTCCATGTCCCGACCCGAGTCCGCCGGGCTGTCCGGCCCGCGCCTGCAACACATCGACCGGTTCCTCCAGCAGAAATACCTGGACACCGGCAAGCTGCCGTGCGCGCTGACGCTCATCGAGCGCAACGGCCAGATCGCCCATTGCAGCGCGCTCGGGCGCATGGATGTCGAGCGCAACCGCCCGCTGCAGGAAGACACGATCTTCCGCATCTATTCCATGACCAAGCCGCTCACCAGCATCGCGCTGATGATGCTGGTCGAGGAAGGCCGGATCGCGCTCGACGATCCCGTGCATCGCTACATCCCGCAGTGGCGCGATCTCGGCGTCTACGAAGGCGGCTTCATCGGCTCGTTCCGCACGAAGCGCACGAGCGCGCCGATGCGGGTAGTCGACCTGCTGCGGCACACGTCGGGGCTGACGTACGGCTTCCAGCAGCGCACGAACGTCGACGCTGCCTACCGCAAGCTCGCGCTCGGCGAGCTGCCGGGCGCCGTGCCTCTCGAGCGGATGGTCGAGGAGCTGGCGAAGGTGCCGCTGGAGTTCTCGCCGGGCACGGCTTTCAACTACTCGGTGTCGACCGACGTCGTCGGCTACCTGGTCGGCAAGATCTCGGGCCAACCGTTCGAGCAGTTCCTGCGTACGCGGATCATCGATCCGCTCGGCATGACGGACACGGACTTCATGGTGCCCGCCGCGAAGGCATCGCGATTCGCCGCGTGCTACGCAGCCACGCCCGAGGGACGCATGACGCTGCAGGACGATCCGCAGACGAGCGCCTTCCTGAAACCGCCGGGCTTCGTATCCGGCGGCGGTGGCCTGGTGTCGACGGTTGCCGACTACCTGCGTTTCTGCCGGATGCTGCTCAACGGCGGCACGCTCGACGACGTGCGCCTCATCAGTCCGAAGACCCTCGAGCTGATGTCGATGAATCATCTGCCCGGCGGCAAGGAGCTGCCGGAACTGTCGGTCTCGCTGTTCTCGGAAGCGACCTATGGCGGCGTCGGTTTCGGTCTCGGCTTCGCTGTTTCGATGAGCCCGGCGCGCGCGCTGATCCCGGGATCGCCCGGCGACGTCTCGTGGGGCGGCCTGGCGAGCACGTATTTCTGGGTCGATCCGCGCGAGCGGCTGATCGTGATCTTCATGACGCAGCTCACGCCGTCGGCGACGTATCCGATCCGTCGCGAGCTGCGCACGCTCGTGTACTCCGCGTTCACCTGAATGCCTGGCGAAAACGCACGCCCGTGTCGCCGCTCAGGCTGTGAAGATCCGCCAGTTGACTCAGCAATGAGTACTGGCGCTCGTCGTAGAGTCCGGCGCTGCGTCGCAGAATTCCCACGGCGCGAGTCAGGGCCTCGATGGCAGCCGCGTGCTGCCCGGCTGCGCTCAGCGCGTTCGCAAGCGCAGTGAGCGGCTCGACCGCGTCCTCGATGCACCATGCGGAATCGCAGGTCGCGAGCGCGGCGATCAATGCCAACGCAGTCGCCAGGTTCGTCAAGAAAGCATCCCGCTCTGCAAATAAACGCAAAGCCTCCCGCTGGTGCCGCGAAGCGGATCCTAGAATACTCTTCAAGATTCATCGGGAGACTCCGCCATGTGGATTCGCAAGATCGAGCGCGACCTGCAGAAGGGCGTCGACTCGCCGCTTCCCACGCAGGCGGTGTCGAACGAAGAGTTCGTGCCGCGCCCGCAGAGCGAGCGGCAGAAGCAACTCGAAGGCCTGATCCGCGAGATGGGCGACGCGCGCGCGCGCAAGCTCAACATGGACCGCCGCGCGTTCATGGCCAGCTCGATGGGCCTGGCGACCTGCTTCGCCGCCTCGAATCGCGTGTACGGCCAGGTCTTCGACGTCGCTGACATCGAAACCTACGAGCTCGCCGCGATCGACGAAAAGTATCCGAAGAGCGAGTACTTCATCATCGACGTGCAGGCGCACTTCACCAACGGCATCGCGCTGAACTTCCGCAACAGCGAGACCGCCCGCAACATGGGCTTCACGCTCAAGGACGACGTCGAGTCGTACAGCTACAGGAATTTCGTCAAGGAGCTGTTCTTCGACTCCGACACGAACATGGTGGTGATCTCCGGCGTGCCGACGCGCGAGATCCAGCGCACGCCGGACGGCAAAGTGGCCGAAGGCGCGCAGCGCAATCCGCCGTTCGCAATCCTGCCGAGCTGGCTGATGGCGGAGAAGAAGAAGGAGATCAACGCAATGGCCGGCTCGCAGCGGGCGCTGTGCCAGGGCAACCTCGCGCCGAATCACTACTGGGACAAGGCGACCAACAGCATCGACAAGGCCGCGCTGCTCGAGCAGATGGAGCGCGAGCTGCAGCTCTACAAGATCGACTCGTGGAAGTGGTATTGCCACACCGATCCGGCGCGCACCGGCAACGGCTTCCAGCTCGACGACGACAACGCGATGTGGTTCTACGAGGAGTCGCGCAAGCGCGGCATGAAGCTGGTGAGCGTGCACAAGGGCTACTCCTACCAGTCGCGCACGCTCGGCCACCTGGCGAACCCCAAGGACGTCGAGAAGGCCGCGCTCGCCAATCCCGATTTCAACTTCGTGATCTACCACTCGGCGATCAAGCACGGCCCGAACGAGCCGAACTACCTCGACAGCAACAAGTTCGACCCGAAGACCGGCGACTTCGAGTGGCACTCGGTGCTGATGGACATCAAGAAGCGCAACCCGGGCATGAACAACGTCTACCCGGAAGTCGGCAGCTTCTTCAACGCGCTGGTGGTCGCGGACCCGGTGCTGTGCATGCACGGCATGGGCAAGAACATCAAGCACTACGGCGCGGACCACGTCGTGTGGGGCACCGACTGCCTGTGGTGGGGCTCGCCGCAATGGGCGATCGAGGCGTTCAAGCGCTTCGACATCTCCGACGAGTTCGTGGAGAGGTTCGGCTACGCCAAGATCAGCAAGGCGGACAAGGCGAAAATCCTCGGCCTGAACGCGGCGAAGCTCTACAACGTCGACGTGAAGGCGAAGCGCAACGCGATCCCGGGCGACGGACTCGAGAAGGCCAAGCTCGCGTACCTCGAAGCTGGCGGCGCGCGCCAGAACGCGGCGTACGGCTGGGTGCGCGCCAACGACTAGTGAAGACTGTCTGCATTCTGTCGCTGCTCGCCAGCACGGCCGCGCTCGCACAAACGCCGCCCGCGGAGCCGGCGCGCCCGCTCGCGCATTTCCATCACGTTCACCTCAACGCGACCGATCCCGCGGCGGCGATTCAGTTCTATACGAGCAGGTTCAAGGCGCGCAAGGAATCGTTCGCCGGTCTCGGCGACGCAGTCTGGACCGGCGACTCCTGGCTGCTGTTCACGAAGGTCGACTCACCGCCGCCGAGCGAGCTGCTGTCCGGCATCTGGCACATCGGCTGGGGCGCAGAGGACATGCAGTCGGCCTATCGGCAGCAGCTCGCCAAGGGCACGCGCTTCGCAACGCCGATCACCGATATCAGCGACATGGTCGGCGGCAATCGCGCGTTCTTCTACGCCTACGTCGACGGGCCCGACCACGTTCTGATCGAGCTCAACACGGCGCGACATCACAACTTCGGGCACGTGCACATGTTCAGCGCGGATCCACCGGCCGCGGGCGCGTGGTACGCGAAGGAGCTCGGCGTGCGCAGCTTCCCACAGACACAGCAGCGCATTTATAAGGGCGTGCAGATCGCGCCGGCGGCCTTCGTGACGGCAGATCACGTCAGCATGATCATCTATCCCGTCGAGTACCTGCAGGCGGCGGCGCCGGACGTATGGAAGGCGCGCGGCGGCGCATTCGCCTCGACGCGAGGACGCGTCGTCGATCATCTCGGCTTCAGCGTCGACGATCTCGACGCTACCCTCGCGCGCATGCGCAAGGACGACGTCAAGGTGACGGCGGAGCCGCGCAGCATCGCCGACGGCCGCAGCAAGTTCGCCTTCATCGAAGGCCCGGACCAGGTTGCGATCGAGCTGATCCAGGACGCAACGCCGCGGCCGGCTCCCGTGACGGATGAGTGAAATGCAGCAGCCCGCCTGGAACTTCGAACAGGATCCGACCGATGAGCGCATGGACGAGACCAGCTACAACCTGCGCGCCTACTTCGATCGCATGGCCGACGACAAGCTGTGCCAGTACTCGCGCACCTGGAGCGATGCGCAGCTGATGCACTGGGACGGGAATTTCAAGAGCGACGGCGACCTGCTGCTGCCCTGCTCCGAGCGCGCTATCGACGTCGCCGAATACCGGCGCGTCATCGAACAGTGCATCCGCTATCGCGACCGCGTACGCTCGCGGTCGTGAAACCACGCAATCAATCGACACCGCCCGATGGCGGCGGCATCGTCTATTCCACCGATGTCGGCGAGCGCTGCCCGAACTGCCAGCGAGCAGTGAGGGAGTGCATTTGCCGGCGCGGCACACCAGGTAAGCCTTCCCCGGGCAAAAGTTCCAGTGACGGCGCCGTGCGCGTCAGCCGCGAGACGCAGGGCCGCAAGGGCAAGGGTGTCACGGTCATCACGGGCCTCGGCCTGCCGCCGACTGAACTGGAAGCGCTCGCGACGGAACTCAAGAAGACTTGCGGCTCGGGCGGTACAGCCGACAAGGGCCGCATCGAGATCCAGGGCGATCATCGCGACCGCCTGGTCGAAGAGCTCGCCCGCCGCGGCTGGAAGGCCAGGCGCGCCGGCGGCTAGAATGCACGCTCGTTTCTGCACGGAGTGACCCATGAAGATCAGGTTCGTCATCGCTGCCGCGATTCTCGCCACAGGCAGCGCCGCCGCGGCGCCGGTCAAGTACACGATCGACCCGGAACACACGTATCCGAGCTTTGAGGCCGATCACTTCGGCGGCCTGTCGACGTGGCGCGGCAAGTTCAACAGGACCTCCGGCACGATCGTCTACGACAAGGAAGCGGGCAGCGGCACGCTCGACATCACGATCGATCCCGCGTCGGTCGATACCGGTCACGACAAGCTGAACGATCATGTCCGGACCGGCCCGGACATGCTCGACGTGAAGAAGTATCCGACTGCGACCTACACCGGCAAGCTGGCGAAGTTCGTGAACGGCGCGCCGACAGAAGTCGACGGCACGCTGACGCTGCACGGCGTGAGCAAGCCGGTGACACTGAAGATCGACCACTTCGACTGCCGCCCGCACCCGATGAAGAAGGGCAACAATGTCTGCGGCGCCAACGCGACGGGCACGATCGACCGCGGAGCCTTCGGCGTCGACTGGGGCAAGAACTACGGCTTCAAGATGGACGTGAAGCTGGAGATACAGGTGGAGGCGTTGACGCCCCAGTAAAGGCTGTCAGGCTTTGGCCTGACTCTCCAGCACCCTTGCCCGCCCCACTGCGCGCTCGCCGAGCATCGAGCAGGCGAGCGCAGCGACCACGAACACGAATCCGACCCACGGCATGAAGCGCGGCTCGAGCATCGTCCACGCGCTCGCGCCGATCGTGGCGCCGATCGCGCCGCCGAGATAGGTCATCGAGGAATTCATCGCAATGGTCGCCGCCGCCAGGAGCGGTGCGACCGCGACGAGCCGCGCCTGTTGCACGGCGGGGAAACCCGCGCTGCCGAGGCTGTAGACGAACTGCGCTGCATAGATCGCGGCAGTCCAGCTGGCGACGAACGGCCAGAACAGCAGCACGATCGCCGAGCTGCCGTTGCATTTGTACGCCACGTTGGTGGCGCCATAGCGGCGGATCAATCGCACGCTCAGCAGGTTGCCCAGCAGGCCGCCGATTCCCGAGATGAACAGCAGCGCGGCGAGCGCAGGGCCGGTAATGCCCTGCACTGCCTTCACGATCGGCGCGATGTAACTCAGCATGACGTTGCCGCCGACATTCGTGAGCGCAGTCGCGGCCGTCAGCCAGCGCAATGCCGGCGACCGCAAGACTTCGAACCACCGATGCCAGTTGAGGGGCGGCACGTGGACATTCGCCGGCACGGAGCGCCACACCAGCACTGCGACGACCGCGCTCGCAATGCCGATGAAGGCGAATGAAGCGCGCCAGTCGAACAGCGACGCAATCATCACCGACAACGGATTGCCGAGCACCGAACCGACAGCCCAGCCGATCATCAGCTTTGCAAGCGTCGGCCCGCGCTCGCTCTCGGGGACGAGCATGCTGACGGTTGCAGCAACTTGGGGCGTGTAAACCGCCGAAGTGACCGCGGCCAGCACGCGCGCGAGCATCAACTCGTCGTAATCGCGGCTCAACGCGGCAAGCAGGTTGGCCAGCGCGCAGATCGCCATCGATCCGGTCAGCAACAGGCGACGGTCGATGCGCGAGCCGAGCGTCGCCAAGGTCGGCGCGCAGATCGCAGCGGAGATGCCGAATGCCGCGATCAGCAATCCGGCGCGCTCGATCGGTATCGCCAGCGAAGCCGAGATGTCGTTCAGCAGTCCGCCGACGCTCAGGAAGCTGGTGGCGACGAAGAAATTGCCGGCGATGAGGAAAATGAGGCGATTGAGCGGCACCGCTCAATACTAATCGGTTCTCGTATTGCTGTAGATCAATCGCCAGCCATCGTTGCCGCACAGCTGCGCGATCTTCTCGGTGAGCTCACGCGTCGCCTTGACCGACCACTCCTCGGAGAGCACGAGCTCTGCTCGCGCTGCAGAACTCTGATAGCGCACGGCGACTGCACAGCGGCCGCCGCGGAACGGCTTCAGCGTCTGCTCGAGCGTCTTGATGAAATTGCGGTCCGCCTTCTCCGGCCAGCGCAACACCAAGCGGCGCGCGTACTGCTCGCGGGCATGGTCGATATCGAACACGCGCTTGGCGGTGAGCCGCCAGCCCTCGATGTACTCGTCGAAACGCAGCGAGCCCTCCACGACCAGGATCGCGCTCTTCGCGATCAGCGTGCGGTACTGCTGCCAGACGTCCTCGAACATCGATGCTTCGATGCGCCCGCTGCGGTCGTCCATCGTGAAGATCACGCGGCCGCCGCGCTTGCCGAGATCGAACACCATGCCGGCGACGGTCGCCGGTTTGCCGCGGAACTGGAAGCCTTCGTTGCTGCTCGGCGGCGGCCGGTCGCCGGTGATGTCGGCGATGCGGCCGCTGATGATCGGCCGCACCTCGTGCTCGAACTCCTCGAACGGATGGCCGGTCAGATACAGCCCGAGCGTGTCGCGCTCGCCGTCCAGGCGCACGCGACGGCTCCAGTCCGGCAGCACTTCGTTGCTGAGCGCGACCGACGGCGCGGTGCCGCCGGAGTCGTCCATCAGCCCGAACATGTCGTTCTGGCCAACGACGCGCGCGCGGATCGTCTGGTCCGCAAGCTGCATCGCCGAAGGCAGTGCATGCATGAGCGTCGCGCGGTTCGCGCCGATCAGGTCGAGCGCGCCGGAGCGGATCAGCGCCTCCAGCACGCGCCGGTTCATGCGGTTCTGATCGCTGCGCCGGCACAGGTCCGCGAGATCGCGGAACGCACCGCGCTCCTGCCGGGTCGCGACCAGCATCTCGACGACCGACTCGCCGACGCCCTTGATCGCACCGAGCCCGTAGCGGATGCCGCGCTCGCCGCTGACCGTGAACATGTAGTGCGAGCTGTTGACGTCGGGCGGCTCCACCTTGAGCTGCATGCGCCGCGCCTCGTCGATCAGCGTGACGACCTTGTCGGTCTTGTCCATGTCGGAAGACAGCACGGCCGACATGAACGCCGCGGGATAGTGCGCTTTGAGCCATGCGGTCTGGTACGACAGCAACGCATACGCGGCGGAGTGCGACTTGTTGAAGCCGTAACCTGCGAACTTTTCCATCAGGTCGAAGATGTGCTCGGCCGTCCGCTGCAGCACGCCGCGCGCAGTCGCGCCGTCGACGAAGATCGAGCGCTGCTGCGCCATTTCCTCCGCCTTCTTCTTGCCCATCGCCCGGCGCAGCAGATCGGCGCCGCCGAGCGTGTAGCCGGCCAGCACCTGCGCAATCTGCATCACCTGCTCCTGGTACAGGATCACGCCGTACGTCGGCGCCAGCACCGGCTTCAGGTCGGGATGCAGGTAGTCGATCGGCCCGGTCGTCTTGCCGTGCTTGCGCGCGATGAAGTCGTCGACCATGCCGGACTGCAGCGGGCCGGGGCGGAACAGCGCCACGAGCGCGACGATGTCCTCGAAGCAGTCGGGCTGCAGGCGGCGGATCAGGTCCTTCATGCCGCGCGACTCCAGCTGGAACACCGCGGTCGTCTCGCAGCGTTTGAGCAGGTCGTACGTCGCCGTGTCATCCATCGGCAGCGCGCTGATGTCGAGCGGCGGCTCGCCCTGGCGCTCGCGCTGCGCATTGATGGTCTTCACGGCCCAATCGATGATCGTCAGCGTGCGCAGGCCGAGGAAGTCGAACTTCACGAGGCCGGCCGCCTCGACGTCGTCCTTGTCGAACTGCGTCACCACGTTGTGGCCGGTGTCGTCGCAGAACAGCGGCGCGAAATCGGTGAGCACGGACGGCGCGATGACCACGCCGCCGGCGTGCATGCCGGCATTGCGCACCAGGCCTTCGAGCGACATCGCCATGTCGAGCACGTTGCGGGTGTCTTCCTCGGCGTTGTAGCGCCGCCGCAGCTCCTCTTCCTTCTCCATCGCGCCCTGTAGCGTGATGCCGAGCTCGAAGGGGATCAGCTTGGCGATCGAGTCTGCGAAGCCGTAGCTCAACCCGAACACGCGCGCGACGTCGCGCACCACCGCCTTCGCCGCCATCGTGCCGTAGGTGATGATCTGCGAGACGCGCTCGCGGCCGTAGCGCTCCGCGACGTACTCGATCACGCGGTCGCGCCCGTCCATGCAGAAGTCGATATCGAAGTCCGGCATCGAGACGCGCTCGGGATTGAGGAAGCGCTCGAACAGCAGGTCGTAGCGCAGCGGATCGAGATCGGTGATGCCGATCGCGTACGCGACCAGCGAGCCGGCGCCGGAACCGCGCCCCGGACCGACCGGTACGCCGTTCTCGCGTGCCCAGCGGATGAAGTCGGCGACGATCAGGAAGTACCCGGCGAAGCCCATCTGGCAGATCACGGTGAGCTCGATAGCGAGGCGTTCCTCGTACTCCCGGCGCTCGATTGCACGGCCGTGCACGGGAGCGCCGCTCAACCGCTGCAGTCGTTCGCCGAGCCCGCGCTGCGCTTGTTCGCGCAGGTAGTCCTCGGTGCTGAGGTTGCCGGGCACCGGATACGCTGGCAGCACCGACTTGCCGAGCTTCAGCTCGAGATTGCAGCGGCGCGCAATCTCGAACGAATTGGCGACCGCCTCGGGCACGTCCTCGAACAGCTTGTCCATCTGCCGCGGCGATTTGAGGTACTGCTCCGTGCTGTACCGCCGGCGGCGCTTGGCGTCGCCGAGCAATGCGCCGTCGTGGATGCAAACGCGTGCTTCGTGGGCTTCGTAGTCGTCCGCGCGGATGAAACGCACGTCGTTGGTCGCGACGACCGGCACGCCATAATGCGCGGCGAGATCGAGCGCGCCCTGCATGTAGCGCTCCTCGCCTTCGCGCTTCGTTCGCTGCAGCTCGATGTAGTAGCGATCGCCGAACAGCGCCAGCCAGCTCTCCAGCGCCTTGCGCGCGTCGGCGTCGCGGGCATTGAGAAGCGCGCGGCCGAGATCGCCGTCGCGCGCACCGGACAGCGCGATGAGCCCGATGAGATTGCTGGCGTCGAGCCAGGAGCGGTCAACCGTCGGGATGCCGCGCTGCTGGCCTTCGAGATACGAGCGGCTCACGAGCCGCGTGAGATTGCGATAGCCGATCTCGTTCTGACACAGCAGCACCAGCGTCGAAGGCTCGGCGCGCTCGCCATACTCGCGCACGCGCAGATCGACGCCGATGATCGGTTTCACGCCCGCTGCCTGCGCCGCGCGATAGAACTTGACCATCGCGAACAGGTTGCCCTGGTCGGTCAACGCGACCGCCGGCATGCCGGCCGCGACGACCGCATCCATCAGGCCCGGCGCGCTGCCGTCCTCGCCCTGGATCCGCACGACGCTGTCGACGAGCGAATACTCGGTATGGAGGTGGAGATGGCAGAACATGAAGCCTGGGAGCGGTTAGCGGTTGGCGGTCAGCGGTTGGCGGAGCATGGCAGCGAGACGGACCGGCTCGAAGCTGCGCCGGTGGATCGGCGAAGGACCGTAGTAGTCCAGCGCATCGCAATGGTCCGGCGTCGCGTAACCCTTGTGCGAGGCGAAGCCGTATTGCGGATAGATCGCGTCGAGCCCGACCATCATCGCGTCGCGCGTCACTTTGGCCAGAATCGACGCGGCGCCGATACAAACGCGGCGCGCATCGCCGTCGACGATCGCTTCGAAGCTGCACTCCAGCGACAGGCCTACGAACGACGGACAGCGGTCGCCATCGATCTGTACGTGCGCGGGCCGCACGCGCAGACCGAGCAGCGCGCGCCGCATTGCCAGGTACGTCGCCTGCAGAATGTTCAGCGTGTCGATCTCCTCGACGTCGGCCCACGCGACCGACCACGCCAGCGCTCCGCCGCGGATCTTGATCGCGAGCTCCTCGCGCTCTTCGGCCTCGATGACTTTGGAGTCGCGGATACCGCGGATGCGCCGCCGCGGGTCGAGAATCACCGCGGCCGCGACGACCGGCCCGGCCAGCGGTCCGCGCCCCGCTTCGTCGACGCCGGCACGCAGGCCCGGCGCGGCGAGATCGAAACTCACTTGCGCAGTCATTGACTTCTTTTCTGACCGATCAGCTGTACGATCGCTTCCGCTGCGCGCGAGCTCGCGTCGCGCCGCAGCGTCTCGTGGATGGATGCGAAAGTTTGCACGAGCTGATCGCGATCGGCACGCTCGAATTGCGCCACCACCGCCGGCCCCAGCACGTCGGCGCGCACCTCGTCGTTGAAATACTCAGGCACGACCTGCCGGCCGGCGAGCAGGTTCGGCTGCGCGAAGAATGGCGCTTTGAAGAGTTTCAAAGTCTTAAGCAGGAAACTTGTCAGCGCTCCTAGGCGGTAGGCCACCACCATCGGGCGCTTGACGAGCATCGCCTCGAGCGTGGCCGTCCCGGACGCGAGCAGCACGACGTCGCTCGCCGCCATCACCTGCTGCGCCTTGCCGTCGACCAGCTTCACCTGCTCGCGCACACCGGCCGCGTCCAGCGCGGCAGCAAACGTCCGGCGCGCCGCTTCACTGGCGAGCGCCGCAACGAACTTCAGCTCAGGGCGCTGCCGATGCAGCCAGGCGACCGTGGCCGCGAAATCGGGACTCAGCCGCGCGACCTCGCCCTGCCGGCTGCCCGGCAGCAGCGCGACGTACGCGCCTTCGCGTTCGAGCCCCAGCGCTGCGCGGGCTGCGAGCGGATCGAGATGCATCGGAATCTGATCCGCCAGCGGATGGCCGACGAACACCGCGCGCACGCCGTGCTCGTCGTAGAACCGCTTTTCGAAAGGCAGCAGGCACAACACGAGATCGACGGCGCGGCCGATCGTCCTTACGCGCCCCTGGCGCCACGCCCAGATCTGCGGGCTCACGTACTGCACGGTGCGGATCGAGCGCGCCTTCAGCTGCCGCGCGAGCCGCAGGTTGAACTCCTTGGCATCCACTCCGACGTAGACATCGGGTCGCTCAGCGAGCACGCGCGCCCGCAGGTTGCGTCGGATACGCAGCAGGCGTGGCAAGTGCGGCAGGATCTCGAAGAGCCCCATGACCGCGAGCTCCTCGGCGCGCTCCCACGCCTCGCAACCGGCGGCGATCATGCGCGGCCCGGCAATGCCGGCGAAGCGCGCGCCGGGCAGCCGGGCCCGCAGTGCTTCGATCAGGTGCGCGCCGAGATTGTCGCCCGAGGTTTCGCCGGCGACCAGAACGATGCAGGGCTGTCGGGCACCGGGCCCGCTCAACGAACGATCCCCACGCGCTCGCGCCGCGGCGTGGAATCGTTGAGGAATGCGACGAGAGGTTCGAGCTCCGGCTGCGCCGCCGCGCGCTGCACGAGCTGCTCGGTCGCCTCCTGCAGCTTCAGCTGCGAGCGATACAGGATGCGATACGCATCGCGGATGTGGCGGATCTGCTCGGTCGTGTAGCCGCGCCGCTTGAGCCCTTCCGAGTTCACGCTGTGCGGCTCGGCGGGCCGGCCCACCGCCATCACGAACGGCGGTACGTCGCGCGTCACCGCGGTGTTGTTGGCGATGAAGGCATGCGCCCCGACCATGCAGAACTGGTGCACGCCGGAGAAGCCGCCCATGTGGACCCAGTCACCCATCTCGACGTGGCCGCCGAGCGTCGCGTAGTTGGCGAACACGCAATGCGAGCCGATGACGCAGTCGTGCCCGACGTGCGAGCCCGCCATGAACAGGTTGTCGTGTGCGATGCGCGTCACCAGCTCGGCCTTGGTCGTGCCGCGGTTGATCGTGCAGTTCTCGCGGAACGTGTTGCGATCGCCGATCTCCAGGCGCGTCGGCTCGCCGCGGTATTTCAGATCCTGCGGCGCGGCGCCGATGGAGGCGAACTGGAAGATGTGATTGTCGCGTCCGATCGCGGTCGGCCCCTCGATTACGACATGGGGCCCGATCCTGCTACCGGCGCCGATCGTGACGCCCGCGCCGATCACGCTGTAGGCGCCGACCTCGACGTCCGGCGCCAGCGACGCGTCGGCGGCAATGAGTGCGGTGGGGTGGACGGCCATGCTCAGGTCATTCACTTCGTTCCGGGCGCCACCATCATCTCCGCGCTCGTCGCCTCCTCGCCGTCCACTTCGGCGAGGGTCGAGAACTTCCAGATGCCGCGCATCGAGCGCTCCAGCGTCGCTTTCAGGATCAGCTGGTCGCCGGGCACGACCGGACGGCGGAAGCGCGCCTTGTCGATGCCGACGAAGTACATCGGGCGGCTCTCGTCCGGATACACGCCCGCGGTCACGAACGCGAGGATGCCCGCGGTCTGCGCCAGCGCTTCCAGGATGATGACGCCCGGCAGCACCGGGCGATGCGGGAAGTGGCCCGGGAAGAACGACTCGTTGACCGTCACGTTCTTGAGCGCGCGGATCGACTTCCCGGAGACGCACTCCAGCACGCGGTCCACGAGCAGGAACGGATAGCGATGCGGCAGCCGGCGCATCACCTCCTGGATGTCCATCGTCAACGCTTCAGTCATCCTCGCCCCTGTCAGTCGTTATTCGTCTTCCGCTGGGTCGTCCGGCGCCTCCGCGGCGCCGCTCAGCCGGCGCACCTCGCGCGCAAGCTCGTCCAACCGGTGGAAGCGCGCCGCATTCTTGCGGAATCGGGTCGTTTCGTCGACCGTGATGCCGCCGGAATAGTAACCCGGCTTGCGGATGCTGCTGTTGACGAACGAGCGGCCGGTCACGACCACGTCGTCGCAGATGCTGATATGGCCGGCGACGCCGACCTGCCCGGCGATCATGCAGCGCGAGCCGATCGTCGTGCTGCCGGAGATCCCGGTGCAGCCGGCGATCGCTGTGTGCGCGCCGATGCGCACGTTGTGGCCGATCTGGATCTGGTTGTCGAGCTTGACGCCGTCTTCGAGCACCGTGTCCTCGATCGCACCGCGGTCGATGGTGGTGTTGGCGCCGACTTCCACGTCGTTGCCGATGCGCACGCCGCCGACCTGCGGCACCTTGAGCCACTGGCCTTCCGACGGCGCCAGCCCGAATCCGTCGGCGCCGATGACGACGCCTGGATGCACCAGGCAGCGGTCGCCGATCACGACCGAATTGCACAGCGTGACGTTGGCGACCAGACGCGTGTCGGCGCCGATCGTCACGTCGTCGAGGATCACGCAGCCCGGACCGACGGCGCTGCGCGCACCGATCTGCGCGCGAGCGCCAATCACCGCGAGCGCACCAATCGAGGCCGATGGATCGATCGTTGCGCTGGGGTCGACGATCGCGCTGGGATGTTTGCCGGGAACCGCCGTCTGCGACGGATGCAGCAACGCTGCGATCCGCGCGTAGATGGCATAGGGATCTTTCGCGATCAGCGCCGCGACCGGGCAATCCGCGGCGGACTTCGCGTCCAGTACGACGGCGCCGGCCTTGGTCTGCGACAGGAAGCGCCGGTAGCGCGGGTTCGCGAGGAATGCGAGCCCCTGCGGATCGGCGCGCTCGAGCGTCGCGACGTGCGCGACGCGCAGCTCCGGGTCGCCCTGGAGAGTACAGCCGAAGCGGACCGCGAGTTCACCTAGGGAAGCGGTGCTCACGATGTTTGTCCGCGGCGGCCGACCCTTGGTTGTGACCTTACTGCTGAGGCTTGGGCTGTGGCGGCGGCGCGGCAGCGGCGGCCGGTTTCGGCGTCGCAGGCTTCGGCGTGACGCCACCGGTCGCCTTGTAGCGGGCCTGCAGGGCGCTCAGCACCTGCGCAGTGATGTCCATGGACTCGTTCACGTACAGCACGCCCTCGCCGACGATCAGGTCGTAGCTCGAGGTGCGCGCGAACGCCTGCACTTCCTGCAGCAGCGAGCGCTGCAGCTTGCCAATTTCCTCGTTACGCCGCAGGTTCAAGTCCTCGACGTACTCGTTCTGCTTGCGCGCCAGCTCGCGCTGCCCGTCGCGCAGATCCTTCTCGGCGTTGCGGCGCTCGTTCTCCGCCATTACCGCGCCGTCGCGGTTCAACTTGTCTTCCTTGGCCTTCAGATCCTTCTGATTCTGAACGATCTCCTTCTGGCGCGGCGCGAACTCGTCCTGCAGCGCCTGCATCGCCGATTTCGCCTGCGGCGCCTCTTCCAGCAGCCGCGGCACGTTCACCACCGCGATCTTCGCCTCGGCGTGCGCGACGCCCAGCGGCGCGAGCAGGGCCATGCTCGCCAGAATCGAACTCCCAATCGTCAAACCTGCGCTCAAACGTGCCATGTCGGATGGACCTCGATACGTGATGTAGTAGTTGTGATGCCGGTCAGAACGCCTGGCCGATCGAGAACTGGAAGCCCTCGACCTCGTCCCCCCAGCGCGTTGCCGTGTCGCCGCGCTCGGCGTTCAGTGGGTAAGCGTAGCTGAACCGGAACACTCCCAGCGGGGCCAGCCATTGCACGGCCACGCCGACGGACTGCTTCAGCTCACTATACTTGAAGCCATAATCGATTACCGGGGGGACGGTGGCGGGGTCGCCGTCCAGGTCCGGGGCGCGGAACACGACGTTCTTCTGGTCCGAGAAGATGTTGCCGATGTCGAAGAACAGGCTGAACCGCGCGCTGTTGCGCCATTTTTCCGGGATCGGCAGCAGCAGCTCGGTCTGAGCGACCGCCTTCATGTTGCCGCCGTACGGCCGGCCGAAGTTGTCCTTCGGGCCGAGGCGGGACTCGCGGAAGCCGCGCACCGACTCCGGACCGCCGGCAAAATACTGACGGAACGGCGGCAATGCCGTCGTGTCGCCGAGCGCCCTGCCGTAGGCCAGCTGCGCGTTGAACATCAGCGTGAACTGGCGCCAGATCGGGATGAACTGCACGTAGTCGTACGCGGCAGTCCAATACTCGACGTCGCTCCCCGGCATCGTATAGGAGAGGTTGAATCGATGGCGCATGCCGCGGTCCGCGAAGATCGCGCGGTTGCGGCCTTCGTAGCGCCAGCCGAGGTTCAGCTCGTACGTGTCGAACTTGCTGCTCACGACCTCGAACTCGAACGGGTCGTCGCAATCCGTGTCGAGCGTGACCTGGCGGCAGGTGATGTGCGGATTGCCGTTGTTACGCACCCAGTCGAGCGCCTGGTCCGCGCTGCCGCCCTCGGTCGTGACGAGCTCGGCGCGCTGCGCCGAGATGCCCGTGCCGATGTACTGGTACTCGGTGATCGGCCAGTCGTAGTTGAGGCCGAGGGTGATCGTCTCGGTGTCGAAGTCCGAGGCCGCGGAGGTGAACTGCGTGACGTCGCGGTAGCCGAGCGAGATCGTGCGCTGCACTTCGTCGATCGTCGTGTAGCGGTCGGTGTGCGAGAAGCTGAACTGCTTGGCGTAGCGGCCGGAATTGATATCCATGGCGATGCGGTTGCCGGTACCCATGAAGTTCGAGTGCACGAAGTTGCCGTTCAGGATGACCGACTGCGACTCGGAGTAGCCGATGCCGCCGCCGAACTGTCCCGGCAGGCCCTCCTCGATCTGGAAATCCACGTCGACCAGGTCGGCCGCACCCGGCACCGGATTGGTCTCGACGTCGACCTTCTGGATGAACGGCAGGCGCTGGATGCGCTGCTTGGAGCGCTCGACGGCGGAGTTCGACAGATAAGCGCCCTCCAGCTGGCGCATCTCGCGCCGGAACACTTCGTCGTTGACGCCGGAGGTGCCGTTGAAATTCACGCGCCGCACGTACACGCGGTTCTTCGGATCGACCACGAACGTCAGCGTGATCTCCTTGGTGTCGGGGTTCACCTGCGGCACCGGGTCGATCGTCGCGAAGGCGTAGCCGTCGACGCCGAGCCGCGCCTTCATCGCCTCGGTGGTCGCGGTTACGGCGCGCAGCGAATAGGTGTTGCCGGGCCGCATGAAGATGAGGCGCTTGAGCTCCGATTCCGGCACGACCATGTTGCCGGCGAGCTTCACGTCGGAGACCTTGAAGACGTCGCCTTCGTGCACGTTGATCGTGATGAAGATGTCGTCCTTCTCGGGCGCGATCGCCACCTGCGTCGAGGTGACGGCGAAGTTCGCGTAGCCGCGGTCCATGTAGTACGAGCGCAGCTTCTCCAGATCGCCCGACAGCGACTCGCGCGCGTAGCGGTCGTCGGAGCGGTACCAGGACAGCCAGTTCGGCGTCTTCAGCTCGAACTGCTCGAGCAGCTCCTTGTCGTCGAAGGCTGTGTTGCCGGCGACGTTGATCTGGCGAATTTTCGCACGCGCGCCTTCGTTGACGTCGATGCTGATCTTGACCTTGTTGCCCGGCACTTCCTCGACCTTGGCGTCGACGCGCACCGCGTACTTGCCGCGCGAGAAGTACTGGTCGGTGAGGTACTGCTTGACCTCGTCGAGCACCGACTGGTCGAAGGTCTTGCCGGTCGCGAGCCCGACGTTGCGCAGCGACTTCTGCAGGTCCTCGGTCTTGATGTCCTTGTTGCCCTTGATCTCGAAGCTCTCGATCGAGGGGCGCTCCAGCACGGCGACGACCAGCGTGCCGCCGTCGCGGCGGATCTCGACGTCACGGAAGAACTTGGTGTCGTACAGGGCGCGCAGCGCCTCGGCGACGCGGCGCTGGTCGAGGCGGTCGCCGATGTTGATCGGCAGGTAGTTGTAGACCGTGCCCTCGGAGATGCGCTGCAGACCCTCGATGCGGATGTCGCCGACGACGAAGTCCCCTTCGGAGCGGGTCTCGGTGCGGGGCGCCGCGATGCGCGGTGCCTCGGCGGGGGGCTGCTCGGGAAGTATGGGCGCGCTCGGCGGCTCCTGAGCCGCCACGGCGCCGCAGGCGCCCGCGGCGGCCAGCGCGAGCGTGGCGCGGATGATCGACTTCAATCGCATCGGCCGGACCCCTTCTGACGTCAGTTCAAATGTCGTGCGATGTCGTTATAAAACGCCAGCGTCATCATCAGGATCAGCATCGCAATGCCGATCTGCTGGCCGAGCAGCTGTGCACGCTCTGAGACCGGCCGGCCCTTCACCAGTTCCGCAAGCTGATAAACCACTTGTCCGCCGTCGAGAATCGGGATCGGCAGCAGGTTCAGCACCCCGAGGCTGATGCTGATCAGGGCGAGCGTGCTGAGGAACGTGCGCCACCCCTGCCGCGCAGCGAAACCTGTTGTTTCGGCGATACTGATCGGTCCGGAGATCGCCTGCAACGACACGTCGCCGGTGATGATCCGGCCGACGATCCGCAGCGTGAAGACCGAGGTGTCCCAGGTCTTGGCTGCCGCCTCGCCGACTGCGGCCACCGCGCCGTACTTCTGCAGCGTGAGCATGTCCTCGACCGTGCGTCCGGTAGGAATCCGCTGATCCTTCGGCGCGATGCCGATCAGGCCGACCTTGCGGCCCGCCTGGGTGTCCTCGCCTATGGTGACGGGCACGTCACGGACTGCGCCGTCACGGCGCACCTCCAGCGTGACCGTGCGTCCCGGGTTGGGCTTCACCCGGTTCACGAGTTGCTGGAAATGCTCGATCGGCTGGCCGTCGATCGCGAGGATCTCGTCGCCGATCCGCAGCCCCGCGCGCTCGCCGGCGGTGCCCTTGTTCACCTGGCCGATGATCGCCTTGAACCGCGGTCGCCAGATCTCGAAGCCGAGGCCGGGCAGCAGCGCCTCCGGCTGGGTCAGCGACCGGCTGCGTTCGCCCGCCACGAGGGATACGTTGCGCTCCGCGCCATCGACGCCGCGCACCACCATGTCGATCGTGCCGTCGTCGGTCAGATCCTCGAGAATCGCCAGCGTCGCCGCTTCCAGCGTCGGCGTCGTCTGCCCGCCGATCTGCAGGATCTGGTCCTCGTAGCGCAGGCCGGCGCGGGCCGCGATCGAGTCGGGCGTGATCTCGCCGATGATCGGCTTGACTGCCGGTACGCCCGCAGTGAACAACACCCAGTACAGCGCAACGGCGAAAATCAGGTTGAAGGCCGGTCCGGCGAGCAGAGTCGCGATGCGCTTCCACACCGGCTGGCGGTTGAAGGCGCGCGGCAAATCGCGCTCCGCGACGTTGCCTTCGCGCTCGTCGAGCAGCTTGACGTAGCCGCCGAGCGGCACTGCGGCGATCACGAACTCGACCTGGTCCGCGCCGAGCACGCGCCGGTACAGCGGCTTGCCGAAGCCGATCGAGAAGCGCAGGACGCGAATGCCGAGCCGGCGCGCCACCCAGAAATGGCCGAACTCGTGCACCGCCACGAGCACGCCGATCGCCACGATGAACGCGGCCAGGTTGATGACGGCTTCGAGCGGACTGTCGGTCGAGATCATGCATGGACTCCAGCAGGGCCGGCGATTGCAGTCTGCGCCTCGCGGCGTGCCCAACCGTCTGCAGCCAAAATGTCTGCGACGCAATGCGCCGGCATCGCCGGCGAGCGCGCCAGTACCGTCTCGATCAGCGCAGCGATGTCGGGGAACCGGCAGCGCCCTTCGAGAAACGCGCCGACGGCAACTTCGTTCGCGGCATTCAGCACCGCCGGCGTCGTGCCGCCGGCTTCCGCGGCGCTGCGGGCCAACGCCAGGGCGGGGAAACGCTCCAGGTCGGGCGCTTCGAAATCGAGGCGGGCGGCACGCAGAATATCGAGGGATTCTACACCCGAGCTCAACCGCTCCGGCCAGCCCAGCGCGTGCGCAATCGGCGTACGCATATCGGGATTACCGAGCTGCGCGAGCATCGAGCCGTCGATGTACTCGACCAGCGAGTGCACGATGCTCTGCGGATGGACCACCACCTCGACCTGGCGCGCCGGCAGGCCGAACAGCAGGCAGGCCTCGATCAGCTCCAGGCCCTTGTTCATGAGCGTGGCCGAGTCCACGGAAATCTTGCGGCCCATGACCCAGCGCGGATGCGCGCACGCCTGGTCGGGAGTGACATTACGTAAATCAGCGGCGGCGGTGCGCAGGAACGGACCGCCGGAAGCCGTGAGCAGCACGCGGCGCACGCCTCCCGCGCTGCCGCCGCCCATGCACTGAAAGATCGCGTTGTGCTCACTGTCGACCGGGATCAGTGTTGCGCCGCCCTCGCGCACGGCCTGCATGAACAGCGGGCCGGACATGACCAGCGCTTCCTTGTTCGCGAGCAGGATCCGCTTGCCGGCGCGCGCCGCCGCCAGGCTGGAGGCGAGCCCTGCGGCGCCGACGATCGCGGCCATGATCGCGTCGACTTCGCCGTGCGCCGCGATCTCGGTCAAAGCCTGCTCGCCGCTCAGGACCTCGGTCGGCGAGCCTGCGCTGCGCAACTGGCTCGCCAGCATTGCAGCCGCTGAGTTGTCAACGACGACTGCAAACCGCGGACGATGTTGCAGACATTGCTCGCGCAATCGCGCGACGTTGCTGCGCGCGGCGAGCGCGAACACCTCGTAGCGGTCGCGATGGCGCTCGAGCACGTCCAGCGTGTTCAGTCCGATGCTCCCGGTCGAGCCCAGCACCGCGATGCGCATCCGCGCACTCATCGCAGCAGTCCCAGGCGCTCGAGCCCGACCAGGAACACGGGCGCCGCGGCCGTGACGCTGTCGACGCGGTCCAGCAGACCGCCGTGACCCGGCAGGAGCGTGCCGCTGTCCTTCAGGCCGGCGTGCCGCTTGAACAGACTTTCGGTGAGGTCGCCGATGATGGAAGCCACTACCACGATGAGGCAGAGCGCGACGAAGCGCGGCGCATCTACATGGAACCACCAAACGCCGAGCCCCGCCAGCAGCGCCGCGGCAACGAGACCGCCGAGGACGCCTTCCCACGTCTTGCCGGGGCTGACGCGCGGCGCCAGTTTGTTGCGGCCGTAGCGGCGGCCCGCGAAGTAAGCGCCGACGTCCGCCGCAACGACCAGCAGGATCAGGAACAGCAACAACTGCGGCCCGAGCGCATGCAGACGCGCCAGCGCCAGCCACGCCGGCACCAGCACGAGCAGGCCTGCGCCAGCGGCCGTCGTTCTGTTGACCCGCGCCGGCGCGATTGCGACCCAGATGAGAGCGAATACCCACCATAGCAGCGCCGCATGAATGAGGCGGTCCATCTCGTCGCGCTCGACGCCGAACCACCAGGTGCCCGCGACGCACGCGGCCACCACCGCTACATAGATGGCCCTGGCTGAATGTTGCGTGAAGCGCGGAAACGCCGACCACTCCCACGCGGCTGCGATCACCAGCAGCGCCAGCGCAGCCATGGTCGCCATGTGCGGCAACCAGAAAATGACCAGCAGGACGAGCGCAGCGAGAACCAGGGCGGTGATGACGCGCTCGCGCAGCATCAGCGCGTCCTGACCTGTTCGGGCACGAGCCCGAAGCGGCGCTGCCGCCGGCCGAAGTGCTCGATCGCGGCGTCCAGCTCGCGCGCGTCGAAGTCCGGCCACAGTGCGTCGCAGAAATAGAGCTCGGTGTAGGCGAGATTCCACAGCAGGAAGTTGCTGACGCGCTGCTCGCCGCCGGTACGGATCAGCAGGTCGGGATCCGGCAATCCGGCCAGCGCCAGGTGCTCGGCGAGCCGCGCCTCGTCGATTTCGTCGGCGCGCAGCTCGCCGGCGATGCAGCGCTCGGTCATGCGGCGTGCGGCCGACACGATGTCCCAGCGGCCGCCGTAGGCGATCGCGATGACGAGCGTCATCTTGCGGTTGGCGGCGGTGAGCGCAGTCGCGGCATCCATGCGTTGCTTCAGCGGCACCGCGAGCTGCTGCAGATTGCCGACGAAGCACAGGCGGATGCCGTTCTGGTGCAGCTCCGCGACCTCGTCGTCGAGCGCCTGCAGGAAGCGGCTCATCAGCATCGACACTTCTTCTTTCGGCCGCTGCCAGTTCTCGCTGGAGAATGCGAACAGCGTGAGCACTTCCACGCCGCGCTGCGCGCAGTTCTCGACGATCTGCTTGACTGCGCGCACTCCCATGCGATGACCGGCCGGCCGCGGCAGCGCGCGCGCAGCTGCCCAGCGACCGTTGCCGTCCATGATGACTGCAATATGCCGCGGTACTCCGCGCTGTTCTGCGCTAGTCACTAGTCACCGGTGCCAGTCTTCTTCTCAGACCTGCATCAACTCTTTTTCTTTTTCCGCGAGGATCTGGTCGATCTCGGCGACGTGCCGGTCGGTCAGCTTCTGCACCTCGTCTTGCGCGCGTCGGTCGTCGTCCTGGGACACCAGCTTTTCCTTGAGCATCTCCTTGAGCTCGGTCATCACGTCGCGCCGCACGTTGCGTACGGCGATGCGCGCGTTCTCCGCTTCGTGCCGCACCACCTTGGTGAGGTCGCGGCGGCGCTCCTCGGTCAGCGGCGGCATCGGCACGCGGATCACCGAGCCGGCCGTGTTCGGCATCAGCCCGAGGTCGGACTTCATGATGGCCTTTTCGACCACCTGCACCATGCTCTTCTCCCAGGGCGTCACGGTCAGCGTGCGCGCGTCCTCGAGCGCGAGGTTCGCGACCTGGTTGAGCGGCACCTCGTTGCCGTAGTACTCGACCCGGATGTGCTCGAGCAGGCTGGTGTGCGCGCGACCGGTGCGCAGCTTCTTCAGCTCGTTCTTCAGTGCCGTGACGCACTTGTTCATGCGCTCGTTGGCGTCTTTCTTGATGTCATCCAGCATGGGCCTTCTCCCAGCTACGAATTGGTGACCAGCGTCCCCACGTCCTCACCGCGCACGATGCGCAGCAGCTCGCCCGGCTTGGTGAGGTCGAACACGCGCAACGGCAGGTTGTTGTCGCGGCACATGACGATCGCCGTCGCATCCATCACGTTGAGGCGATCGGTCAGCACCTTGTCGAAGGTCAGGCGCGCATAGCGCGTCGCCTGCGGATTCTTCATCGGGTCGTCGGAGTAGATGCCGTTGACCTTGGTGGCCTTCAGCAGCAGGTCGGCGTTGATCTCGATGGCGCGCAGGCTCGCCGCGGTGTCGGTCGTGAAGAACGGGTTGCCGGTGCCGGCCGCGAGGATGCAGACGCGCCCCTTCTCCAGGTGGCGGACCGCGCGGCGCCGGATGTACTCCTCGCACACTTCGTTGATGCGGATCGCCGACATCACGCGCGCGTGCAGGCCGAGCGCCTCGATGGCGTCCTGCATGGCCAACGAATTCATCACCGTGGCGAGCATGCCCATGTGATCGCCGGTGACGCGGTCCATGCCGGTGCGCGCCAGGCCGGCGCCGCGGAAAATGTTGCCGCCGCCGATCACGACCGCGACCTGCATCCCCAGGCTCATCACCTCGCGGATCTCCAGCGCGATGCGCTTGAGCATCTTCGGGTCGACGCCGTAGTCCTCCTGCCCCATCAGCGCCTCGCCCGACAGCTTGAGCAGGATGCGGCGCAGCCCCGCCGTGGCGGGCTCCGGCGCCGGTTGTTCGCTGGGTTTGGTGCTGGCGGGTTTGCTGCTGGCTGCCATGAAGCGGTCCTGGTCGACGATGCGGCCCATTATAAAGAACCCCGCGGAGCGGGGTTCTGTTCGACGCTAGTGCTTGGGCTTGTCCTTGTCGCCACCCGGCGGCGTTTTGAAGCTCTCCACCTGTTTGGCCACCTCGGCTGCAAAATCTTCCTGCTTCTTCTCGATGCCGGCGCCGACCTCGAAGCGCACGATCGCGGCCACCTCGCCGCCGGCTCGCTTCAGGTACTGCTCCACGGTCTGCTTGTCGTCCTTGACGAACGGCTGGCCGAGCAGCGTGATCTCGCCGAGCCACTTGCGCACCTTGCCCTCGATGATCTTCGCGACGATCTCCTGCGGCTTGCCGGCGTTCTTCGGGTCGTTCTGCGCCTGCCCGACGAAAATCTCGCGCTCGCGCGCCACTTCGTCGGCCGGCACCTGCGCGGACGACACGTAGGCCGGGTTGATCGCGGCGACGTGCATGGCGATGTCCTTCGCGACCGCCTCGTCGCCGGACTTCATCGCCACCAGCGAGCCGATGCGCGTGCCGTGCAGATAGGTGCCGACAACGGCGGGCGCCTCTAGCAACGCGTAGCGCCGCACGCTGATGTTCTCGCCGATCTTCGCAATCAGCGCGCGACGTGTGTCTTCCACCGACTGACCGCCGTCGAGCGGGGCCGCGAGCAGCGCTGCGAGATTCGCCGGGCGCCGCGCCAGCGCCGCCTTGGCGACCTTCGCCGCGAACTGCTGGAAATCCTGTTCGCGCGCCACGAAGTCGGTTTCGCAATTCACCTCGACGACCGCCGCGTGCCGGCCGTCGCCCGAGCGCTCGATCACGATCACGCCTTCGGCAGCGACCCGGGCTGCCTTTTTGTCGGCCTTCGCGAGGCCGGCCTTGCGCATCAGCTCGGCCGCGGCGTCGAGATCGCCGTTGGTCTCAACGAGCGCCTTCTTGCACTCCATCATCCCCGCGCCGGTCCGTTCGCGGAGCACCTTCACTGCTTCAGCCGTAACAGCCATGGTCACTCCGTCGCGCCAGGTGTGCCGCCGGCCGCACCGCCAGGTGTGTCTGCAGCTGCAGCGCCGGGCGTGCCCGCGGCTGCGGCGCCGGGCGTACCTGCGGCTGCAGCGGGCTTGCGCTTGGCAAGCGCCGCTTTGCGACGCGCCATGAACTCCTCGGGCGACACGTCCGCCTCGACGTCGTCGACTTCGGCAGCGACGACCTCCTCGACCGGCTCGACTTCCGGCATCTTCTCCGGCACGCGGCGGCGCGGTGCCTGTTTCTTGCGGACGGCGGCGGGACGGCCGCGGCGTGGCGCCGGCGCCCCGCTCTTCGGCTTCGGCCGGCCTTCCTCGTCGAGCTCGACGAATTCGTCTTCGCCGGCCGGCACTTCCGGCAGCGCCGACTTGCCGTCGAGCGCCGCGTCGGCGATGCCTTCGGCGTACAGCGCGATCGCGCGCATGGCGTCGTCGTTGCCCGGCACGACGTAGTCGACGTCATCCGGCGCGCAATTGGTGTCGACGATCGCGACGACCGGGATGCCGAGCTTCTTCGCCTCGTGGATCGCGATCTTTTCGTGACCGACGTCGATGACGAACAGCACGTCGGGCAGCGAGTCCATTTCCTTGATGCCGCCGAGGCTGCGCTCCAGCTTGTCGCGCTCGCGGCGCAGGCCTTGCGCCTCGCGCTTGCTGTGTTGCTCGAGCGTGCCGTTCGCAGTCATCTCATCGAGCGTGAGCAAGCGCTTGATTGATCCGCGTACGGTCTTGAAATTCGTGAGCATGCCGCCAAGCCAGCGATGGCTGACGTATGGCATGCCGCAGCGTGCGGCCGCCTGCTTGATCGCTTCGCGCGCCGAGCGCTTGGTGCCGACGAACAGCACGCGACCGCCGTCGGCGACGACCTGGCGAATGAAGCCGGCCGCGTCGTTGTAGAGCGGCAGCGTCTTTTCCAGGTTGATGATGTGGATCCGGTTGCGCTCCCCGAAGATGAAAGGGGCCATCTTGGGGTTCCAGAAACGGGTCTGATGTCCGAAGTGGACGCCCGCTTCCAGCATCTGCCGCATGGACATG
>DATEML010000092.1:0-7405 GCA_035275585.1 Steroidobacteraceae bacterium | reverse complement strand
AATCGTTGCAGCTACTGGACGAGTATTCGATGGGAGTCGACGTGGGGCCGCTGACGCGCACGACAGCGGCGCTCAAGCTGCGTGTATCGATGATGTCGCAGACGACTGCAGCGGCACTGCGAAGCTGCGGCCTCGCAGAGGAGGCCGGCGGGCTCGGCTACATCAGGTCGCAACCCACCGCCGACGAAAGGATCCTGCGCGGCTTCGGCGTCGTGCGCCTTGCTGTCCAGCTCTAGTTCTCGCCCGTCGCCTGCTGCTTCATCGCTTCAACGGCGGCGTCGCCCTTCGGAGCTTCCTGCGCCTTCTTCGCCTCGCGCATCTTGCGCATGATCTGCAGCGCGTTCGCCATCTCCGTCTTCGACAGCGCGCCGTCCTTGTCCGCGTCGACCATCGGCAGATAGCCGACGACCGGCTTGAAGCGCGGGTCGTTGCGAAACTCCGCCGCAGTCAGCTTGCCGTCGATGTTGTCGTCGAGCGCGCCGAACGTGACGTTCTGCTGCAGTTCCTGGAACCACTCGTCATGCCGCTCGGCAGTCGTTTCGCCCTTGAAGCGGAAGCGCGCGAACGTGAACAGCATCTCTTCGGAAGTCTGCTCGCCGAAGGTCACCTGCTTGTGCGGATCGGGGTTCGCCAGGTTCGAGGTCGAGTTGTCGTAGACGTAGTCGGCGATCAGCAGCGAGCCCTTCGGCACCTCGAGCAGCTCCTGGAAGTGATATTCACGCTGCCACGAGAAGTAGTAGCGCGGCTGGTTCAACAGCACCTTCTCCGTCCCGTCCGGATAGCGGATACGCAACTTGGTCGAGTAGCAGCGCGAGTGGCAGTGCGGCTGCACGCCGAACACTTCCGCGTCGTGCGGGAACTCGATGTACGCGGTCTCCTGGTGACGCGACTCGCCCGCCGGGATCTCGATCGAGAAGTCGGTGATCGATGCCTGGCGCAGGATGTACTTCGGCTCTTCCTTGTAGAAGTAGTAGCCGACCTCGGTCTTGTCCGTGAGCGGCTTGCCGATCGGCGTGTAGTGCATCTGGTAGGCATACGAGCCGCCGGGCGGCAGGTAGATGCCCGTGTCGGCCGGCGTCAGGTTGGGCGCGCCGCCCGGGCCGTAGCCGCCGAGTGCGACGTTCCACGAGAAGCCACGGCCGTTCGGATCGACTTTCGGGATCCAGCCTGCCAATGCGTGATGCACGGCGGGCGTGGCGTTGGCCCAAGCAGTGGCGCGCAGCCATTTGCCTTCGGTGAGCTGCGTCGCCACTGAGCGATCCTGGTAGTCGACGACGCCGGTTTCCGGCACGTCGAACGCGGGAACCTGCACGACCACGTCGGGCTCGCCGAGCGGCCACTTCGGCGCCGGCTTGGCGGCGTCCGGCAGCGGGTCCTGACCTGCGCCGCGCGGCGCGCCCGCCTCGACCCAATTGACGATCGTCTTCACCTGCGCGCCCGTGAGCCGCATGTCGTCGGTCCAGAGCGCGCCATGACGATCGGAGTGGTACGGCGGCATGCGTTGGGTCCGCAGCACTTCGCGAATCATCGGCGCAAAGCCCTTGACGATGTCATAGCTGTTCATCGCGAACGGTCCGAGACCGCCCTGCGTGTGGCACACCACGCACTTGTCGGCGAGGATCGGCGCGACCTGCGTCGCATAGTCGATGCTCGCGAATTCGGCGACGTGCTGGCGATCCGGGAAGTCGACCGGCGTGCCCTTCACTGCCGCCTCGCTCACGGGCACAGGCTTGCCGTCGAGTACGGCGTTGAGCGCCGCGGTGAGAGTGGCTTTCCGGTTCTTCTTCTGCGCGAACGAGTCGTCGATCGGGCCGTGGTAGGCAAGGGTCCAGGTCTTGGTCTCGACCACGAACGCTTCCGCGGTCGTAGCGACGCCGAGCGCGCGGCCAACCAGCTGCAGCTCGTCCGCCAGCACCGGCAGATCGGCCGAGCCGGGCGTGCCGACGAATTTGTCGTGCGGCGAATTCAGCGACGAGTCGAGCATCATGAACTCGACGTTCCGGCCCTTGAACGCATCGCGCACCTTGCCGAGCGCCGTGGCGGCCCGCGCCGAGACTGCGTCGCCGTCCGCGGAGGACACCAGGACGATGGCCGGGCTCGCCGTGTAGTAGTAGAGCTCGTGGCCCATGCCGGTCTGGTCCGCCAGCATGAAGTTGTCGACCTTGGAGCCGACGAGCGACGCGGCGCCTTCGGCGCCGGACCCGCTGCACACGATCATGCCGATGGCCGCGGCCACGCCAGCTGCGACGTCACTACGCTTCTTCGAGCGACTCATGGAATTCCCCCTGAGGAACGGTGCCCCCAATAGTCGCCCGAATCTACCACCGCGCGCGCCGGTGCGTCTTGTCTGACACTGGCGCGCCGAGCCGGAGCACCGCGTAGCGGATCTATAGATTTGTCAGCCTCGTGCGTCCGAGCGTGCGCCCGCGCGCGAATCGTCGTGCGGCTCGGGATCGAGGTTCGCGAGCGCTGCCGCGAGCTCCGTCGACAGGAATGGCTTCCTGAGGAATGGCCAGGCGCCCTGCGAGAGCCACTCATCGAGCGATTCGCCTGCGAACCCGGAGGTCAGCAGCACCTTCAGATGCGGTCGCTGCGCGACTGCCTGCCTGGCGAGATCGACGCCGTTCATGCTGCCGGGCATGACGACATCGGAGAACAGGACGTCGAGCTCCGCCTCGGACCACAGGACGCGCAATGCCTCGTCGGCGTTCGCCGCGCGGTGCACCTTGTGGCCGAAGTCGATGAGCATGGCCTCCGTGACGGCAGCGACCGAAAGATCGTCCTCGACCAGCAGAATCGCCAGCGGCCGCACGACGCCGGGGCGTTCGCCGGCCGTAGCGTGATCCTGGTCCGGCTCCGCCACGCTGGTCGGCAGGTAGATCCGGAAACGGGTTCCTGCGCCCTCCGCACTCTCGACGTCGATTTCGCCGCCCGATTGCTTGACGAAACCGTAGACCTGGCTCAGCCCCAGGCCGGTCCCCTTGCCCGGCGGCTTCGTGGTGAAAAACGGCTCGAAGATGCGCTTGGCGACATCGGGGCTCATGCCGTGCCCGCGATCCGCAACGCTCATGCGGAGATACTCGCCCGCGCCGAGGCCGGCGCGCTCGCCCGCCGACAACGTGCACAGCTGCGTTTCGAGCTCGATCTCGCCGCCTTCCGCACTCGCGTCCACTGCGTTGACGATGAGGTTGAGCAGTGTTGCCTCGAACTGCGCGGGATCGATGCGCGCGACAGCTCGGTCGTCACACAACCGCAGCGTCATTGCGACTCGCTCGGTCAGCGCACGCCGCAGGAGCGGTTCCGATTGGCGAATGAGCTCGTTCAGCTCGCGAGTCTCCGGCTGCAGCGGCTGCCGGCGCGCGAATGCAAGTAGCTGCGCGGTGAGCCGCTGGCCGCGCCGGGCGGCAATCAGCGCGGCCTCGCCGAGCCGCTGACGGCGCGTCGCGTTCTCGGGGTTGCGAAGAATGACGTCCAGCGCGCCGATCACGACTGTGAGCAAGTTGTTGAAGTCGTGCGCGACGCCGCCTGTCAGGCGACCGAGCGCGTCCAGTCGCTGCGCGCGCATCAGCGCTGCCTCTGCTTCGGTTTTCTCGGCCAGCGCGGCTGCCACGCGTTGCCGCGCTTGCTCCTCCGCGAGCAACTTTGCTGTGACATCCTGAAAGGCCGTCACCGCGAGGCGCCCGCCACTCGCTCGATCCTGGATCGGCGCGGCAGTCACTTCGAGGTGCACGAGCGTCCCGTCCGGACGCCGATAAGCCCGCGGCTCGGGCCCGACACGACGCTGCTCCTGCATGGCTCTGTAGAGAACATGGTCTGCACGCGGCAAGCGTTGCCCATCGGCGTCGACGGAACCCTGCGGTCCCTCACGCGCCCACAGCGCCTCGCCCTCGAGGGAACTGCCGAGGAGCCTGACCGCCTCGCGATTCGCGAAACGGATTTCGCCGGAAGGCGAGGCGGCAACGAATACGCCCAGCGGCAGATGGTCGAGAATCGCGCGCAGCTGCTGCTCGCTGCGCGAGGCTTCCCGAACCGCCACGGCTTCGAAGCGGCGATCGGAGATCGCGGCAATCAGCGCGAGCAGCAGGATGAACAGCGTGCCGGCGGCCACTGCGACGGCCAGGACCATCGAGTCCATGCCCCCGAAGCCGACATTGGACACCGGCCCCGGGAGCACGCGAACGCCATACATCGCCGTGTAGTGCATGCCGACGATCGCGAACGCGAGCACCGCCGCCGCGAAAACCCGCTGCAGCGACGTGGTGTCGCTTCTCGCGACGAACAAGGCGCCGGTGGACGCCGAGACCGCGACTACGAATGCGAGCACGACGTAGACCGGCTCGTTGACCAGCGTGACACCCGTGATGACCGCCGACATGCCGACGTAGTGCATCGTGCAGATGCCGGCGCCCATCACGATGCCGCCCATGATCTCCCGACGCGCGCCGCCGCCGCGAGCGAAGAAGAACGCGAATGCGGTCGTGGCGATTGCGAGCAGCAACGACAGGAGCGTGCGGCCAGCGTCGTAACGCACTTCGGCGCCCGGGCTGAAACCGAGCATTGCGATGAAGTGCATCGACCAGATGCTGAGGCCCATCGCCGCCGCCGTCGCCGCCAGCCAGGCGAGCCGCCAGCCGCCGACGTGCGAGCGGACACGCCGGAACACGTCGAGCGCGGTCCACGCACCGAGCCACGCCGTCAGGCTCGAGAGCGCGATGAATATCGGGTGATGAGCAATGTGCATGGGCGTCCTGTCAGCACACGACGCCCGAAACTATACGCGCATGAACGCGTACATGCTCGCGACCGCGACGCCGAGCGTATAGAAAACCATGTACGACACTGCCAGCGCCGCAAGCCCCAGCACGGTCTTGAGTTTGCTCGTGCGATACACGCGTCGCATGGCAATGAACAAGTAGACGACGCTCCACGCATAGATCGCGAAGTCGAAGAGCTCGCCGACCATTGCTCTTGCACCGACGAGCGCCGTGATGCCCGCCGCCAGCAGCAGTGCGAGCGTACCGGTGAGGTAGAAGAACGACTGGAAATGCAGCACGAATACCAGATTCTCGAGATACAGCGGGCGCTGCCGTCGAAAGACCCAGAACTGCACCAGCGCGACCAGCGGGAGCACGGCGAACATCACCTTCGGCAGCAGGTTCTCCAACGCCGCGGTCAGCGCACGCCGATCGTCGCTCAACGCACGCACGCACCGGCGTTCGAGATCCGGCACGAAGCGCAGCATCCAGCCGGGATTGGCAGCGAGCTGCGCACAGTCGGACGCTTGCATCTCACGGCCTTCCGTGGTCATCACTCGCGACCCCTGCGCAGCGAAGATCGATGCGAGCACGAAGTAGACGATCGAGATCACCAGGTAGCTGCGCAACGGCGGCGAGTACGACTGCCGCTTGCCGGCCAGATACTGTTCGGTGAGCAGCCCCGGGCGCGTCAGCAACGCCCGCAGCGTGCGCCACAGCGACGAGTCGACGTGGAACATCCCTTCCGCGAACTCGTGCAGGAAGTGGCCGAAGGAAAGCGACACGTGGCTGTCCTGCCCGCAACGACCGCAATAGCGATCGACGAGCGCCGCGCCACAGTTGGCGCAGTGAGTGTGACCCCTGGACGCGTCGTTCATGACGATTCGCTCTAGTGGCGTTCACGCAAGTGTATCAAGCGCCTGCGCGCCGTCCTATGATGGCGGCAAGGCCCTACCAACGAGATCGGCCGTGAACAGGATCACTGTCCGGGGAACCGACGGCGCCGAGCGCAGCTACACGCTGCGCGGGACGCTCGCGATCGGCCGTGATCCGGGCAGTGGCATCTGCCTGCAGGATGCGCAGGTGAGCTGGCAACACGCAGTGCTGAGCAACGACGGCGGCACGTGCGTGATCGAGGACCTCGGCAGCTCCAACGGCACGTTCGTCGGCGCCGAACGGATTCGCCGCCAGGTGCTGAATGCCGGCGAAGTCGTGCGGATCGGCCCGTATGAGCTGGCGTTGCAGATGCAAGCCACGCCCTCGCCGACGTCCGCCAGCGAACACACGATGTTCGACATGGTCGCTTTTCGGGCGGCGACGCCCGCCCGACGCAACGAAGAGCAAACGGCCAAAGAGCGCACGCTCGCTGCCGACCGGTCCCTCGCCCGGTGGCTGCGGTTCATGCCGGTCTCGGAAAGCTATCGAAGCGCGAGCCTGCGGCAGGAAAGCATTGCCGGTCTCACGGTCGCGGCGCTGGTCGTGCCGCAAGGCATGGCGTACGCGTTGTTGGCGGGCCTGCCGCCGGCGATGGGACTGTACGCGTCCATCCTGCCGATGATCGTCTACGCTCTCGCCGGCAGCGGCCGGCAAACTTCCGTCGGCCCGGTGACCGTGGACTCGCTGATGCTCGTGCTGGGGCTCAGCACGCTGGCAACGGCAGGCACCGGGAACTTCATCGCGCTGGCGATTCTGCTGACGGCGCTGATTGGCGCAATTCAACTGGCGATGGGCGCGTTGCGCCTGGGATTTCTCGTCAACTTTCTTTCCTATCCGGTGCTGGCGGGATTCACGTCCGCGGCGGCGGTCATCACCGTTCTCGGCCAGCTGAAACACGTTCTGGGGATCAGCGAGCCGCAGCAACCCGAGATCTACCGAACCGTGACCGACGTGATCGCGCATGCCGGTCAGGCGAATGGAATCACCGTCGTGATTGCGATCGGCTGCGTGGTCGCGCTTTGGGCAGTGAGGCGTTGGGCGCCCACGGCACCGGGCGCGCTGGCGCTCGTCGTCGTCTGCACTGCCCTCGCCTATCTGTTCGGGCTGGATGGTCGTGGAGTCAGCGTGCTGGGGCCGGTCGCGGGCGGCTGGCCGCGCCTGAGCGTGCCGTCGATGCATTGGGCGGACATGCGGCAGCTGATGCCGCTGGCGCTGACGATGGCGCTGGTCGGCTTTGCGCAGACGATCTCCGTGGGCAAGTCGCTCGGCAACAAGTTCGGTTACGACATCGACGCGAATCGGGAGTTGACTGCGCTCGGTCTCTCCAATCTCACGTCGAGCGTGTCGCACGGCTACGCCGTTTCCGGAAGTCTCGCGCGCTCGGCGCTGAATGCCGCGGCGGGCGCGCGGACGCAGGTGGCTGCGATCGTTTCCGCACTCTGCGTCGCCGTCACGACGTTGTTCTTCACGCCGTTGTTTCACTACCTGCCGCAGGCGACGCTCGCGGCAATCCTGATCGTGTCCTCGTTGCGACTCATCGACACGCGCGAGATCAGTTACCTGTTCAAGGTGAAGATCACCGAAGGCATCCTGCTGGTGTTCACGTTCGTCGCAACGCTGGCGCTGGGCATCATGCCGGGGCTGCTGCTCGGCATCGTCGCTTCGATCCTGCTGTTCATCACGCTCAATACGCGGCCCAACACCGCGATTCTCGG